>JACESO010000008.1 GCA_013911745.1 Sphingobium sp. | reverse complement strand
GTTGATCCACCGCGTGGGGGCGGCGGTCTATACGAAGGATAGACTATGATTGTGCCGGCCGTCGCCGCAGGAATGATGTTGATGGGTGCGCAGGCGGAGGCGGGCGCTGAAGCTGCTGCTCCGCCACCCGTCGTGCAAACGCTTCCCCCGTCCTCGACGGCGCAGCAGCCCCCCACTAGCCCCCCCGCGGCAGCTTCGGGGCAGGCCGCAGCAGGCCCGGACATCGTCGTAACCGGTGACAAGGGCGCGCCGAAGGGGGATCCGCTCGAAGAGATCAATGCCAAGAGCTTTGAGGCGGTGCAGTCAGTCGACAAGGCCGTGATCGAGCCCGTCGCCAAGGCTTATAACAAGGGCCTGCCCCGACCGGTGCGCAAGGGGCTGCGCAACTTTTTCTCGAACATCGGCGAACCGATCGTGGCCGCCGCCTATCTGCTTCAGTTCAAGCCCGGTAAAGCCTTCGAAACTGTAGGACGGTTTGGCGTCAACACGACCCTTGGCGTTTTCGGTCTGTTCGACGTGGCGAAGCGCAAGCCCTTCTTCCTGCCACACCGGAACAACGGCCTTGCCAACACGCTGGGCTTCTACGGCATCGGCGCCGGTCCATATATGTATCTGCCGATCGTCGGGCCGACCACGGTGCGCGACATCATCGGCGACACGGTGGACAAGCTCATCCTGCCCATGGCCATCGGCGCGCCGTTCAACAAGCCTTCCTACGTGATCCCCGCGACCATCCTCAACCAGCTGGGCGAGCGGGCCGCGTTCGACGAGACGATCCAGGAAATCCGCAAGCAGGACGATCCTTATACCGTGTACAAGGAATTGTACCTGAAACAGCGGCAGGCGGAGATCGACGCCCTGCACGGTCGCGCGCCGGCGGACCCGGTGGTGCCGATCTATGGCGAGGATTTGCCGACGCCTGGCAAGAAGGGCGCGCCCAAGGTGACGATCCCGGATCCTGATGCCGATCCGGTGACGCAGCCTGACGCTGGCACTGCGCAATAAGCCGGTGCCGCTCCCGCTCGTCGGAGCGGGAGCGTTCGGGACTTACCGGCCCAAAAGGCCGCGCGCCTGGCCGGCAATCTCGGCCATCATGGCGACGTTGGGCGTAGCCGCAGCCTTGGCCCTCTGAATGAGGTTGCGGAACTGCCGGATGCGTGCGCCCTTCGCCTGCAACCAGTTTTCGACATGGGTGGCGACGTCCTTGTCCTTGCCCTGTGCCAGGAAGTCGAGCCGCACCTGCTGCATGTCGCGGGCCACGCCGGATATGAGCAGGCGCTCCCACGGATCGGTGGGCGCCATGCGCGCCGCGGCGGACTGGACCCAATCGATGCCGACGGTTTCGCCCAGATGGGTGAAGGCGCGGGTGAGGGCGATTTCATCGACGCCCATGCGCGCCGCCAGCGCCGCGATGCCGACCGCGCCGTCGAGCTTGAACAGGCCGGCCGTGCGCAGTGCCAAGGCTTCCGGCGCACCGAGGCCAAGCAGCCGGTCGACCACCGCGTTGGTGCGCCGCTGCACTTCGACGGTCAGAAGATCATCAACCTGGGCTGCAAGCAAATCCACGCCTTTTGCCAGCTTCGCCTGCCCCTCGCCCGGCAGTGTGCCGGCGGGCAGGGCGCGCAGGATGTCGGCGATCTGCGCACGCATTCCGTCAGCGATGTCGCCGAACAGCGCGAGGCGCGCCGCTTCTGACATGTCGGCCGCGTCGATGTCTGCCCACAGCGCGCCAATATCATAGAGGCGTTCCGCAATCAGGAAGGCGCAGGCGAGGTCGGCGAGCGAGCAGCCTTCCTCCTCCGCCAGTTCGAACGGGTGGATGAGGCCGAGCCGGTTAACGATGCGGTTCGCAACCTTGGTGGCTATGATCTCCTTGCGCAGCGCATGGCTGGCGATCGCGTTCGCTTCCTCGTCCTGCATGGCGCGGGGGAAAGCTGCCATCAGCTCGGCGGTCATGCTCTCGTCATTGCCCAGATCGCCATGTTCGATCGCATCCTGCAGCGCCAGCTTGGCGGTGGACAGCAGGACGGCGAGTTCGGGCCGGGTGAGGCCCTGGCCGTCCTGCGCGCGCCGCAACAACTGATCGTTCGCGGCCAGTCCTTCGACCTGACGGTCCAGTCGGCCGCTTTCCTCGAACGTCTCGATCAGACGGACATAGGAGGCAAGGCTCGCGGCCCCACCGGCTTCCGCGATGGAAAGGCCGAGTGCCTGAAGCCGGTTGTCCTCCAGCACGATGTCCGCGACCGCATCGGTCATGCTGACGAGCAAGGCGTTGCGCGCCTCGAAGGGCAGGCGGCCTTCCGCCATTTCCTTGTTGAGCGCGATCTTGATGTTCACCTCATTGTCCGAACAATCGACGCCGGCGCTGTTGTCGATGAAGTCGGTGTTGACGCGGCCGCCCTTCAACGAAAAGGCGATGCGCCCCGCCTGCGTCACGCCAAGGTTCGCGCCTTCGCCGACCACCTTGACCCGCAACTGCTCGGCATTTACGCGCAGCCGGTCGTTCGCGGGATCGCCGACATCGCCGTGGCTCTGCGACGCCGCCTTCACATAGGTGCCGATGCCCCCGAACCAGAGCAGGTCGGCTGGAGCCATGAGGATGGCGGAAATAAGCGCGGCGGGCTCCATTTCCGTGTCGCTCACCCCCAGCATCGCCTGCATTTCGGGCGTCAGCGTGATGCGCTTCAGGCTGCGCGGGAACACGCCGCCACCGTTGGAAATCAGCGACTTGTCATAATCGTCCCAGCTCGACCGGGGCAGCTGGAACATGCGGTTGCGTTCCGCCCAGCTCTTTGCCGGATCGGGCGATGGATCGAAGAAGATGTGGCGATGATCGAAGGCGGCGACCAGCTTGATCGCCTTGCTGAGCAGCATGCCGTTGCCGAACACATCGCCCGACATGTCGCCGCAACCAACGACGCTGACCGGTTCCCTCTGAACATCGACGCCCATTTCAGCGAAATGGCGCTGGACGCTGATCCATGCGCCGCGCGCGGTAATGCCCATCGCCTTATGGTCGTAGCCGTTGGATCCGCCGCTGGCGAAGGCGTCGCCCAGCCAGAAGTCGCGATCCAGCGCGATGGCATTGGCGACGTCGGAAAAGGTCGCCGTGCCCTTGTCCGCCGCGACGACGAAATAGGGGTCTTCGCCGTCATGCACCATGACTTCTGCCGGATGCTTCACCTTGTTCTTGACGATGTTGTCGGTGATCGACAGCAGCGCGCGGATGAAGATGCGGTAGCTTTCCGTGCCTTCCGCCAACCAGGCGTCACGATCGACCTGCGGATTGGGCAGTTGCTTGGGGTAGAAACCACCCTTCGCGCCGGTCGGAACGATGACCGCGTTCTTCACCCGCTGCGCCTTCATCAGACCGAGAATTTCAGTGCGGAAGTCGTCGCGCCGATCCGACCAGCGCAGGCCGCCCCGCGCGACGGGGCCGGCGCGCAGGTGAATGCCTTCGACCCGCGGCGAATAGACCCAGATTTCGCGCCAGGGCAGGGGCGCCGGAAGGCCGGGCACCTGCGCGCTGTCGAGCTTGAAAGCCAGCGCCTCTGCCGCCGCCTTGCCGAAGAAGTTGGTACGCAGCGTCGCCGTGATCACCGCGCGCAACAGGCGCAGCACGCGATCCTCGTCTATGGCCGTGACTTGTTCCAGCCCCGCGTCGATCGCAGCCTGCGCCTCGGCGGCCCGTTCGGCCGCGCCGTCCTGCGCCGCCGGGTCGTGCAGCGCTTCGAACAGCGTGACGAGGTTTGCGGCCACATCCTGCGCCTTGCGGAGCGTTTCGGCAAAGGTCGCCATGCCATAGGCGACGCCGGTCTGGCGGAGATAGCGATAGAGCGCACGGAACAACACGACCGATCGGGGAGCAAGGCCCGCCGTCACGATCAGTTCGTTGAACCGGTCATTCTCGGCGCGCCCTTCCACCACCTGAGCGATCGCTTCGGTGACGATGGATGCACGATCGACCACCGCCTGCGCGTCGGCTCCGGCCGGCAGTTCGAGCACGAAGCGCTGCACATGGCCGAGCGCGCCGCCGTCGAGCGCCGTGGTCATCTCCTCGATGACCCGGAAGCCGAAATTCTCGAACACCGGCACCACTTCGGACAGCGCGACCGTGGCATGGCTGTAGAGTTTGAGGCGGAGCCGTTCGCCGCTATCTTCTGCATTGCGGTAGATGCGGATCGACTTGTCCGCTTCACCCGAAAGGCCGTGGATCAGGCGGATGTCGATCGCCGCTTCGGCCGGACCCGCGCCGTTGCGGTAGGCCAGCGGGAAGCCGGGCGCGAAGCGCTGCGCCAGCGCTGCCGCGCGGCCGCCTTCTTCGCTTTCGGCCAGTGCTTCCTCGACCGCCGGAACCCAGCCGCGCACCATCTGTTGCAACTGGCGGTCGAGCATGGCGGCATCCGGCACGATGCCGCCTTCGCGCAGGTCAAGCGTGATGCGAAGCAGCGCAAGGCCACCTTCTTCCAGCGCGATGGACCAGCTGAGCACCGGTCCCTTCGCCGCCTCAGCCAGCATGTCCTGCACGGCGACGCGGCGCGCGGTCGACAGTTCGTCACGCGGCAACCAGACGAAGGCGTACAGATGACGCGCCAGCGCACTGGTCGCCAGCGCCAGCTTGGGGCGCGGCCGATCCGTCAGCGACATGAAGGTCAGCGCCAGCCGTTCCAGCGTCTCGCGGTCGAACCCGACGGTGATGTCGTGGGGGAGGGCGGTCAGGGCATGTGCCAATGTCTTGCCGGCATGACCCTGCGGATCGAAGCCGAACTTGTCCATGAGCGTGGACAGGGCGGACCGGAGCAGCGGCACCTTGTCGGGCGTCGCAGCAAGGCCGGAACTGGTCCACATGCCGGCGTGAATGGAAAGCGCCCTTACCTCCCGCCCCTCGCGGATCGGCACGATGATGAGGTCGAGCAGCACATGGCGATGCACGCGCGAGATGCGGCTGGACTTGATGATGAGGGGGGTGCGCTTGCCTTCCTCGAACCAGGCGAAGGCCGCCTCGAGCGATGCCGGGGCAATCAAAGGGCGGTCATGGCGGGTGCAAATCCCCAGCGGCTGCGTGCTCTTGCCGGTGCGGTCCAGTATTTCGTGGCCGGTCTGGGTGAAATGACGAGCCAGGAACCAGCGCAGCAGCGCCGCGCCTTCCTCATCCGGCACAGCATCGGCGTCCGCGGCCATGGCCGACTGCATCTTGGTCCAGTCGGTAACGGCCGCGCGCACGTCGGCCAGCGTTTCCTGCAGCGCCTTCTCGATGGCGCGGCGGGCCTTTGCGTCGGCGCGATCCGCCTCGATATAGATCATCGATTCCCGGCGCGCGCCCGGAACATCGTCGTCCAGGATAGCCGCCAGCGCTCCGTCGCCGCCACGCTCGACCGACAGCACCGGATGAAGCAGCCGGTGGATCGTGATGTCCGCCGCCGCCAGCGCATTGGCGATCGAATCCACCAGGAAGGGCATGTCATCATTGACAATGGCGAACCGCATGAAGCGGCCGGTGGCCCCTTCGCCCAGCGTTTCGATGGCGATGGCGGCCTCGCCGGGCTTGCGGTCGTTGGCGGTGCGGCCAAGGAAAGCGGCGGCCTGCGCCAGCGTCGCTTCGTCCAGTCCCTCGCTCTCACCGGGCAAAGCGCCCCGTTCCAGCGCGTCTGCCAGTGCTTGGCGAATGCCCGTATCGACTTCCTTGTTCTTCGCTTCCGCCAGCGCCGTCATTCGCTCCACCTCTCTGTGCGGTTCGATCCGCTTCGATCGTTAACGGAGGAGGCGCTGGATCGCCGCCATGCGACTCCTCGGCTCAGGACGGTCTTATGCGCCCGCGATTGGACCGGCTCAACCCCGCATGGAATAAAATTTCATCATCTTGAAATTATGTGATGACGAATATGCTGCAAGAGGACGTCAGCTTCGGGCCGCGGCAAGGATGACCTTCTGACCGAGGTCCGACCCTTCGGGCAGGGCGGCGACGAGCGCCAGGCTTCCATCCGCCTCGCGGCGCGCGACGACGATCGCCAGCCCGTCATCGTCGGTGGCCAGCGTGGTGGGGTCGAGCGCGGCGGCGGCGCGGATGACCGCACGGGCGGCTTCCCCGCGGTCGGGACGGTCGGGCCGCATCGAGCGACGGGCGGCGCGTTCATCGCGCACCAGCGCCTTCAGACCGCCCTTGTAGGCCGCCAGGTAATCCGCCAGAGCGCCGACGCCCAGCCCCTGTCCCATGGCATGATCCAGGGCGGTCGCATATTCGGTAATGCGCGTCTTGTCGTAGGTCGCGCCGAAAACCAGTTTTATGATCGCAGTCATGGGGCTGCGCGCCTGCGCCTTCACGCCATAATCGTGCAACAGCTCGGCATAGTCATCGGGGCGCACCTTCGCGACGAGGGCAAAGTCATAGGACAGGCTGACCGCGCGATAGAGTGCCGCGTGGCTGCGCGCCTCGCAAATGCGCACCCGCGCGGCGCCATCCCGGGCGAGCGCCAGCCAGTCGGCAAGCGAAGCATCATCGGCAGGGCACTCCATGCCGGCAAGGTCAAGCGCGTCGTCATCCTCGTCGATCGCAGCGTCATCGCTGCCGTGCGCCAACGGGCCATCCGCCCAGATCGGTCCATTGCCTTGCGCCGCAGGTGCGGTGCGCAGCGCTTCGCTCATCTCCATTTCCAACGCATCGGAGACGCTGCGGCTCGCCACTTCCTTCCAGTTGATGACGCCGAACACGAAATCGATGGTTTCGTCATCGGACGAGAAGGGCATCAATATGCCGCGATACATGATCTCCGCGCCGCGCTGGTTGACGAACTCCGCCTCGAACCCCACGGGCGCTTCGTTGGCGATGATCTGCAGATAATGGTCCGTCAGCCGGGACAGGAGAGACCGGGCCGGAACGTCGTCGATATAGTTGATCGGGCCTTCGACGCCGCACTCCTGACGCAGCGCCGCGCCGAGATAGACGATCGCCGGATTGTCCAGCCCGGCACTGAAGTCCAGCAGCACCGCATAGGGGCCGAAATCTTCCAGTTGATCGGGCGAAAGATCCTCTATCGACGGGAGTGCGCGGTCGCCCAGCAGCGACGCCCAATAATTATAGGCGCGGACCTGCATGCGCCGTTCTTCCGACACCGCAGCCGGCGGGACTTCGACCTCCATCGCGTCGGCATAGTCGAAATCATCCTGATCGTTCGCGGCGTCATGCCCCCGCAGCGTGTCCATCCGAATGCCCCTGTCTCAAACCTGCAAGTCGCGTCTTTTGCCGACTTTCGCAGGGGATGGTAAAAGAGGGGTAAATGACTCGCCCGAGAGACGGCGCGCCGTCGCCCTCGGCAGCAGGCGAATGTCACCGCGCGTGTGAAATGCCCGCTTGTCCTATCCATCAACCGCTGTTATCTGCCCGCCCGACGCCGCTTTAGCTCAGTTGGTAGAGCATCGCATTCGTAATGCGAGGGTCACGTGTTCGAGTCACGTAAGCGGCACCATCCCTTTCACAAGCAAAGCGCGGAAAATCTTGGTGAAACTGCCTTTGGGCTTACACCGAGGGTGTTTGCCTTGTTTAAGTGCTTCGGGGCTTATCCCATGGGTACTCAGTGGGTCGAGTGTGGGGCGTTGAACACAGAAGGACGACATGCGCGGATATAGATAGCCTGGCTTCCAGGACAGGACTGCGGCGGCTAAGGACGCCAAGAACAAGGCGCTGGAACAGTTGCGAGCCAAGGCTCCGCTGAGCGAGGCGGAACAGGCCGAACGGCTGGCGAGAAGCCTTGCCAAGGAAGCGGCTGCGCAGGAGAAGCGCGAGGCGGTGCTGCGCGATCGGGAAGCGGCGAAGGCCGCCCGTCGCGAGAAGGCGGAACAGGCAGCGGCGAGGAAACCGGCCATCCTGACGGAAGCGGAACGCAAGGCCGTTCGTGACGCCCGCTATGCCGCACGCAAGGCCCGTAAATAGGGACCGTTCGCGGCCCAAAGTGAAGGATCGTTTCTGGACCAGATTGTCAGCAGCATCACCCGATCCTCACCCGATCCCATAGAACTTATCGATATCGCACAGATACCCGGCGGAGGACAGTTGCGGCTGCTCAGGTCCGGCGACGACTACTCCATCCAGTTCGGGCCGGACGAACTGATGGGAAGCTGCGACCATGTGTCCGAAGAGGCGCTGGCGACGATGACATGCCAGCGGCTGGGCGGTCGTGACGGCAACGTGCTGATCGGCGGACTGGGCATGGGTTTCACGCTGGGCGCTGCCCTGAAGGCATGGTCCGATCGGTCGTCGATCACCGTCGCCGAACTCGTGCCCAAGGTGGTTGCCTGGGCCGGAGGTCCGCTGGCACACATCTTCCGCGATCATCTGTCCGATCCGCGCCTCACCATCGAAGTCAGCGACGTGCATGACGTCCTGGCCTCATCCACCGATCGGTTTGACGCGATCCTGCTCGATGTCGACAACGGCCCGGATGGCATGATCCAGCTTGAGAACGAGCGACTCTACTCCAACTGGGGCCTGCGCTCCGCCCATGCCGCGCTGAAGTGCGGAGGAATGCTGGCGATATGGTCGGCCTATCCCGCCGCGGACTTCGGCATCAGTCTTGAAGACGCCGGCTTCGAGGTCGAAGAGCGGGGCGTTCCGGCGTTCACAGGCAGCAAGGACGAGTTCCACCACATCTGGTTTGCCCGCCGAGTGGATTGAGGGGCCAAGACAACGTAAGCGGCACCGTCCCGTTCATAGGCAGGGCGGCGCGCCGGTAACAATGGACGCAATTTCGAACGAGCGACAGCCAGTTCGGATCAAAGGCTCGGCTGATCGAAATCCTCAGTATCGATCGTGCCGCGCATCACTTGCGGGTAGCGGTGGCCGGCAACGCTGCCCTGATTGATGAGCGCACTCACGCGTTCCAGAATGTCGGTTGGCACGATCACGTCATTTGCCGCATGGTTCTGATCGAAATGGGCGCGCGACCGGGTGCCGGGAATGGCATGGACGTGGCTGGCGCGCGAGAGAACCCAAGCCAGGGATAATTGTGCAGGCGTCACCCCCGCCTCTGCAGCCAGGTGATCGAAACGATCGATAAGCCTGCGATTATGAATCCAGTTTTCAGCGGAGAAGCGAGGATGCGACCGGCGCAGATCCTTTTCCGTCAATGTTTCCACGTCTCGCAATTCACCACCCAGCGCGCCGCGCGCAAGGGGTGAGAAGGCGACCAGCGCGATCCCCAAGGCGCGTGTCGTTTCAAGCACCCCCAGTTCCACATTCCTGGTCCAGGGCGAATATTCGGTCTGGACGGCCGCCATGGGGTGGACAGCGTGCGCCTCCCGCACATGCGCGGCGGACCATTCGGACACGCCATAGGCGCGGATCTTCCCCGCTTCTATCGCGCGGACCATGGCACCCACGGACTCCGCGATCGGCACCTTGGGGTCGAAACGATGCATGTAGAACAGGTCGACATGGTCGGTGCCGAGCCGCTTCAGGCTGGCATCGAGGGAAGCCGTTATCGAGGCAGGGCTGCAATCCACCCCTCTGCGAGGACCATCCACGATGATGCCGGTCTTGGTCGCAAGCAGAAATTCGTCGCGTCGATCCATGATCGCTTCGCCGAGTATCTCTTCGCTGACGCCGCCACCGTAGATGTTGGCGGTGTCGAAATGGTCGCACCCCGCATCAAGTGCGTGGCGGAAAAGAGCGACCGCGTCCTCGCGCGGGGGCGGATTCCCATAGGCCCAGGCCACATTCATGCAGCCGAGGCCGACGGAGCGAACCTGCCGCCCGGCGAGGATGCGGGTTGTCATCAGGACCAGCCGTCCTGTGCTTCAAGGCTGGCGGCGAGTTCACCGATCACGCGGTAGCAGTCGAGCACCTGGCCGACTGATGAATTGGGATCGCGACCTTCCCGGATCGCCGCGATGAATTCGCGGTCCTGCAATTCGATGCCGTTGTTCGAAACGGTCACCCCGGTCAGGTCGATGGGCTCTTCCTTTCCATTCACAAGATCGTCGTAGCGCGCAATATAGGTGCCATTGTCCCCGATATAGCGGAAGAAGGTGCCGAGCGGCCCGTCATTGTTGAACGACAGGGAAAGGGTGCAGATCGCGCCGGTCTCCGCCTTCAGCTGGATAGACATGTCCATCGCGATGCCGAGGTCCGGATGCTTGGGGCCTTGCAGCACGTTGGCGGCGACGATCTTGCCCGATTGATAGGCGAACAGGTCGATGGTGTGCGCCGCATGATGCCACAGCAGATGGTCGGTCCAGGAACGCGGCTGGCCCTTGGCGTTGATGTTCTTGCGACGGAAGAAATAGGTCTGCACGTCGAGTTGTTGCAGGGTCAGGTCACCCGCGACGATCTTGTTATGCACATATTGGTGCGATGGATTGAAGCGGCGGGTATGGCCGACCATGCAGACCAGCCCCGTCTCCTTCTGCTTGGCCGCGACCGCTTCGGCATCGGCCCAGTTGTCGGCCAGCGGGATTTCCACCTGAACATGCTTGCCCGCATCCATGCAGGCGATGGCCTGCGCCGCGTGCATCTGGGTCGGCGTGCAAAGGATCACCGCGTCCACGTCTGACAGGGCGAGCGCTTCGGACAGGTCGGTGCCGGAATGCGGCGCGCCATATTTAGCGGCGACTGCGGTAGCTTGTTCGGCCGACCGGCTTATGACTGAGGCGATCTCGACCCCGTCGATATTCTTGAGGCCATCGAGATGCTTCTCGCCGAAGGCACCTGCGCCGACAAGGGCAATGCGCATGTTATTCTCCTTGGAACAGGTAACAGTGTCAGATCGCGCCCTGGGCGGCCGCGTTGTTGCCTTCCAGCATCGGGCTGGCCGGCACGGTGCCGTCCACCGGTTCGAGCACGATATGCCCTATCGCGGTATTGGAGCAGGGCACGTGATAATGGCGATGCAGCGCCCGGGTTTCGCGGCCCAGCGCCCCGCGCATGATGAGCCACATGACCATCTCGATCCCTTCCGAGCCCGTCTCGCGAAGATATTCGATGTGCGGGATCGACCGCAGCGCCTGCGTCGTGCCGATCATGCCGTCTAGGAACATGTTGTCCCACTCGGCATTGATGAGGCCCGCACGCGTTCCCTGAAGCTGGTGGCTCATGCCGCCGGTGCCCCAGATATGGACTTTCAGATCCTCGCCCTTGAAGGACTGCACCGCGCGGGCGATGGCTTCGCCCAGCGCCCAGCAGCGATTGCCCGACGGCGGCGGATAGGTGACGACGTTGACGGCCAGCGGGATGACCTTCGCGGGCCAGGCTTCCGGCGCGCCGTACATCATCGTCAGCGGAACGGTCAGCCCATGGTCGACGTCCATCTCGTTGATGATGGTCATGTCGAATTCGTCGAGGATCAGGCTTTGGGCGATGTGCCAAGCCAGGTCCGGATGACCTTCGACATCGGGCACCTTGCGCGGCCCCCAGCCTTCGTCGGCCGGCCGATAACGCTCGCCGCAGCCGATGGCGAAGGTCGGTATGATCTTCATGTCGAACGCGCTGGCATGGTCGTTATAGATCAGGATCACGACGTCGGGCTTGTTCTCCGGCTGCGCGATCCATTCGCGCGTCCAGTCATAGCCGTTGAATATGGGGCCGAAATAGGCGTCGCGATCCTTGCCCGTGTCGGCGGCAACGCCGAGCAGCGGCACATGGCTCGAAGCGATCCCTGCAGTAATGCGCGCCATGTCAGCGTGTCTCCTCTTGGGCTGCCCCGCCTTGGGCTTCCCTGTTTGCCTTGATCGACCTTACGCCCTCGGGGGAGCGTCCGCCCGCGTCCATCATGGCCTTATAGTCTTCGACGCTCATGCCCGTCATGGTCGAAACCGCCTGAAGGAAGCTCAAGCCATCGGTCGAAAACAGCTTCGCGAGGAAATAGATGTTGCCGCCAAGATCGAGCAGTCGGTTATAGTCGCGCGCCAGCACGGCCTGCTTCTGCTCCTCCGTCATCGGCCATTCTTCGAGATAGGCCTGTTCGTCCGCCAGCCACCGGGCGCGGTTCTCGGCCTTCATCAGGCTCATTGCGAATTGGTTGAGGTGATAGCCTACGCGTGCCCGCGCAGCGGTATAGACCCGCGTGCCAGGGATGTCGTCGAACGCATCGAGATAGGAGTGGATGTCGCGCGGCCCGGTCACAGTCCACGGTCCTTCAGGATGGCGTCAAGGCGCGGGAACACCTTGCGCGTATTGCCTTCGAAAATCGCGTGACGCTCCGCATCGCTGATGTCGAGCGCATCGATATAGCGCTTGGTGTCGTCGAAATAATGTCCGGTCGTCGGATCGATCCCGCGCACCGCGCCGACCATCTCCGACCCGAACAGGATATTCTTGTTGTCGATCACGTCCGCCAGCAGGTTGATGCCCGGCTGGTGATAGACGCAGGTATCGAAGAAGACGTTGTTCATGATATAGTCGTCGAGGCTCGGTTTCTTCAGCATATCCGCCAATCCCCGATACCGACCCCAATGATAGGGCACGGCGCCGCCGCCATGCGGGATGATGAAGCGCAGCTTGGGGAATCTGGCGAACAGGTCGCCCTGCATCAGCTGCATGAAGGCCACCGTATCCGCCGCGATGTAGAAGCCGCCGGTGGCGTGCATCGCCGGGTTGCACGAGCCCGAGACGTGGATCATCGCCGGGACGTCCAGTTCCTCCATGACCTCATAGATCGGGAACCAATATTCGTCGGTCAGCGGCGGATGCTCGAAATGGCCGCCGCCCGGATCCGGATTGAGGTTGCAGCCAATGAAGCCCAGTTCCTCGACGCAGCGGCGCAGTTCCTTGACGGACGCCGTCAGGTCCGCCTGCGGCGATTGCGGCAACATGCACACGCCCACGAAGGTGTCGGGGAACATCTTAACGACCCGGGCAATCAGGTTGTTGCAGTGGAATGCCCATTCCTCGGATATCGCCTGGTCGCCGACATGATGCGCCATGGCGGACGCCCGCGGCGAGAAGATGGTGAGGTCCGCGCCGCGCTCCTTGATCAGTCGCAATTGATTTTGCTCGATCGTCTCGCGGATGTCCTCATCGGAGATGTCCGGATAGGGCGGGATCGGCTCGCCCGCCTTGAAGGCGGCGATCTGGGCTTCGCGCCATGCGTCATGGGCCTTTGGCAGGACGGTGTAGTGACCGTGACAATCGATGACGAGCGACATGGCTCAGCTTTCTTCCGTGGATGAAGTGGTGATGGCGGCCAGCTTTGCGGAAAAGCCGGTCGGGGGCGGATTGATGCCGAGGTCTCCTAGTGCCTGCTGGCGCTGGACCGTACCTTCGGTCATCGAGGGCGCGATGCCGAGATCGCGCAGCATCCGGGCTGCCTCCACCATTTCGGCGGCGCGACGGCGACCATGAACGAGCATGCGATCGAGGTTATAGTCGGCGCGCTCGGTCCAGCCTATCCTCTGCTCGCTGGCGTCGAGTGATGCCAGCACCGCGTCGGCAACATCTTCGGCATGGGCGGCGAGCATCATTTCGGCGGTGAGGGCTTCCATCCCCTTGACCATGACCGAACGCACCAGCTTGATCGCGGACGCGCGACCGATGGCGTCACCTACGATAGTGGTGTTGGTAAAGCCTGCATCGAGCAGCAATTCTTCGGCGCGGTCCGCGTCGGGACCAGAAATGGCGAGCGCCACCGCCATGCGGGCGGGATTGACCGGGGCCATCACCGCGACATCGACATAACGGGTTCCCGCCTCGGCAAAGGCGCGGGAGGCCTCGCGCTTGGTGCCTGGCGCGACCGAGTTCATGTCGCAGAATATGGCGTCGGGCGATAAGAGGGGGGCGCATTGGCGGGCAACGACAAGCGCCTGGTCGGCGGTGACAAGCGACAGGATAAGCGACGCGTTGGCAACGGCCGCCTCCGCGCTGTCGCATGGCTTGACGCCGGATTGCTCGATCGCAGCATGGCGCGCGGCAGCGATATCATAGGCGGCGGCGCGCGCCGCCCATCCAGCCACGCCGGCGAAAGTGGATCCAGCCTCGCCGAAGCCGATCAGGGCGATGGTTCCTTTCATCTCGCCTGCTGTGCGGGGGCGGGCGTCCCGCATCAAATCGGAACTGGCGAATGACGATAAGACTGCGCTAATTCTGGGGGGCGCCGCACGCCTGGGCGGCTGCTTCGAGATCGGCAAAAAACTCCGCCTGGACCTGCGTGGGAAGCAGGGAGGCGCGCGTCGTCATGCCGATGGTGCGCGCAAAACGTTCCGGTAGCCGCGCAAGCGGACGGAGCCATTTCGCCTCGACCTCCACCGCCACCTGATCGGGCGAAAGCAGGGTGATGAAGTCGGTGCCCATCAGCACCTGCCGGATCATCATGACCGATCCCGATTCGATGGGGACGGGCGGCAACGCCAGCCCGAGTTCGGCGAAATAGCCTTCGAAACTGTCGCGCAGCGGCGTGCCCCTGGGAGCAAGCGTGAAGGGGAAGGCGGCCATTTCTGCGCCGGCAGGCGCCTTGCCCGCCAACGGATGATCATGGCGCGCATAAAAGGCGGGAACGTCGTCGAACAGGCGATGCTGCACCAGATCCGGCTCCATGAGGGGTTCCCGCAGCGCACCCACCATCACATCGATCGATCCGCTGCGCAGCGGCTCCACCAGTTCCGCGCGCGATCCTTCGACGATGGTCAGCCGCACCTGCGGCCTGCGCGCGAGGAAGCGGGCGACGGCGGTAGGCAGGATGCGCGCGCGGGACAACGGCATCGCGCCGATGGCTATCCGCCGCGTCTCGTGCCCGCGCAACGCCATCACTTCGGACAATCCGGCCTCCAATTCCACCTGCGCCAGCCGAAATTCGCGCGCAAGCTGGTTGCCTGCCTCCGTCGTCATCGCGAATTTGCCGCGCCGCGTGACCAACGCCCGCCGCAGGGCGAGGGCCAGATCACCGACCGCCCGGTGGATCGAGGGCACCGACAGTCCCGTCGCCTGGCTTGCGCCCGTATAGCTGCCGGTTTCGGCCACCGCGAGCATCGCGCGCATCCGCGACATGGTGACATGCGGGCTGCGGATGTGGTGAAGCGCGGCGGCAATGCGGGGCGCCAGGATGTCGCCTGCATCGGTTGGGATCATGCCATCGTGGCGACGCTCGAAAAGGGGCAGCCCCAGCATGTCCTCAAGCCGGCTCAACGCCTGCGTTATTGCCGGCTGGCTCAGATTGACCGCAGCGGCGGCGGCGTTGACCGTCCCAAGACGCGCAATTCGTTCCACCGCGTGGAGGTGGCGAAGGTTGAGCGCCCATATGTCCATGCGTCCACTCTTAGCCAAATCCAATCGCCCTTTCCAAACTTCTCTTTCCGTCGGACGCGGACCTCCGCCATCCAATGGAAAACAGGAGTGCAGGACATGAGTGGTATCGTCGTTCAGAATATCGATCGCGCCGACCCGGATGTGATCGACGGGCTGGCCCGGTGCGGGGTGGCGACCGTCCACGAAGCGCAGGGGCGCACCGGCTTGCTGGCAAGCTATATGCGGCCGATCTATGGCGGGGCGCGCATCGCGGGATCGGCCGTGACGATCAGCGCGGCGCCGGGCGACAACTGGATGGTGCATGTCGCGATCGAGCAGTTGAAAGCGGGCGATGTCCTGCTGCTTGCGCCGACCAGCCCGTGCGAAAACGGCTATTTCGGCGATCTCCTCGCGACCAGCGCGCAGGCGCGGGGGTGCCGGGGCCTCATCATCGACGCGGGCGTACGCGACGTGCGCGACCTTACCGAAATGGCGTTTCCGGTCTGGTCCAAGGCGATCTACGCGCAAGGCACCGTCAAGAACACGCTGGGTTCGGTAAACGTGCCGATTGTCTGCGCCAATGCGCTGGTCAATCCGGGCGACGTGATCGTCGCAGACGATGACGGCGTGTGTGTCGTTCCCCGCGAAAAGGCCGCCGATGTGCTGGTTGCGGCACAGGCGCGCGAGGCAAAAGAGGCGGAAAAGCGCGACCTGCTGGCGCAAGGCATCCTCGGCCTCGACATGTACAAGATGCGCGAGCGGCTGGAACAGGAGGGCCTCAAATATGTCTGAGGCTCCCTGCATGTGGATGCGGGGAGGGACGTCGAAGGGCGGATATTTCCTGAAGGACGATCTGCCGGCCGATATCGCCGCGCGGGACGCTTTCCTGCTCGGCGTCATGGGATCGCCCGATCCGCGCCAGATCGATGGGATGGGGGGTGCCGATCCGCTGACCAGCAAGGTTGCCGTGGTGTCCAGGTCTGCGCGCGATGGGATCGATGTGGACTATCTGTTCCTGCAGGTGTTCGTGGACAAGGCCATCGTCACGGACGCCCAGAATTGCGGCAACATCCTTGCCGGCGTCGGCCCCTTCGCCATCGAGCGCGGGCTCGTGGCCGTCACCGGCGATGAGACGCAGGTGGCGATCCACATGGACAATAGCGGGCAGGTGGCGGTGGCGACCGTGCAGACGCCCGGCGGCGCGGTGTCCTACAAGGGAGATGCCGCCATCGACGGCGTGCCCGGCACCCACGCGCCGGTGCCGCTCGAGTTCCGCGACACCGCCGGGTCGTCCTGCGGCGCGTTGCTGCCGACCGGCAACAGCGTCGACGTGGTGAATGGGACGCCCGTCACGCTGATCGACAACGGAATGCCGTGCGTGGTGATGAAGGCGCAGGATGTGGGCGTGACCGGATACGAGGACCGCGACACGCTGGACGCCGATATGCAGCTCAAGGCACGGATCGAAGCCATCCGCCTGGCAGTAGGCGAGCGCATGAACCTGGGTGACGTCAGCGACAAGTCCGTGCCCAAGATGATGCTGGTCGCGCCGCCGCAAAAGGGCGGGGCGGTGACGGTACGCAGCTTCATACCGCACCGAGCCCACGCGACCATCGGCGTCCTCGGCGCGGTCTCCGTGGCGACGGCCTGCCTGCTGGAAGGATCGCCGGCGGCGGAAGTCGCTCAAATTCCCGATGGCGCGCGCAAGGCGCTATCCGTGGAGCATCCGACGGGTGAGATGACCTGCGTGCTCCAAACGGACGAAGATGGCGCTGTCGTCAGCGCCGCATTGCTGCGCACCGCGCGCAAGCTGATGGATGGGATAGTCTATGTCTGAGCGCATCATATCCTGGCACGACGCGCCGTCGAAGCCGACCTATGTCCCGCCGGCAGGCGCCGTGGACGCGCATTGCCATGTGTTCGGCCCGATGGCGCAGTTCCCGTTCAGCGCTAAAGCCAAATATCTGCCGGAGGATGCGGGGCCTGACATGCTGTTCGCCCTGCGCGACCATCTGGGCTTCGCGCGCAACGTGATCGTGCAGGCCAGCTGCCACGGCACCGACAATGCGGCTACGCTGGACGCCATCGCTAACAGCGAAGGGAAGGCGCGGGGCGTCGCTGTCGTCGATCCGGGGATTTCCGAGTTGGAGCTGGCGGCGCTGCATGCCGGCGGGATGCGCGGCATCCGCTTCAATTTCCTCAAACGACTGGTCGACGACGCGCCCAAGGACAGGTTCCTGGAAGTCGCCAGGCGCCTGCCGGCAGGCTGGCATGTCGTCATCTATTTCGAGGCCGACATATTGGAGGAACTGCGCCCCTTCATGGATGCCATTCCCGTGCCGCTGGTGATCGACCATATGGGCCGCCCCGATGTCGCCCAGGGGCCGGCAGGCCCCGACATGAAGGCGTTCCGCGCCTTGTTGGACAGCCGCGAGGACATCTGGTTCAAGGCCACCTGCCCCGATCGCCTCGATCCCTCGGGCGATCCGTGGAATGCCTTCACCGACGCAGTCGCGCCGCTGGTCGCGGACTATCAGGACCGGGTGCTGTGGGGCACGGACTGGCCGCACCCCAACATGCAGGACGCCATTCCCGACGACGGGCATCTTGTCGACATGATCCCGCGTATCGCGCCGACTGCGGAATTGCAGCACAAGCTGCTCGTCGCCAACCCGATGCGCCTCTATTGGCCCGAAGAGCTGTGAGCCGGTGCGCAGGGCTCAACGGAAAGAGCCCTGCGCCCGCGAGTCAGACCGGCAGGCCTACATAGTTTTCCGCGATGGAGCGCTGCGCCGCCTCGCTCGACGCGATATAATCCAGTTCGGCGACCTGCATCCGACGCTCGAACGGTCCGTCATCGGGGAAGCGGTGCATCAGCTTGGTCAGCGACCAGCTGAAGCGCTCTGCTTTCCACACGCGGGCGAGCGCCTTGTCCGAGTAGGCGACGACAGCGTCCGCATCGTTTTTCCGGAAATAGGCGACCAGCGCCTCTGACGCATAATGAACGTCGCTCGCCGCCAGGTTCAGGCCTTTTGCGCCGGTCGGCGGCACGATGTGCGCAGAATCGCCGCACAGCAGCAGGCTGCCATGGCGCATCGGCTCGAACACGAACGACCGCAGAGGCGCGATCGACTTTTCGATAGAGGGGCCGCGCGTGATATGGGCGGCGGCTTCCGGCCCGAGCCGGATGCTGAGTTCGTCCCAGACGCGATCGTCGGTCCAGTCCTCGATCCTTTCGGTCGTCGGGACATCGATATAATAGCGGCTGCGCACAGTGCTGCGTTGCGACGCAAGGGCGAAGCCGCGATCGTGATTGGCGTAGATCAGTTCATGATTGCAGGGCGGAACGTCGGCCAGGATGCCGAGCCAGCCGAACGGATAGACGCGTTCGAAGGAGCGCGCCACGCTCGCCGGGATCGCCTGGCGCGAAGGGCCGTGAAAGCCGTCGCAACCCACGATGAAACGCGCATCCATCCGCTGTTCGGCGCCCTCGACGGTGTAGGTCACGAAGGGCGCATCGCTTTCGACATCATGCAGCGTGACGTCGCCGGCCTCGTAGATCAGGTGCAGCCCGCGCGGTCCGGCCGCATCCATCAGATCGCGGGTGAGTTCGGTCTGGCCATAGACCATCACCTGCTTGCCGGTCAGCGCCTTGATGTCGATGCGGATCAGCCTTTCGCCGTCGGCCAGGTTGAAGCCGTCGTGGGGCAGTCCTTCGGCCTTTATCCGCGCGTCGAGACCCAGCCGTTCCATCAGGCTTACGGTGATCTGTTCCAGAACGCCGGCGCGGATGCGCGACAGCACATAGGGACCACTCTGTCGTTCGAGGACAACGCAATCGACGCCTTCAGCTTTGAGCAAATGGGCAAGGAGCAGCCCGGCGGGGCCCGCACCGACGATCACGACTTGTGTTTTCATGCTTAATCTCTCCGGTCGCCCACTCTGGGTAGGAGCGTTCGCGAGCTCGAGATTGACAGCCGCCGACCATCGGCGGAAGAGACGCTACGGTCATAGTGCAGGTACTTTTGGGACATGTCGATGCAAAGCGCCTCCATCCCCGATTTCGTGCTCTATGGGGAGAAGCTGGACGATGATGCGGCGGAATTCGCCCATATAGAGGCGATTGCCACCCGAAGCGCACTCTATGATTGGGAGATTAACGCGCATCGCCATCTGCGCAGCGTACAGGCGCTACTCTTGTTTCAAGGACAGGTTCGGTTTCGCTGCGACGATCTGGTCAGGGAACTGAGCGCGCCTTGCTTCATGATCGTGCCGATCGGCAGCGTGCATGGTTTCAGCTTCACGCCGGAAAGTTCGGGATATGTCCTGACGCTATCGGCGGGCTTCACATCCCGCGCGACAGGAAACGAGGATCCCCTTTTGCGCCTGCTTACCCAGGGAACATGCGGCGCTATCCCGGAAGCCAACCTCCGCAGGGTGACATCGCTTTGCGAGGAGATGATCGAATGCCAGGCAGATTGGCGCGCGCCGCAGCCGCTGTTCCTGGCCCTGGCCGAGGCCCTTGTGCGATCGCTGCCCGCGCCTGCGCAGGCGGAATGTGCCGACGAGGAACGGCTCGCAGCCTTCCGCCGATTGATCGAAACGAACTTGCGCGAGCACCATAGCCTCGACTGGTATGCCGCCCGCCTCAACATCACCACCAAGACATTGACCCGGACTTGCAGACGCCGTCTGGATTGCACGCCGATGGAACTGATCCACATGCGGTTGCTGCTGGAGGCGAGGCGCCTGCTGCGCTTCACCAATGCTGGCGTAGCGCAAGTAGCCGAGGAATTGGGTTTTGCCGACAGTTCCTATTTTTCGAGATTCTATACGCGGCACATGGGACGCAGGCCGGCGCAAGACCGCCACTTGCAGGTCGCCGATGACCCGCGTTCCCCCGTCCCCTGATCTTCAGCCTAGGGCCTCGGGCTGCATTTACGATTTGCCCGGGCGCAGCGCCAACAAGGCGGCCGCGGCGATGAGGGAGCCCGCGCCCATCGCCGGTCCCGCTCACCGCCGTTGCAATGCCTGAAGGGCCAGCGCCGACCCGCCAAGGGGTCCGGCATCCGCGCCCAGCCCGGCGAAGCGGATGCGCGTCTGGAGATCGGACGGCGCGCATTTGTGGAGATAACCGTTGAGGCGCTGCGCGACTGCCGCGTGGATGGCCGGCAGCAACATCGGTCGTCCCAGCGCGACGCCGCCGCCTAGAAGGATACGCTCGGCAGATGTGACCAGAAGAAGCATCGTCAGAAATTCGGCGAGGTCGTGCGCGACATGCGCCCATATCGGATCGCTCGCGGGGAGCTGATCGACCGGCCCGCCTGCTCTGCTGATAAGGGCGGGGCCGCTTATCAGGCCTTCGAGACAATCGCCATGGAAAGGGCAGATGCCTTGGAACGTGTCGCCCGGCGATCGGCGGAGCCGGACATGGCCCGCTTCGGGATGCAATGCGCCATGGTGGACCTTTCCCTCGACGATCAGCCCCAACCCCACGCCCGTTCCGATGGTCAGATAGGCATGGGTGCGGCAGCCCGTCGAAGCCCCCCACAGGCCTTCGGCCAGGGCTGCGCCGCCGACATCGGTGTCGAAGCCGATCGGCAAGTCGAAGCTGTCCCTGATGCGCGGCAGCAGGTTGAAGTTGGACCAGCCGGGCTTTGGCGTGGTCAATATATAGCCGAAATCCTCACGGTCCGCGTCGAGGCCGACAGGTCCGAAACTCGCGACGCCGATCGCCGCGAACGGCGTCTCGCGCATCCACCGTTGAAGCGTCTCGATCATGAAGGCCAGTACCGCCTCTGGACGGTCGCCCGTAGCGATGCGCTCTTGCTGCAGGATGCGCGTGCCCTGCGTCAACGAAGCGATGGATTTGGTGCCGCCCAGTTCAAGCGAAGCGACGATGGGATTCCCGATCATGCGACGATTCTACTGCTGTCGCCGTCGAGCGCCAGTTGCAGCACCGGCGCCGGCGATCCGGCGAAGGCGGATCTGGCCTCCGCCTGATTGCGGGGAGGGGTGGCGAGGCCGACCAGGTCCGCAAAGCTCCAGACGCTCAGATCGTCAAGGACAAGCCAGCTATAGGCCTGGAACGGCGCGTCGATGGGATTGCCGATAACAAGTCCCGTGCCGTTGAGTGGTCGCCAGGGCCCCAGCAGATTGTCGCTCACCACGCCGTAAAGCCCGTTCGGTCCCCTTGGGCCGCCAGCGGCAAAGACCTTCGCCTGCGTCGACCAGAAAAGGTAGAAGCGCCCGCCATGGCGAACGATATGCGGCCGCTCAAGCTCGTTGTTCAGTCCATCGGCATCGACCAGCGGGGGGAGAAACGTGCAGACCCCTCCCTCCCGCCGGGCGACCCCGATCAGCCCGTTCCAGTCGGACTTCGAGCCTGGCTTGGACGCGCTGAACAGGATGAACTCTTCGCCGGTCGCCGGATCAATGACCGGGAAGGGATCGCGGAATGCCTTGATGGTGCCCACGGCGCCGCCTCCCGTCATGTCCGCCTGGTACAGGCGGTCGTCCGGCACGAACAACTCCTCGGGCGCGGTCCAGTCATCAACGATGGCCCCGGCGTCGGACAGCCGAAGCGTGCCGCGGGTGATGAGCATCCGCTGGAGGAAAGTGGGCTCTGCCTCCCCGCGGACCCCCGCCGAAGTATAGTAGAGCGACAGCGTCTTGCCGTCGTCTTCCAGCACGGCGGTCCCCGCCCATTCCCTGCTTCCCGGATTAAAATCATCAGGCAGAAGAGGACCGAAGTCCAGCCAGCCCTCGGACCGCTTCTGCATCAGCCGGAGGCGGGCCACGGCGTGTCGGGCCTCCGGATCGGGCATCACTGGCGCCGTCAGGGCGACGACCAGCGGGCCGCCGGGGAAATCGACCGTCCGTCCCTGCCTGTCGATGATCGGCCAATGATCCCACAGGTCGGTTCCGGGCACGACCGGAGCGGACTCCTTGATCACCGGCGCATGATGGTCATCGCCGATGGCGGCGACATGGGCCGCAGTCCAGTGGAAGGTGCGTCTGTCCACCCCAGTCGAAACTCCGTTTCCCGATGTCGCCGCCGATGTCATGGCTCAGAAGCCCACCCTTACAGCGGCGGAGATGGTGCGGCCGTTGATCGAACGGGCACGCACGATGCCATTGGCGGGGATCGCTCCCTCTTCCGCTTCGGTGAAGCCCTTCACGTTGAAGAGATTGTTGGCGTTCAGCGACAGCTGTACCCTCTCGATGGGCCGGTATTGCAGGAAAGCATTGACGGTCGTGTAGCCCGGCAGCTTCAACTGGTCGCTGTCCTGCGCATAGCTGGACGTCGTCCCGATGACGTTTGCACCCACCGTAACCGGCCCGACATCGACCTGCGGCGTAGCCTGGAATACGAACTCGGCCTGTCGGCGCGGCACGTTCCCGACTACCGCGGGGGTCAGAGCGTCGCTCACGATCTTCGACTTCGTCCAGGTGCCCCCGGCGGTCAGACTGAAGATGCCGGCGCGGTAACTGCCCTCCAGTTCCAGGCCATAGGCGCGGTACTTGCGATCGACGAAGCGCTGCGTGGTGGCCTCGAAATTCTGCTCTTCGGTGCGGGCCCAGAAGGCCGTGGCGTAAAGGGCAACGCCTCCCGTGCGATATTTGACGCCGCCTTCAGCCTGCTTGACGATGTCGACGGCTGCGTTGTCATCGACCAGATGGCCGTCCACCGTGCTGACGGCGGGGCCGAACAGGAGCCTGTCGGCGTTGGCACGCCCACCCCGGCTGTAGCGCGCGAACAGCGCCAGATCGGGGGTCAGGCGATAATTGGCACCCAGCGAATAGGACCAGTAGTTGAAATCATAGTTCACCGGGGCCGGACTGGTGAGCGGGATGACCGACACGCGTGTCTCGGCGTTCGATATCAGGCCGTCTCCGTTGATGTCGCGGGATATGGTGCCGACCCGGCCTCCGCCCAGGTCTGCCCCCGCGATCGAACCGCTGGCGTCGCCGAAATCGTAGCGGATGCTGCCGTCCAGCGTAAGCTTGTCGGATGTCCAGCTGAGGGAGGCGAAAGGCGCATTCGTATTATAGTCGACATTGTAGCTGCGTCGGCAGCAGCCGCCGAAATAGCTGGCGCCATAGCCATAGATGCCGTCCTGCGTCACCAACTGGCCGCCTGCCGATCGCACATTGACGAGCGCTGCCTTGCCCCCGCCGACCACGTCGGACAGCAACGACGTCCAGAGCCATTCGGTGTCTACCGTCTGGCGCGACTTGTAGAAGCCGACGGTCAGGCCCAGCTTCCCGCTGCCCATATCGAAATCGCGGGTCAGGCGGATGTCGTTGGTGACGTTGTTCAGGCTGTTGAGCTTGGTGTCGAACACGACGATCTGAGCGAGCAGGCCGTTGCCGTTGAGAACCGACGGATTCGCGATCGCCTGGCCGGCTTCGGGGCCGTTGGCATAGCTGAGCGTCGCCCCGACGCCGCCCCTGGCGGCAGCAATGGACGTCGCGGAATCAACATTGGCGGGGAAGTTCGAGATGAAGCGTCCCGACACGTCCGAATAGCGGAACCGCTCGGTCACCTGCCAGCCGTCGGCGATCTCGACCTGGCTCTCCAGCCCGAAGGACTTGACGACCGGGTGCTGCCCGTCGCGGATGTCGTTCACGACCGGGTTGTTGTTGCCGTCCAGCGTCACGTTGCGCGTGATGTAACGCGAATGCAGCGTGTCCTGGTTGATGCTGAAGCTGGGGATGTTGCTATATTTGGGGTCGCTGTTGCTGCCCGTCACGCGGACCGGATTGGGCAGGTAGCCGATGGCCCGGTCGTTCAGATATTTGCCGTAGAAGCGGATGTAGCCGCCCGCGAAATCCTTGGTGATGTTGACCTTGACCTGTCCGCCCTTGTTGCCGTCATAGCCGGCCGCGCGTGGCCCGGTCCCATGCCGATAGAAGCCGCCGATGTGGAAGCGCAGGTCGTCCGCCAGCTTGCCGCCATAATCCACGTCGAGCCGGTAATCGCTATAGTCGATGCCGGCCGAGGCCTGGATCGCGCCGCCTTCGGTTTCACCGGTCTTGGAAATGAGGTTGATGACGCCGCCGGGCGAATTGGATGCGAAGGTGGATGCGGAGCCGCCGCGAATGGCTTCGACCCGCTGGACGTTGAAGTCGGCGCGCAGGAAGATGTCGGCGTTGCCGAAGGTGATGTCGCCATATTCCAGAACCGGCAGGCCGTCTTCCTGCAACTGCAGGAATTTCGCGCCACCGGACGCGACGGGCAGGCCGCGGACCGCGATGTTGGCGTTGCCTTCGCCGCCCGAGGATTCCGACCGGATGCCGGGAATGTTGCGGAATATCTCTGCGACCGAGCGAGGCGCGGATTGCTGGATGGCCTCGGCGCTCAGCGAGCTGACGGATACCGAGCTGTCCAGCTTGTTCTGTCCGCGCGCGACGGCAGTCACGATGATTTCGGATGCGTCGGTTCCAGCAGGCTGGGCGTCCGCCGCGTCGCTTTGGGCCAGGGCCGAAGCCGGCATCACCAACGCGGTCGTTGCTAGCAGGATTCCAAAGGCTTTCATGTCATCACTCCCCAAAAGGTCGGTTACGCCGACTCGATGCATGATTGAAATAGGCCGTGCGCAAACGTTTGCCAAGAATTATTTGGCAAACGTTTGCGCAATCGGCTATGACAATGATCGAGAGACCGGAAATCGCAGCGAATCCGGCAAGTTTTGGGAGAGGGAAGGCCCGTGTTGTTTCGACCCAAGCCACGTCTGAGCGCCATCCGGATCGCCGAAATGAATCTGGGCTTTTTCGGCCTGCAATTCTCGTTCGGCCTGCAACAGGCGAACATGAGTCCCATCTACAGCTTCCTCGGCGCCGACGAAGCGTCGATGCCTTTGCTCTGGCTGGCCGGACCCATCACCGGCCTCCTCGTGCAGCCGCTGGTCGGCGTGCTCAGCGACCGAACGAACAGCCGTTTCGGCAGGCGCACGCCCTATTTCCTGATCGGGGCGGTTCTCTGCAGCATCTGCCTTTTCGCCATGCCCTACAGCCCTGTCCTGTGGGTCGCGGCGTCGCTTCTCTGGATTCTCGACGCGGCCAACAACGTCGCCATGGAGCCCTATCGCGCCTATGTGAGCGACCGGCTTGATCCGGCCCAGCAAGGCGCGGGTTTCCTGATGCAATCGGCCTTTACCGGCCTTGCGCAAACCTTGGCCTATCTCGCGCCGACGCTGCTGGTCCAGGCGGGCGTCAGTGCGGACCTGATCGACGCCAACGGCATTCCGGAGATTACGCGGATCGCCTTTCTCATCGGCGCGGTCCTGTCGATCACGACGATCCTCTATTCGGTGCTGCGCGTTCCGGAACTGCCCCTCGACCCGCAAGACCCCGCGCACATCGCCGGTGAAGCGTTCACGGCCGGCTGCGCATTGCGCGACTTCGCGGCGGCACTTCGGGACATGCCGCGTCCTATGCGGCAACTGGCTGTCGCCATGCTTTTCCAGTGGTTCGCCATGTTCGCCTATTGGCAATATATCGCCTTCGCCCTTGGCCGATCCCTGTTCGCCACGGCGGACCCGGGCAGCGCCGCCTTTCGACAGGCGGTTCTGACAACGGGCCAGGCAGGCGCGCTCTACAATTTCGTCGCGTTCATCGCCGCCTTCGCGATGATGCCGGTCGTCCGGCGCGCAGGGGCGAAGTCGGTGCATGCCGGGGCAATGCTGCTTGCGGGCCTCGCCATGCTGTGGCTTAGTCTGGTCACCACCAGGATCGGCCTCATTCCCGCGATGATCGGCATTGGCATCGGCTGGGCCAGCCTGATGGGCAATCCCTATGTCATGCTGGCCAGCGCAATTCCCCCCGCCAGGACCGGCGTCTATATGGGCATCTTCAATATGTTCATCGTCATCCCGATGATGATCGAAACGCTGGTTATGCCGCTCATCTATCGGCCCCTGCTGGGCGGGGATCCGCGCAATGTCCTGCTCCTGTCGGGCGCCATGATGCTGGTCGCGGCCGCGGCGACCCTGCGCGTGAAGGAAGGCGGGACGGGCACAGCCGGCGCGCGCTGACCTATGCCGACCCGCGCAGGATGAGTTCGGGCTTCATCGCCACGGACGTGACGGTCTCCCCCGCCATGCGGCGCACGAGCAGGTCGACCAGCAACCTCGCGCCATTGCGCATATCCTGCCGAACGGTGGTCAGCGGCGGGACGGTGTGCGCCGAAATGCTGATGTCGTCATAGCCCACGATCGAGACATCCTGCGGCACCCGCAGCCCCTGGTCGGCAACTGCCCGCATGGCGCTCATGGCGATCACGTCGGACGCGGCGAAGATGCCGTCGGGCGACGGGTGACTTTCCAGGTAACGCGCCATGTCCTCATAGGCGTCCTGGTCCGTCAGGTGCAGCGGCAACAGGATTTCCTCGACCTCCGCGGCCTGATCGATCGCGCGGTGGAAACCGGCATAGCGATCGGCGAATTCGGGAACCGCCGGGTCGCCCAGAAACGCCAGCCTGCGGCGGCCAATGGCGATAAGGTGCCTCGCGGCGATTTCGCCGCCCGTCAGATTGTCGGTGCCGACGGTGATCTGAACCAGGTCCGGGCGATTTGCGCCCCACACGACCAGCGGCGCAAACTGCTTCGCCACGCCCTCTATGACATCGGTCTGGTCCGACTGTCCGATAAGGATGATGCCATCGACGCGGCCGGACAGGACCATATTCTCCAGCCAGCTTGCATCGCCCGGCACCACCCGTGACAGCAGCAGGTCATAGCCTTGCTCCGCCAGTGCATCGGCCAACGGACCAAGCAGGCCCATGAAGAAGGGGTCGGACAGGCTTTGCTGCACTTCATGACCCAGCGGGAAGACCACGCCGACCGCGCCGGTGCGGCGCTTGCGGAAGAAACTCGCGGTCTGGTTCAGGCGAAAGCCATGTTCTTCCGCAAGGGCCCTGATGCGCGCCTTCGTCTTTGCCGAAACGCGTGGATTGTCGTCCAGCGCCCGCGACACCGTCGAGACATGGACGCCCGCTATCTTTGCCAATTCCACAAGGCCTATGGTCTTCATTGGACGGGCAAATCCTCCGGCGCGCATGAACCGGCCGGTCCTGGGCGGCCTTCTGGATGCCGTATCATGTTTTGGCGGAGGAACCTACCAGCGCCGTTGCCGACCTCTCATCCCTTCAAAAGCGTGCGATCGCCTTCAACACATGATCCGCCTCTGCGATCAGCTGGGGGATCTGCGTCGGCATGTCCTCCGCCGACAGGCTGTGGGTGTGGAGCGCCTCAGTCGGGATGCTGCCGCCCAGCATCGCCTGTTTTACCCGGTCGAAATCGGCGGACAGCGCATTGCGGCTGGCGATCAGGGTCGTCTCGCGCTTGTGGAATTCGGGATCGGGGAAAACAAGATCGCCCGGCGCCACGCCGACCAGCACCAGCGCGCCGCCATGGGCGACATGGTTCAGGCTCTGGGCCATCGCTTGCAACGACCCGGTGGCATCGAACACCATGTCGAACATTTCCCCGTCCGTGCGGGCGGAGAGGTGGTCCGCGAGGTCTGGCCCAGCCTCCACGACATCGGTGAAGCCCAGCCGGTCGCGAGCATAGGCCAGTCGGGAGGAGCGGGTATCGGTCAGCGTGACGGATGCGCCGTTCAGGCGCGCGAACAGCCCCGCCGCGACGCCGATCGGACCGGCGCCCACCACCAATGTCCGGTCATCCGCGCCGACCCGCGACCGCGCCACTGCATGGGCGCCGATCGCCAGGAACTCCAGCATTGCCGCCTGGTCAATGCTGAGGCCAGTGGCGTCGATCACCGCGCGTTCGGGCACAGCGATCAATTCGGTCATGCCGCCGTCCGCATGGACTCCCAGCACGCTGATGTTCATGCAGGCGTTGGGCTTGCCCCGCCGACAGGCGACGCAATGGCCGCAGGCAAGATAGGGATTGATCGCCACCGTCTGGCCGGCACGGAAGGCGGAATTCGGTCCGGCCTCCACGACTTCCCCGCCCAGTTCATGCCCCATCACGCGCGGATAGGCGAGGAAGGGGTGGCGTCCGGCGAAGATATGATAGTCGGTGCCGCACAGGCCCACGCGCCGAATGCGAACTAGCACTTGGCCCTCCTGCGCTATGGGTTCGGGCCGCTCTTCCATCGCGATACTGTAGGGTTCGCGACAGACGATCGCTTTCATGACGCACTCCTTGCCCCGGCAATCCCTTGCCGTCCAAAGGCCTAGACGATCATTCTCATATATGCAAGTTAGGCATCGCATATGCGAATAGACGCTCATCATCATCTCTGGCGCTATAATCCTGCTGCGTTCGGCTGGATCGATCCGGCGTCAACGATCGCCCGCGACTTCGCGACGGACGATCTGGCCTTGAACCTTGAAGCAGCCGGATTCGACGGCGCCATCGCGGTGCAGGCGCGGCAGTGCGCGGAGGAAGCCGACTTCCTGCTCGACGCGGCCAGGCGGTTCGGCCGCATCGTTGGCGTAGTGGGCTGGATCGACCTCCGCGCGCCAGACATCGAAGCGCTGCTCGATGCGCGGGCGGACCCGCTGATCGTCGGCTACCGCCACGTGGTGCAGGATGAGGCCGATCCCGATTTCCTGCTGGGCGATGCCTTCATCCAGGGTGTCAGGGCCGTGGTCCAGCGGAGCCTGACCTATGATCTGCTCGTCAATCACGCGCAGCTCGCGACCGTGCCCGCCTTCCTCGAGCGGGTTGGCCCGGGGCGCTTCGTGCTGGACCATGCGGCCAAGCCCGACATCGCCCATGGCGGCTGGCAACCCTGGGCCGACGATCTGACGGCTGTCGCTCGCCTGCCGAACGTCTGGTGCAAGGTGTCGGGGCTGGTGACGGAGGCCGATCATCGACATTGGCGACTCGAAGATATGGAGCGCTATCTCGACCATGTCTTTGCTGCATTCGGGCCGGATCGGCTGATCTGGGGATCGGACTGGCCGGTCTGCCTGCTTGCCGCCCCCTATGGTGCCGTCCACGACCTGATAGCTGATTATGTCGCGCGCCATTGCCCTGAGGCCGAAGCCGCCATTTTCGGGGGCAATGCTGCGCGCGCCTATGCGCTGGAAGCGCGGCAGCCATGATCCTGCAATTCGGGACCAGTCGTTTTCTCCAGGCTCATGTCGATCTTTTCGCGTGGGAGGCGGCGCAGGCCGGACAGGATGTGCCGGACATCGCGATCGTCCAGGTGAGCGGCGACGCCAGCCGGGCAGGCCGGCTTCAGGCGTTCAACGATACCGCCGGCTTTCCGGTGATCGTGCGCGGGCTGGAGCATGGTGAGCCCGTGGAGCGGCAGGTGCAGGTCCGCAGCGTGAAGCGCGGCCTGTCAGCAAGCCGCGACTGGGCGGCGCTCTGCGACCTGTTCGTAAACTGCGCGACCTATATCGTATCGAACAGCGGCGACTCCGGCTATGACATCGCGGACGCCGACCGCGCGCCGAAGGACGACGGCCCGCCGCACAGCTTCTGCGGCATCCTCTTGAACCTGCTTCATCGCCGCTGGATGGCTGGGCGGCCGGGCGTTACGCTGCTGCCCTGCGAACTGGTCGCGACCAACGGTGCGACCTTGCACAAGGCGTTGCGTGGCCTTGCGACGGAGCAGGGTCTGGAGCCGGAGTTCATCGCCTGGCTGGGCACGGAATGCCTGTGGGTCAATACGCTGGTCGACCGGATCGTTAGCGCTCCGCTGGAGCCTGCTGGCGCCGTTGCGGAACCCTATGCCCTATGGGCGGTCGAGCGGCAGCCGGCGCTGGTCATGCCCTTCGCCCATCCCTCGGTCGCTGTCGTCGATGACCTCCAGCGCTGCGAGCGGTTGAAGCTGCACATTCTCAATCTCGGCCATAGCTGGCTGGCGGAGGAGTGGGCGCAGGCGGGCGGCGATCCCGCGACCACCGTGCTTTCGATGATGCACGACGAAGCATCGGCCGCCCGACTCGCACGTCTTTATGCCGATGAGGTGGTGCCGGGCTTCGCGGCCATGGGCTGGGCGGATCAGGCGCGCGATTATGTCGCGATGACGCTGGACCGTTTCGCCAACCCCTATCTGGAACATCGGCTGTCCGACATCCACGCCCATCATCCCGCCAAAGTCGGGAAACGGATCGGGGCGTTCGTCAATTGGGTGGACGGCAGCGATCATGATGTGCCGATGCCGCACTTGCGCGCGCTTGCGGCGCGCTATGGAGACAGAAGATAATGGTAAGGGCGTTGCGGATAACCGACGCGGACGATGTGGCGATCCTGATCGACGACGCCACATCCGGCGACGATGTGCTGGGCATCGCGGCGCGGGACGCTGTCGCAAGCGGGCACAAACTGGCGCTTAGGCCGATCGCGGCGGGTGAGATCGTGCGCAAATATGGGCAGGTCATCGGCGTCGCCACGCGCGCCATCGCGCCGGGCGAGCATGTCCATTCCCACAATCTGGAGGTGGGTGATCATCAGGGGGGCGGGGGCGTGCCGGCGCCGGCCGCGAGACCCTGCGCTGCAGCCGACGTGAAAGATGCCCGCTTCGAAGGCTATCTGCGCGCCAACGGCTCGGTCGGCACCCGCAACGCGATCGGCATCATCGCCAGCGTCAATTGCTCGGCGACGGTCGTGCGCCGCATCGCCCGCCAATATGAGGGGCAACTGCCCGCCGGCATCGATACGGTTGCGCCCTTCACGCATGGCAGCGGGTGCGGCATGCCCAAGTCGGGCGACGGCTTCGAAACGCTGGAACGCACGCTGGCTGGCTATGCGCGGAACCCCAATTTCGGCGGCGTGCTGCTGATCGGGCTTGGCTGCGAAGTGGCGCAAATCGACGAGATGATGGCGCGGCAGGGGCTGACGGCCGGCCCGCGCCTGCGCACGCTGACCATTCAGGATGCGGGCGGCACCGCTCAGGCGATCGATCAGGGCAGCGCCATCGTCGCTGGACTGATCGAGGAAGCGGCGGCCGACCGCCGGACGACGCGGCCGGCGTCGGACCTGGTGCTGGGGCTGCAGTGCGGCGGTTCGGACGGCTGGTCCGGTGTCACCGCCAACCCGGCGCTCGGCGCGGCGACAGACCTGCTGGTCGCGGCGGGCGGCACCGCCTTCCTGTCGGAAACGCCAGAAATCTATGGGGCGGAACATCTGCTGATCGCCCGGGCGACCAACCCCGCCGTGGCGCGCGCGCTGCAAGCGCGGATCGCCTGGTGGGAGGACTATGCCGCGCGCAACAGTGCCAACCTCGACAACAACCCGTCGCCGGGCAATAAGGCGGGGGGCTTGACGACCATCTTCGAAAAGTCGCTGGGCGCGATCGCCAAGGCCGGCTCCGCGCCGCTGGCCGACGTCCTGCTCTATGGGGAGAAACGGCGGGTCAATGGCCTTAACTTCATGGATTCGCCCGGCTACGATCCCTGCTCCGCGACCGGGCAGATCGCGTCTGGCGCCAATCTTCTGGCCTTCACCACCGGGCGCGGATCGGTGTTCGGCGCGCAGCCCACGCCCTGCCTCAAACTGGCGTCCAACGCGGTCCTCGCTCGATCGATGGCGGACGATATCGACATCGACTGTTCCCCGGTGCTGGACGGCCTCTCGGTGGCAGAGGCGGGACGGATGATCTTCGACAGACTGCTGGCCACTGCATCGGGTGCGCCGACCAAGTCCGAGACGCAGGGCCTGGGCGATTTCGAGTTCGTTCCCTGGCAGCTTGGCGCCTGGATGTAGAAAACAAGCCATCGGAGGAGGAAGTTTGAAGGGATCATCGAACGGCCCGGCCTGGGCGCTGTCGCGGCGCGCGCTGTTGCTGTCGGGTGGCGCGGCAGCGCTCGTCGCAGCGCCGCGGCTTGCGGCCCGGACGGTCGTTCATGATCTGATGGTGAGGGTCGGCGACCTCACCATCATGGTGGATGCGCTCAGCGACCGTGCCTTCCGGGTGCGGGTGACGCCGCGTCCAGGTGCCGCCGTGACGACCAGCGAGATGCTTGCGCCTTCGACCGGGCATCCACCGGTACGGAAAAGCCGCGCGGGCGGCAAGACCCGCCTGACCGTCGCGCATGCGCGTTGCGAATGGGATCCGGCGACAGCCACACTGTCCTTCTACGATGGACTAGGCCATCTGCTGCTCGCCGAGAGCGCGGGATCGCGGCGCGCGACGCCGGCCGACGTGCGCGGCACGCCCACGCTGGCCGCGACCCAGGGCTTCGTCAGCCCGCCCGACGAGCGGCTCTACGGCACCGGCTGCTTCCAGGACGGGCATCTCGACATTCGCGGCCTGCCGCGCCGGCTGACGCAGGTGAACACGCAGATCAGCCAGCCCTTCATCCTGTCGAGCAAAGGCTACGGCCTGCTGTGGCACAATCCGGGCATGGCGGAGATCAACCGGCCCGACCGGACGATCTCGCTGGAGCGGACGGCCGTCGCCGGCGCGGCGAGGGCGGAGGATGTAACGACCAGCACCGGCAATGCGCGGGTGGAGCGGCGCGATGCCGAGTTCACCGGCCGCTTCTCGGTCGAGCAGAGTGGACCCCACGCCTTCTTCCTCGATCTCGGCCGCAAAATGTCCTCGCGCCATTATCTCGAGATTGACGGCCAGCCCGCCACCGACCATGCTAATCTGTGGTTGCCGCCCACCGCCAGCCTCCTGCGCGACCTGAAGCCGGGCGAGCATCGCGTCCTGATCCGCGCCGCGGACGAGGATGCGCCAACGCTCGCCTTCGCGCCAGTAGAGGATCGCACGACATGGACCTCGCCGGTGTCGGACGGGATCGATTATGTCTTCGTCGCTGGCCCTTCGGCGGAAGAGGTGATGGCGGGATATCATGCGCTGCTGGGGCCGCAGCCGATGCTGCCGCTCTGGGCCTTGGGTTACATCCATTGCCGCGAGCGTTTCCATTCCTCGGACGAGATACTCGCCACTGCGCGCGAATTCCGGCAGCGGAAGCTCCCCTGCGACATGATGGTGCAGGACTGGCAATATTGGGGCAAATATGGCTGGAACGCCATGCGCTTCGATAAGGCCCATTATCCCGATCCCGCCGGCCTCGTGCGCGACCTTCACGGCATGGACATGGGGCTGATGCTCTCGGTCTGGTCGAAAGTCGGCAAGGACACCGAACTGGGCAAGCAGGTCGCCGCCCGCAATTTCTACATCCCCGGCACCGAATGGGTCGACTTCTTCAACCCCGCCGCCGCGCGCTTCTACGCCGACAACCAGACGCAGCGGCTGGGCCGGCTTGGCATAGACGCTTGGTGGCAGGATGCGACCGAACCGGAAAATGACGATCTTGCCGGCCGCACCATCCATGCGCCGGACGGGCGCACCCAGCCGGGCGAGATGCGCCGCAACGTCTATCCGCTCCAGGTCAGCCGGACCGTCTACGAGGCGCAGCGGGCCGCCTTTCCCGAGAAGCGGGTGATGATCCTCACCCGCTCGGCCGCGCCGGGGCAGCAACGTTATGCCGCGGCGACATGGTCGGGCGACATCGGCAATGACTGGGAAACGCTGAAGCGTCAGATCCCGGCCGGCCTCAACATGGCGGCGGCGGGCCAGCCCTGGTGGACGGTTGATGCCGGCGGCTTTTTCCGCCCCGGCAAAGGCCAATATGATGACCCCGCCTATCGCGAGCGCTTCCTGCGCTGGTTCCAGTTCGCCTGCTTCCTGCCGATGACACGCGTCCACGGCTATATGACAGACACCGAGTTCTGGCGCTATGGCGATCAGGTCGAACAGGTAGCGCGGCGGTTTCTGGAACTGCGCTACAGGCTGCTGCCCTACAGCTATGCTCTGGCGGCCGATGCATCGACGCGCGGCATGCCGCTGATCCGCCCGTTCGTTTTCGACTTCCCCGACGACCCTGCGGCGCTGGACCAGGCGCACAGCTATATGTTCGGCCCGGCGCTGCATGTCGCCCCGGTGCTGGCGGCCGATGCCCGGCAATGGGACGTCTATCTGCCCCGCTCGGATGGCGGCTGGTATGATTTCTGGACCGGCGCACGCCGCGAGGGCGGGCAGGTCCACCGCGTCGACGCGCCGATCGACCGCATACCGTTGCATGTCCGGGCGGGCAGCATTTTGCCGCTGGGACCGCTGGGCCAATCGACCGCCGGGCTTCTTGGTCGAGACCTCGACCTGCTGGTCTGGCCCGGACGGAATGGATCGGCCTTCCTCTATGAGGATGACGGAACGTCCTACCGCTATGAGCAGGGTGCATCCGCGCGCACCGCGCTCAACTGGGACGATGCAGCCCGGCGACTGACGATCGGGCAGCGCACCGGCAGCTTCGTGGGGATGAAGCCACGACGAATGATCACTGTTCACACAATGACGGGCGAGGGCGGTGCGCTCGACCGCGCCGAAGGACGAACCCTCGACTATGCCGGCGCGCCGGTGATCCTGTCCCTGCGCTGACAGGCGGACTTCGGGTCAGACCGTCTCCGACACGCGATAGCGCTCCGCCACCGCCTTCTTCGACAGGTTTGGGCCCATTGCGGCGCGGGCAGCCTGCATCGCGTCGAACTGGCTGATATCGGCCAGCGGGGGGATCGTCACCGTCTCGCGGCGGTCGAAGCCGACCAGAGCCGCATCGACGAGATCGTTGACGTCCATCACCATGTCGGCTGGAAAGCTGTCGACATCCTTGCCCGACCGCTCCCAGATTTCCGTGCGGGTCGCGCCCGGCAACACCGCCTGCGTATAAATGCCCTGCGGGGAAAGCTGCGCCGACATCGCCTGGCTGAGGTTCAGCAGATGCGCCTTGGTGCCGCTATAGATGCCATCGAACATTTCGGGTGCCAGAGCCAGCACGGAGGCGATGTTGACCACCGCGCCTTCGCCCTGCGCCACGAAGGCCTTGGCCGCCGCCGCCGCGAGCCGGGTGGGCGCCGTGATGTTCAGTGCGATGATCCGGCCGATATTCTCGGGGCCGTTCTCCAGCAGGCTGCCGTTCAGCGACATGCCGGCATTGTTGACGAGGATGCCGACATCGCCCTGCGCCAGCCGCGCCTCGATTTTCGCGACGTCTGCGTCCGCGGTAAGGTCTGCGGGAATGATCTCGATCGCCACGCCCGTTTCGCTGCGCAGGCGTTCGGCCAGCGTTTCCATGCGCGCGGCGTCGCGGGCTACCAGGACGAGATCGTGGCCCCTCTTGGCAAAACGATCTGCATAGATCGCGCCGATGCCGCTCGACGCCCCGGTGATGAGGACGGTGCCTTGGGTGATGCTCATTGCTTGTCTCCATTGACTCGATCCAACGAGTCACTTGTATATTGATAGTTACGTCGCTATCATAATGCAATGGACGCTGAGAAATATTCCGTGGGGCCTTGCCCCGTCGCTCGCGCCTTGCTGAGGGTGGGGGACGCATGGAGCATGATGATCCTGCGCGATGCCGGCTACGGCGCGACCCGCTTCGACCAGTTCCGCCAGTCGCTCGGGATCGCGCCGAACATCCTGACGCGGCGGCTGGCGGCGCTCACGGCGGACGGATTGCTGGAAAAGCGGCGCTATTCGCAGCATCCGCCGCGCGACGAATATATTCTGACCGCCAAGGGCCGGGATTTCCTGCCCATCCTCGCCGCCATTGGTGCCTGGGGGGAAAGGCATCATGGGGAGGGCGGCACCAGCCGGATCGCAGACGCTGCGACGGGCGCGCTGGTTGCCGCGGTGGTGATTGACCGCGAAAGCGGCCGGCCGCTCGGCACTTTTCCTACAAGGTTGGTTCCGCCAGATAGCGCCGAGTGACGCCGGCCGCGATCAGACCCGGTCCGCCTGCACCACGATGTCCAGCGCCCGCAGCGCCGACAGGATACGGTTCAGATGCTGCGCGTCCGCGACTTCCAGGTCGATGATGTCGGTGTGGAACGGGCCTTCGCGGTTCACCAGTTGCAGGTTCAGGATGTTCGCCTTCGTCGCGCCGAACACGTTTGCGACGGCGGCGAGCGCGCCCGGCTGGTTCTTGACGATGACGGACAGGCGGGCGGTGCCGCCCTTCGACTTGCTGTCCCAGGCAAGGTCGACCCAGTCGTCGTCCTGATCCACCTCCAGCGATCGACAATCGATCGTATGAACCTCGATCGGCTCGCCGGTCCGCCGCACGCCCACGATCCGATCGCCCGGCACCGGATGGCAGCAATCGCTGAGGCTGTAGGCAATGCCAGGGGTGAGGCCGCGGATCGACACCGGCTCATGCTGGCGCGGATGCGCTTCCTCCATTCCTTCCGCCGTGGTGGAGCCGGGGATCAGCGCTTCCATCACTTCGCTGTCGAGTACGCGGTGCGTAGCGATCGCGACCATCAGCGCCGCGCGGTCCTCCAGCTTCAGCCGCTTGAGCGCGGCGGCCAGCGCCTTGTCGCCCAGTTCCTTGGCAAGGTCGGGAGAGAAGCGGCCGACGATCTCCTCATAGAGTTTCTCGCCCAGCTTGATCTCCTCGCCCCGCTGCTTCTGGCGGATGTAGCGACGGATCGCGGCGCGCGCCTTGCCTGTGATGGCGAAGGTCAGCCACCCCGGCTGCGGCTCCTGTCCTTCGGATTTCAGGATTTCGACCTGATCGCCATTTTCTAGGCTGGTGCGCAGCGGCACGACACGGCCGTTTACCTTCGCGCCCACCGTCTGGTTGCCGAGCGAGGTATGAACCGCATAGGCGAAGTCGACCGGCGTCGACCCCTTGGGCAACTGGTGCAGCTCGCCCTTGGGCGAAAAGGCGAAGATACGGTCTTGATACATCGCCATGCGCGTATGTTCGAGCAGTTCGTCCGCGTCCTGGCTCTGTTCCAGGATTTCAACGAGGTCGCGCAGCCAGGCGGCATGATGATCGGCCGCATCGCCCTTCTGCTTGTAGGCCCAGTGCGCTGCAAGGCCCATTTCCGCGTCATTGTGCATCGCCCGGCTGCGGATCTGCACCTCGATCCGGGCATTATCCTGATGAATGACGGTGGTGTGCAGCGACTGATAACCGTTGCGCTTGGGCGTGGAGATATAATCCTTGAACCGGCCGGGCACCATCTTGAAGGTCTGGTGGATGATGCCGAGCGCGCGGTAGCAATCCTCCACCGTCTCGGTGATGACGCGGAACGCCATGACGTCGGTCAGCTGTTCGAAGCTGATGTGCCGCTCCTGCATCTTCTTCCAGATGGAGTAGGGGTGTTTCTCGCGGCCCGAGACGCTGACCGAAAGGCCCTTGCCCGCCAGCAGCAGTTGCAGCTCCGCGCCGATCCGGTCGACCTTGTCATGGCCGCCTTCCTTCAGCTGCTCCAGCCGCCGGGTGATGCTGTCATAGGCCTCCGGCTCGATCTCGCGGAAGGCGAGCAGCTGCATTTCGCGCATGAAGTCGTACATGCCGATCCGCTCGGCCAGCGGGGCGTAGATGTCCATCGTCTCGCGGGCGATGCGGCGGCGCTTGTCGGGATTCTTGATGAAGTGCAGCGTGCGCATATTGTGCAGCCGGTCGGCCAGCTTCACCAGCAGCACGCGGATGTCGTCCGACATGGCGAGCAGGAACTTGCGGAGATTTTCCGCAGCCCGCTCATTCTCGCTCATCGCCTCGATCTTGCTGAGCTTCGTGACGCCATCGACCATCCGCGCGACGTCGGGGCCAAAGGCGCTCTCTATCTCCTCATAGGTGACCAGCGTGTCCTCGATCGTGTCGTGGAGCAGCGCGGTGACGATCGTCTGGTCGTCCAGGTTGAAGTCGGTCAGGATGCCCGCGACCTCGATCGGGTGGCTGAAATAGGGGTCGCCGCTGGCCCGCTTCTGGCTGCCATGTTTCTGGACGGAAAAGACGTAGGCGCGGTTGATCATCGCCTCGTCCGCATCCGGATCGTAGCGCTTCACCCGTTCGACAAGTTCATATTGACGCAGCATCGTTGCCCGATTGTGAGAGAACCGCCTTGCCGCGCAACAAAAAAATCCCATCATGGGTCATTTAGCGCCGCGCTTTTTGCAACGGGGGCGGCTTTGCGCTATATGACAATGTCATGAAGCATAATCTGGCCCAGGATCTGGAACAATGCGCGCTTCCCGCCGCGCTGGAAGCGATGGGGGAGCGTTGGTCCTTCCTCATCCTGCGCGGCGCGCTGTCTGGCATCCGCCATTTCGAGGAGTTCCAGTCGACGCTGGGCATCGCCCGCAACATTCTCGCCAACCGGCTCGCCCGGCTGGTGGAAAATGGCATCATGTTGCGCCAGCCGATGATGTGCGACCGCCGAAAGGTCGAATATCGGCTCACGGAAAAGGGGCAGGATCTGGCCCCCGCCATGATCGCGCTGCGCCAATGGGGCGAAAAATGGGGCTGCGCGCCCGCCTCCTGCCAGGTGCTGGCCGACAAGCGCGACCGCAAGCCGATCCGCGGGGTCGCGATCCAGGCGCATGACGGCCGGGCGCTCGATCTCACCGATCTCGTCTGGGTGTGTACGGATGAGGTGACTCCGATGGCGCAGGAGCCGGCTCAGGCCGCATAAGCGCACTGGGGTACAGGCGCAGCGGCCGCCCGGCATGAACGGAGTGTTTCCATCCGGCGCGTGGCGAGCTAGGCTCTGCCGCAATGTCTGTGACCCGTATCCAGCCTCAGCCCTTCTTTGCTGACAAGAACCGCGCCTTCTGGAATCTCCAATCCCTGGGATGGGCCGGCGCTTTCCTGCTGCGCGGCTCGTCCACCGTCGCCAATGGGCAGCCCTTTTCCAGCCTGATCCCGGTGCTGATATCCACCGTTACCGGCTATTCGGTGACGCTGCTGATCGCGGTCGTCTTCCGCTTCCTGCTCAAGCAGCGGCCCATCATCACCTGGGGCGTGTCGATCCTGACGGTTGTGCTGGCGGCGGGGCTGGTCGCCTTCATCGACGCCTGGGTCTTTTCCACGCAGAACCGCGCGAGCGAGACGGCGGGCCTGCAATTGTTTCTGGGTGCCTTCTACCTGTCGGTAACGCTGATCGGGGCCTGGTCCGCGCTCTATTATGCCATCAACTTCTACCTGACGGTGGAGGAGCAGGCGGACCAGTTGCTGCGCCTCGAAAATCAGGCGGCGAACGCACAGCTCGCGATGTTGCGCTACCAGCTCAACCCGCATTTCCTGTTCAATACGCTCAACAGCATCTCGACGCTGGTGCTGCTGAAACAGACCGACCGGGCGAACGCGATGCTTTCGCGCCTGTCCTCATTCCTGCGCTACACGCTCATCAACGAACCCACGGCTCAGGTAACGATCGAGCAGGAGATCGAGACGCTGAAACTCTATCTGGAGATAGAGAAGATGCGGTTCGAGGATCGGCTGCGCACCAGCTTCAGCATCGATCCTGCCGTAGCGAAGGCGCGGCTTCCGTCTCTCTTGCTTCAGCCGCTCGTTGAAAACGCCATCAAATATGCGGTCACGCCCAAGGAGGAAGGCGCAGATATTTCGGTCAGCGCGCAGCCTGCCGGTGAAAACGTCCGGATCATCGTATCGGACAGCGGACCGGGATTGAACGAAGGCGGAATGAAGCCGCACATTCCCATGAGCGAGGGGACGGGCGTTGGACTGCCGAACATCCGGGACCGGTTAATTCAGGCCTTCGGGGAACGACAGAGCTTCGAAACGCGTTCCACGCCGGGCGGATTTTCGGTCATTATCGAATTTCCGCTTAACATGGATGAAACATCGAAAGTGGCCGCATGACCATCAGAACAATCCTCGTCGACGACGAAAGCCTGGCTATTCAAGGCCTTCAGCTGCGTCTCCAAGCGCATGAGGATGTCGAAATCATCGAAACCTGCACCAACGGCCGCGAAGCGATCCGCGCCATAAAGACGCACAAACCCGACCTTGTGTTCCTTGACATTCAAATGCCCGGTTTCGATGGCTTTTCCGTCGTCCAGGGCATGATGGAGGTCGAGCCGCCGCTCTTCATCTTCGTGACGGCCTATGGCGACTATGCGATCCGCGCGTTCGAGGCGCAGGCGGTCGATTATCTCATGAAGCCGGTCGAGGAAGGCCGGCTCGCCGATGCGCTCGACCGCGTGCGCCAGCGCCTGTCCGAAAAACGGCAGGTGCAGGAGGCCGAGAAACTGCGCGAAGTGCTGGCCGAGGTCGCCCCCCAGGCGATGAGCGATTTTGCGGCGGACGACGACACGCCGGCCGCCAACCGGTTCGAAAAACTCATCAACATCAAGGATCGCGGGCAGATATTCCGCGTCGACGTGGATTCGATCGAGCGGATCGACGCGGCGGGCGACTATATGTGCATCTACACCGCCGACAATTCGCTCATCCTGCGCGAAACGATGAAGGATCTGGAAAAGCGCCTCGACCCGCGCAATTTCCAGCGCGTCCACCGCTCCACCATCGTCAACTTGAGCCAGGTCCGCCAGGTAAAGCCCCACACCAACGGCGAATGTTTCCTGGTTCTGGAAAGCGGCGCCCAGGTAAAGGTCAGCCGCTCCTACCGCGACGTGGTGGCCCGCTTCGTGCATTGAGCCTTTCTCCATCCTCCCCTGGAAGGGGAGGTGTCGCGCGCGAAGCGCGTGACGGAGGGGTGTCACCCTCACGATGGAACGACACCCCTCCGTCAACTCTCCGGATTGCCACCTCCCTGAAAGGGGAGGATCAGTGGGGTTCAGATCACCGACCGCGTCGGCCGCACGATCAGCGTGCCCACATCGACATCGGCCGGCTGCTCCACCGCATAGGCGATGGCGCGGGCGATCGCGTCCGGGGTCAGGGCGATTGAACGGAAGTCCACCATCGCCTGCGCCGCGAGTGGGTCGGTGATCGTGTCGGCCAGTTCCGACTCCACCACGCCCGGCGCGATGATGGTGACGCGGATGTCGTCATGCTCCATGCGCAGCGCCTCGGATATGGCGCGCACCGCATATTTGGTCGCGCTATACACGCCGCAGGTCGGCCACACGGCATAGCCGCCGATCGACGAGACGTTGACGAACTGGCCGCTCGCCTGGGCCTTGAAGCGGGGCAGGGCCGCCGCAATGCCATGCAGCACACCGCGAATGTTGACGTCGATCATCCGGTCCCATTCATCGACCTTCAGGCTGTCGAAGCGCGACAGCGGCATCAGCCCCGCATTGTTCACCAGCACGTCGATGCGGCCATATTCGGCTTCGGTGGCGGCGACGAACGCCTCGAAATCGGCGCGATCGGTGACATCCAGCGACCGGAAGGCAACCGATCCGCCCGCCGCGTTCAATTCTTCCGCTAGTCGCTCCAGCCGGTCGGTGCGCCGCGCGCCGATCATCAGCTTCGCGCCCCGCGCCGCCAGCAGCCGCGCCGTTCCTTCGCCGATGCCGCTGCTGGCGCCGGTGATCGCAATGACCTTGTTCTCCATCGTCATGATAGCTTCTCCTGTGTCCGGCGGATCGACTCTCGATCCGATGACCCCCAAATGCCGCGACAGGCGGCAAGGACGGTAGAATGGTCGTCCGGAAAGATTGCACGATTTTCCGATATCGACTGGCCGGGCGTGGAAAAGCGCTGGCAGCGGCGGTATAGGAAGGGCGCAAGGAGATGCCGCATGTCCCATCAGGCCTTGGCCGATCTGATTGCCCGATATGCCGAAACGGACGGCCTGTTCGAAACCGAAATTCCGCGCCTCGGCGTCGTCCGCTGGTCCAGCCAGGGCGAGCCAGTGCACATGGTCCAGCGCCCCGCGCTTTGCATCATCGCGCAGGGTGCCAAGCGCGTCCTGATGGGGGAGGCGGTTATCGAATATGGACCGGCAAGCTATCTCGTCGCGTCGCTCGACCTGCCGATCACCGGCACCGTCATGCGGGCGAGCAGGGAAGAGCCCTATCTCTGCTTCTGCCTCTATCTCGACCCGCCGATCCTGTCGGACATCGCGCTCGCGCTGCCGCCAAGCCCGGTGCAGGACGGCCCGGCCATGTCCCTGCAACCGGTGACGCCCGAATTGCTGGATGCCGCGACGCGCCTGACCGCGCTGCTGGGGCAGCCGGATAGCGCCCCGCTGCTCGCGCCGCTGATCGAGCGCGAACTGATCGTGCGCCTGATGACCGGCCCCAGCGGCGGCATCGTCCGCGCCATCGCCGCGGGCGAGAGCCGCACGGGCCAGATCGCGCGCGCCATCGCCTGGCTGAAAGCGCATTTCCGCGAGCCTTTCAGCGGCCCGATGCTGGCGCAGATTGCCGGCATGAGCGTGTCGAGCTTCCACGACCATTTCCGCCGCGCCACCGCCATGACGCCGCTGCAATATCAGAAGCAGTTGCGGCTGCAGGAAGCGCGCAGCCTGATGCTGGCCGACCGGCTTGACGCGGCGGAGGCGGGTTTCCGCGTCGGCTATGACAGCCCCTCCCAATTCAGCCGCGAATATCGCCGCCTCTTTGGCGCGCCGCCCCAGCGCGACCTCAGCCGCCTGCGCGCCCGGCCACAGGTAGCGCTGGCGATCTAGCCCGTCAGCGGAACACCCATTGGCGGTTGAGCACGAACACCAGCGCGGGCGTCACGAAGATCATGGCGGGAATGGGCGACCAGTCGGGCCAGCGCAGGTGCGTAACGCACAGGAACACCCATAGCGCGTTGAGCGCATAACTGATGACCGAAACGGCCACGAAGCGGAACCCGCGCGCGGCATGGTTCGCCTCGCCGCCATGGCCGCGGAAGGTGAACAGGCTGTGCGACACATAACCGATCGCGACCGCCGCCAGATAGCCGATGAAATTGGCAAGCTGCACATGCAGCCCTGCCAGCGCGGCCAGTACCCAGTAGATCGCCGCCTGACACGCGGTGACGAACAGCCCCGTCAATCCATAGCGCAGGATCTGCCAGAACAGCGCCTGATGCTCCGGCGACAAAGATGACAGATATTTCATGACGGTCCCCGTTGCGCTTTGGTGCGGAGCCTCTAATCGAGCGGCATGACATTGCATAGCGGCCATAGCGTGCGAAACCGCGCCCTTGTGTGGGCACGCATCCTGCTGGACCAGGCGCAGCGCCACTGGAAATGGCTGACCCTGCTGATCTGGATCGCCACGGCTGTCGGATATGTCACGGTGCGCTGGCCCGCGATCCACTGGCTCGTGCTGGGCGATACGGACGATAATATCCGCTATCTTCAGGTGAAGGACTGGCTGGCAGGGCAAGGCTGGTTCGACCTGCGCCAGTATCGGCTGGACCCGCCTGTGGGCGCGAACATCCACTGGTCGCGGCTGGTGGACCTGCCGATCGCTGGCCTGATGCTGTTCTTCCGCGCCTTCTTGGACCAGGGGCTGGCCGATCGGCTGGCCTGCGGCATTGCGCCGCTCTTTTCGCTGCTGCTGCTGATGCTGAGCCTCGGTTTCATCGGGCGGCGGCTGGCGGGTCCGAACGGCTGGCTGCTTGCCGTGCTTGCGCCCTTCGCGACGCAAATGGCGCTCGCCATGTATGCACCGATGCGGATCGATCATCATGGCTGGCAACTGGCGCTCGCATTGACGACGCTGGCCGGGGTGATCGACGAGCGACGGGTGCGCGGCGGCATCATGGCGGGGGTCAGCAGCGCGCTGTCCGTCGCCATCGGCATGGAGATGATCGTCTATCTGGCGGCGGGCGGCGCGCTGATCGCGCTGCGCTGGGTATTCCGACCGGGCGCGGAGCGGCGGATGCTGCCCTATGGCATCAGCCTGGCGGGCGCGACCTCCATCCTCTATCTGCTCTTCGCCAGCTACGCCAACCGGGCGATGGTTTGCGACGCGATCTCGCCCATCTGGGTGGCGGTGTTCGGCGCGGCAGGGGCAGGGATGGTGCTGCTGTCGCTGCTGCCGTTGCGCGGTTGGCCGGTGCGGATGGCGGCGGGAGCCGTCGTCGGCGGCGCGGTCGCGGCCTTTCTCTACCTGAACTGGCCCCAATGCCTCAGTCCCTACCAAATCTCGCCCGAACTGCAGCGGCTGTGGCTGGTCAACATTCGGGAGGCGAAGCCGATCACGGCGCAGGCGCAAAGCATGGTCGTGCCGCTGATGGCGATGCCGGTCGCGGGCCTCCTTGGCCTGCTCTGGGCGTTATGGGATTCGCGACACGACAGCGAGCGGCTCTGGGCCTGGGCCACGGTGGGCCTCATGATGCTCTTCTCGACCGCGCTGCTCTTCTGGCAGTTGCGCGCAGGGCCGGCGGCGCAATTGCTGGCGATCCCGCCCGCCGCCTGGGCCGCGCACCGGCTGGTCGCGGCGCTCTTCACCGGCACGAAGCGGGCGCGGATCGCGGCGGGCATCGGCGCGGCGCTGATCGCGCTCGCGGCAGCGGCATCGCCCCTCTATGCGCCGGCCCTGGCGCTCTGGCAGCAAGCGACCGGCACCACGCCAAAGCCCTGGCGGCCGTCCGCCAAGGCGCGCACCGATGCGATCAACAAGGCGAACGGCCGGTGCCGCACGCTGCCCGCGCTGGAGGTGCTGGACCAGCTGCCGCCCGCCACCATCTTCACCATGGTCGATCTCGGCCCGCGCCTGATCGCCACCACGCACCACAGCGCCATCGCCGGCCCCTATCATCGCAATGGCGCCGCGATTCTCGACATCCACCACGCCTTCGACGGGCCGGCGAGCGCCTTCCGGCCCATCGCGGCGAAGCATCATGCGACCTATCTGCTGATCTGCCCGGCTTTCCCTGAAGGCACCATCTATCAGGCGCGCAGCCCGAGGGGCTTCTATGCGGGGCTGATGCGGGGCGAACGGCCTGACTGGCTGGAGCCGGTGCCGCTCAGGACGGGCATGACGTTGCCCTACCAGCTCTACCGGATCCGCTATTAACGGCGGACGGCGAAGAAGTCGCGCAGCAGAGCCGAGGCTTCCGCCTCGGCCAGCCCGCCATAGACCTCAGGCCGATGCAGGCATTGCGGCTGGGTGAAGAGGCGCGGCCCCTGTTCGATCGCGCCGCCCTTCGGATCGGACACGGCATAATAGAGCCGCGCGATCCGCGCATGGGAAATCGCCCCCGCGCACATCGGGCATGGCTCCAGCGTGACCCAGATGTCGCACCCCGTCAGGCGGAAATCGCCGAGCGCCGCCGCTGCCGCGCGCATAGCGACGATTTCGGCATGGGCGGTGGGGTCATTGTCGCGGCGGTTGCGGTTCTGTCCTTCGCCAAGGATCGCGCCATCCTTCGTCACGACCGCCCCGATCGGCACTTCGCCCGCTTCCCCCGCCGCCCGGGCAAGGTCGAGCGCGCGACGCATGGGGGCGGGCAAGGGAAAGGGCGGAGCAGCCATGCCCCGCCCTTACAACAGTCCGCCCGCGCCGCAAATCTCAGGGCTTCTTCACATCCACCGTCGGCACCTGAACGGTCTCGTTCCGCGTGCCCACTTCGACCTTGGCGACGCTCGCTTCATATTTGGGCAGTTCGCCGGGCTTTACCTGCACCTCCGGCAGGCTTCCGGCCTGCGTGCGTTGCAGGTCGATGAAGCCGGTGGCGATCCCGCCGGCCAGGATCAGCAAAATCACGATCAGCACGCCGCCTATGGCTTTCATTGTCGCCTCCTCGGGTATATGGAAGAACAAACGCCGCGGCGCGCGAAAGGGTTGCGCGCCAGGGGCTGCTGCGGGTTGACGGCTCGGCCGAATCCCGTTATCGGCGCGGCTTTCCGAACGAACCCGAATTCAAAGGTTGATTGACTATGTCGCGCATCTGCGAGCTGACCGGCAAGGGCCGCCAGGTGGGTCACAATGTGTCCCACGCCAACAACAAGACCAAGCGTGTGTTCCTGCCGAACCTCCAGAATGTCTCGCTGATCTCCGAGGCGCTGGAAACCACCGTCAAGCTGCGCGTGTCGACCCACGGCCTGCGTTCGGTCGAACATAATGGCGGCCTGGACAACTGGCTGGTCAAGACCAGCGACGACAAGCTGTCGCTCAAGGCCCGTCGCCTGAAGCGCGACATCCTCAAGAAGAAGGCCGCCGTCGCGGCCTGACCTTCCCCGATTCGTTTCGGCATAAGGAGCGGCCCCTCACCGGGCCGCTTTTTTGCGTTTCCTCCCTTCACCGCGGGGCGCATTTCAAAGCAGCGCCGCCAACCCGAATTTCAGCAGCAGCGTGCGCTGGAAAAATTCGTGATTGTCGTCCGACACGACCCAGATCACCCACCGCCCTTTTTCCCGCGTGATCGCGATCCCCTCGAAATTGTCGGCCAGTAGCGGAGGCGCGAGCCGGGCGAGGGTGCGCGCCTTCAACACCGTCCCGCTTTCCATCCGCTTCGGCAACTCCACGATGGCGATGGTGGCGCTGAACAGGTCCTGCACCGTCAGCCGCCGGTTCAGCACCAGCAGGTGTCGCGCGTCGAGCGCCACAGCGTCGGTGGGGCGATAGCCCTGCGGCGGCGCATAGCGCAGATGGATGGGGGCAGGCGTGTCCTTTTCGGCAGGATCGCGTGCGAAGAGGAGCACGTCATGCCGCCCGTCCGGTGTCATCCCCATCTCGCCAATGGCGATGAAGCGCCCGTCCGGCAGGCGGGCAAGGGACTCGATCGACCCGGTCTCCGGCCAGGCGACGATCTCCGGCCAGGTGCGGCACGCCTCCACCCGCGCGAACCCCGGACTATAGCGACAGATGGCCTGCAGCATCTCGAAGCCGACCCAATAGCGGTCGCTCTCCGGATCATGGGTCATCGATTCCGAATCCCACATCCACCAGTCGCGATGCCTGTCCTGCGGGCGGATCGGCAGCGGCGCGATGAAGGGGCGTCGCCGATCCGGGCCGGACCCCACATGGAACCCGGTAAGGGTGCCGGAATCGCTCAGGCCCAGCACCTGTCCGTCTCCGTCGACCAGCAGGGACGACATGCCTCCGAACCCCGGAGCATCGCTTTCCAGCGACCATCCGCCCAAATAGGTAAGCGCGCCCAAGGTGCGCCTTTCGGGATCTGCACTGTCCAGCGCTACGGGGTGGGCATGGACCAGCAGCGCGCCCGCATGAACAATGGCCGGCTTGTTGACAGGGGGAGCAGGCAGAAGGAGCACGGCCAGCGCCAGGACGATCAGGATTCGCTGCATCGCGGCCCGGCATAGGCGATTATCGGTCAAGGTGCAGCAGTTGCGTGACAAGATGCGCCAGCATGAACGAGCGCTGTCACCGCCATTCAGGCTCGGCTCAAACCGACTCGGGCATAACGGGATCAATCGATGGGCAATCCCGTTCTGTCCAGGGACGCCGCCCAAGAGGATGGCTATTGGAGGAGCAACGCCATGAAGATGAAGTTTCTTGTGAATATGGGAGCCGCTCTGGCAATGGGCGCTGCGTCCTTCGTCGCCACTACGGCCCCTGCCAGCGCCCAATATTATCGCGGCGGCTATGAACGGGGCGACTATTATCGCGGCGGTTACGACCGCGGCTATCGCGGTTATCGCGGCGACCGTGGCGGTTATTATCGCGGCTATGACCGTGGCTATCGCGGCGATTATTATCGCGGCGGCTATCGTGGCTATCGCGGCGGCTATCGCTGCCGGGACAATGGCACGGGCGGCACCATCATCGGCGCGATCGCCGGTGGGCTGCTGGGGAACGAGATCGGCAAGGGCGGGCGTGACCGGTACGGCTACCGCCGTGGCGATGGCACCACCGGCGCGATCGTCGGGGCGGGCGTAGGCGCGCTGGCCGGTCGGGCGATCGACCGCAACTGCTGATATCCCGTCTTATACGACCAAGGGAAAGGCTGCTCCTCACAAGAGGGGCGGCCTTTTCGCGGTTCAGCGCGGAATGCCCTTCGGCGGTCGTCTCTCGCGATCCGCGCGCGCGGCGCTGGTCGCGGCAGGATTGAGGCCGGCATCCGCCGATCCGCGCGGTTCCGCGTCCAGCCGGGCGGCGGCTTCGTTGAGCGCTTTGGCGTCGCCGGCGCTAACGCCGCCGACGCCGTCCTGATCGCCCGACCCGCAGGCAGTCAGCATCGCCAGCAGGGACATGGCCCATCCCATCCGCATCGCGCTGATCCTCCCGCCAAAGGAAAAGGGGCCGCGCCGTTTCCGGTGCGACCCCCTCCCTAAACTCGAAATCCCCGGTGGGACTTACATCGCGTTCGCGGCGTTGTTCGTCGCGTTCGACGCGGCGTTCGCGGCGTTGTCGGCGGCGTTCAGCGCAGCGTTCATGGCGTTGTCGGCAGCGTTCGAAGCGTTTTCAGCGGCGTTCGCGGCGTTGTTGGTGGCGTTTTCATGGCCGCCCGAGCAAGCAGCGAGGCCGAGCGAAGCAGCGAGAACGAACGAAAGAGCAATCGACTTGGTCATGGGCTAAACCCCTCTCTGAGAAAAACAAATTGCAGACCACTCTCGGAGAAAAGCTCACCCCCCATTGCGCCTGCGCGCCGATTCGTAATGAGTTGGGCGATCCAACGCAATCCGTTTTTAACGTGGCGCAAAGGGAGAGGGGGCACAAAACCGCCTCATGGCTACCCCGAACACCTGCCCATTGACGCATATAAAGATTTCTTTATATGATCCTTCCATGCACGCGGCACTCGACATTTTCCGGGCACTTGGCGATCCCACGCGGCTGCGCATCGTCCATCTCCTGCGTGCCATGGAACTGGCCGTGGGGGAGATCGCGCAGGTTGTGGGGCAGAGCCAGCCGCGCGTGTCGCGCCACGTCCGCATACTGGCCGAAGCCGGGCTGGTGGAACGGCGCAAGGAAGGTAACTGGGTTTTCCTGCGCCTCTCCCGCACGCCGCCCGTCGCCCCTTTCCTCACCCTGTTCGACCGGCTGGAGCCGTCCGCGGCCGAAGCGCTTTGGCAGGCGGCCGATCTGGCGCGCCTGGCCGCCGTGCGCGCCGATCGCGCCCGCGCGGCGGAGAGCTATTTCGCCGAACATGCCGAACAATGGGACGCGATCCGCTCGCTCCATGTCGCGGAAGCCGATGTCGAAGCCGCGATGATCGCGCTGCTTGCCCGCGAACCCATCGGACGTATGCTCGACATCGGCACCGGCACCGGGCGCATGATCGAACTGTTCGGGGGGCAGGCGGACGCGGTGACGGCGCTGGATCGCAGCCCCGACATGCTCCGCCTCGCCCGCGCCAAGCTGCCGCAGGATGCGGGCGACAAATATGCCCTGTTGC
>JACESO010000079.1 GCA_013911745.1 Sphingobium sp. | reverse complement strand
GATCATAGCGCAGCATCAGCAGGCTGGGGTCGTTGCGGCCCTGGGGATACCAGGCTTCCACCTGCTTCGACCAGTAGCGATCGATGACCGCCGGATCGGTCTCGGGCGACAACGTCCCTTCGATACACGCGAACAGGCTGTGATCCTTCGCCGAAAATTGCGCCATCGCCGGGCCGCCGGGGGCAAGGCGATTGTCCTTCGAGGTGTAGAACCAGAAGCAATGATTGGCGGCAGGATCGAGCTGTGCCGTCATCGGCAGGCTGTGTTCGGTGCTGCTTTCCAGCCCGACCATGACGAAGGGGCTGCTCGACAATTCTTTCCAGAACCGGTCGCGGATGTCGCTCGTGTCAGTCATAACCTGTCTCCTTGCGCTTTGTTCATCCAAATCATCGGACACCCGCGAAGTTCCGCCGCTTGATCTTGCGCGCGTCTATCGCCACATGGACGCCATGCTGATCGAGACCGAACTGACGCCCAACCCGGCGACCATCAAATTCCTGCCCGGCCGTGAGGTCATGGGCGCGGGAACGCGCGACTTCGCCTCTCCGGAAGATGCGGAGGCTTCGCCGCTTGCTGACGCCCTGTTCAGCCTTGGCGATGTCACCGGCGTGTTCTTCGGCAGCGATTTCGTGTCGGTGACCATTGCGCCCGGCGCGGAATGGTCGGATGTGAAGCCCGATGTGCTGGCCACGCTGCTCGATCATTTTTCCGCCAATATGCCGCTTTTCGCGCCTGGATCGGCGGCGGGGATCATGGTGCCGGAGGATGACGCCAGTTTTGCGGACAATCCCGAAGATGCCGAGATTGTCGAGCAGATCCGCGATCTTATCGACACGCGCGTTCGCCCCGCGGTCGCCAACGACGGTGGCGACATAATCTATCGCGGCTTCGACAAGGGCACTGTTTATCTGAAAATGCAGGGCGCTTGTTCAGGCTGCCCATCCTCTTCCGCCACGCTGAAGAACGGGATCGAACAGTTGCTCAAACATTATGTCCCGGAAGTGACCGAGGTGCGCGCCGTCTGACACAGGTTCGGATCGACGCTGGAGCATTTGGCAAATCGCAGCGGATCGATTAACCGGCAGGACAGTCCGCAGGTGGCGGGCGGTTGACGGGGAATTTGCTTGCGCCTTCTGGTGATCGACACTGCCACTCAGGCCTTGTCCGTTGCACTGCTGGAAAATGACGTCCCGATCGGACGCTTTCACGAAATAGTGGGCCGCGGCCACGCCGAAGCGTTGCTGCCGGCGATCGCCGCCCTGCCCAATGGCGGACGGGCCGACGGGATCGCCGTGGATGTCGGTCCCGGTAGTTTTACGGGAGTTCGCATCGGCATCGCAGCGGCGCGCGCGCTGGCGCTTGCATGGGGGGTGCCCGTTCATGGGTACAGCACCCCTGCCCTCATCGCAGCCCTGGCCGCTTGCCAGAATGCGGCGGGAGAACATATTGCCGTAACTATAACCGGCGGACATGGCGAATTGTTCTGGCAATCGTTCGACCCGACAGGCCGCGTCGCGGAAAACCCGGTCACATCGACTCCAATCGCCCAGCTGGCGGAGCAACTGGACGCACCTGTCTATTACGGCACAGGGGCCGAAGCGCTGGTCACGGCGAGGGGCGCGGGTATCGCAGTCAGCCTCTATCCTGACGCGGCAGCCTATCCGTTGATCACCGACCAGCCCCTTCTGCCGCCCAGCCCGATCTACGGCCGGGGCGCTGATGCAATGACGATGGCGGAGCGCGCCGCATCATGATGCCGGGCCTGTCGCTGGACACCTATGATCAGGGCGAACGCAACGCTTTGGCCGATGCGATGGAGGTCATGATCCGCGCGTTCGACCCGGCCTATGGGGAAGCCTGGACCCTATCCCAACTGTCCGGGGTGATGCTGATGCCCGGCACATGGCTGACCGTAGCCCGCCTGGACGCAGCACCGCTGGGCTTTGCGCTCGTCCGCTCGGTGCTGGACGAATGTGAACTGCTGCTTCTGGCCGTCGACCCGTCCTGGCGCGGCAAGGGGATCGGCGAAACCCTGTTGCGCGATTCCCTGCTGACCGCCCGCCGCCGGGGAATAACTTCCATGAACCTGGAGGTACGAGCAACAAATAACGCTATAAGATTATACGAGAAAAATGGCTTCGAATATGTACATCGTCGTCCGGGTTACTATCGCGGTAATGATGGTCAACTTCATGATGCGCTAAGTTTCCGGCTCGATATGCTGATTTAATGGCATAAACGCTTGCGCAAATGGGCTGAGCGAGCTAGCGGTCCAGAACCGCTCCAGATTTCATTGTCCTCGGGCGGGTCGCACTAGATACAGCCTTTGCAGGAAACAAAAATGGAAACTGAAACGGCCCAAAATGAGCTGCTCATTACTTTGACGTCGGACATCGTCGCAGCGCATGTCTCGAACAATAGCGTCGCCGTCTCGGACGTTTCGACGCTGATCCAGAATGTGCATGCCGCGCTTGCCAATCTCAGCCAGCCTGCGCCTGCCCCGGAAGTGAAGCCCGAGCCCGCCGTGTCCGTCCGCTCTTCGGTCAAGCCCGACTACATCATCTGCCTGGAAGACGGGAAGAAGCTGAAGATGCTGAAGCGCCACCTGATGACCCATTATCAGATGACGCCCGAAGACTATCGTGCCAAGTGGGGCCTGCCCGCCGACTATCCGATGGTGGCGCCCAACTATGCAGAACAGCGCCGCAGCCTGGCCAAGAAGATCGGCCTGGGCACCAAGCGTCGGCGCACCCGCGCGGCGAAGTAAGCCGCCGCACATTCGGCTGCATGAAGGAGAAGGGCGCATCGGCGATGCGCCCTTCCCTGTTTTTGCAAAAGTCGCTACCTTTGCATTTCCCTGCCGCACCTGATCCAACAAGCGAGCCTGCATGAACCGCAAAATCGACGTCGAAGCCCTGTGCCACGAAAAGGGGCTGCGTATCACGGAGCAGCGCCGCGTGATCGCCCAAGTGCTGAGCGACGCCACCGATCATCCCGACGTGGAGGAGCTGCACCGGCGGGCAGCCGCGATCGATCCGGGCATATCGATCGCGACGGTGTATCGGACGGTTCGGCTGTTCGAGGAAGCGGGCATATTGGAACGGCATGATTTCGGCGACGGACGCGCCCGGTACGAAGCCGCCCCGGAATCGCATCACGATCATCTGATCGACGTGGAAACCGGCAACGTCATCGAATTCGTCGATCCTGAACTGGAACAGCTGCAGAAGCAGATCGCGGAGAAGCTGGGCTTCCGGTTGGTCGATCACAGGATGGAACTGTACGGCGTCGCGCTCGACCGGAAGAACTGACGAATCCTTGGCGCGCCTGCGTCGACTGCTGCGCATAGGCGCGCTGGCGGGAAGCCTGCTCCTCTGCCTCTTCCCGCATCTTGCCTGGCGCGTCATCCGCCGCCCTTCGCCCTGGCCCCGCCGCTTCCTGGCGATGGCCGCCCGGTCTGTCGGCGCACAGGTGCGGGTCGAGGGGAAACCCCGAGAAGGCGACATGTTCCTGCTCGCCAATCATGTCAGCTGGATCGACATATTGGCGCTGGGTGGCGCGACCGGCACGGCCTTCGTATCGCATGACGGCGTGGCACGCTGGCCGGTGATCGGTTGGCTGGCAGCGCAGAACAACACGCTGTTCGTTGCGCGCGAACGGCGCGGCGCGCTGTCGGCACAACTGGAATCCCTGCGCGCCGCCATGCTCGGGCATCAGCCTGTCGCCCTCTTTCCCGAAGGCACGACAGGAGACGGCACGGCCCTGCTCCCGTTCAAGCCGGCCCTGCTGGCGGTCCTGCTACCGCCGCCGCGGCCGGTCATGATCCAGCCGGTCCATGTTGATTATGGTGCCGCCGCTTCGGAAATCGCTTGGCATGGTGCGGAGGGAGCCGGGGCCAATGCGAAGCGCATGCTGGAGCGGCGCGGGACACTCACCGTCACCCTCCGCTTCCTTGAGCCGTTCGATCCAGCCGATTGCGCGGATCGAAAAGCCATCGCCGCACGAGTCCATGCGGCGATCGCCACCAGCATGGCAGCGCATGCGATCAGGTGACCACCAGCGCCCTTCCGCTCAGCCGCTACCCCCTGTATAGCTGGACCACATGAATCGAACCGACGCCCCCAAGACTCCCGCGACATTCCACGTCAAATCCTTCGGCTGCCAGATGAACGTCTATGACGGCGAGCGTATGGCGGAGATGCTGGGGACGAAGGGCATGCGCGCGGCAGCCGATGGCGCTAACGCCGACCTGGTCATCCTGAACACCTGCCACATCCGGGAAAAGGCCGTGGACAAGGTCTATTCGGACATCGGCCGCATGGTGCGGGAGGATGGCAGCCGCCCGATGATCGCGGTCGCCGGCTGTGTCGCCCAGGCGGAGGGCAGCGAGATCCAGCGCCGCGCCCGCAATGTCGATATCGTCGTCGGGCCGCAAGCCTATCATCGGCTGCCCGACCTGATCGACAAGGCCGGACGGGGCGAAGCCGCAGTAGACACCGACATGCCGCTGGCGTCCAAGTTTGGCGCGCTCCCCGCGCGCACGCGGCAGGCGCGGCCCACCGCCTTTCTGACCATCATGGAAGGGTGCGACAAATTCTGCACCTATTGCGTGGTGCCCTACACGCGCGGGGCGGAGATCAGCCGGCTTTGGTCCGCGATCGTCGATGAAGCGAAGGCTCTGGTGGACGGCGGAGCGCGCGAAATCACCCTGCTCGGCCAGAACGTGAACGCGTGGACCGGCGAGGATGACCGGGGCCAGGCGCAGGGCATGGACGGCCTGGTCCGCGAACTGGCGAAGATCCCCGATCTCAAGCGGATTCGCTATACCACCAGCCACCCCAACGACATGAGCGACGGCCTGATCGCCGCGCATGGCGAAATAGACAAGCTGATGCCCTTCCTGCATCTGCCGGTGCAGTCGGGCAACGACCGCATCCTGAAGGCCATGAACCGCAGCCACAGCGCGGAAAGCTACCTCCGCATCATCGATCGCGTGCGGGAGGCGCGGCCGGACATCGCGATTTCGGGCGATTTCATCGTCGGCTTCCCCGGCGAGAGCGAAGCGGAATTTCAGGACACGCTGAAGATCGTGGAGCAGGTCGGCTACGCGCAATGCTACAGCTTCAAATATAGCCCGCGTCCCGGCACGCCGGCCGCGGACATGGATGGCCAGATCGATCCGCAGGTGATGGACGATCGTCTCGCCCAGCTGCAGGTGCTGCTCAATCGCCAGCAGTCGGCGTTCAACGCCGCGACCGTGGGGCGGCGCACGGACATATTGCTGGAACGCAAGGGCCGTCATGCCGGTCAGTTGATCGGCAAATCGCCCTGGCTACAGTCCGTTGTCATCGATGCGCCGGACCTTTCGATCGGCGACATGGTTGAAGTCGATATCATCAGCGCCGGCCCGAACAGCCTGGCCGGGCAAACTACCAGGAGGAAAGCCGCTTGAACCAAAGCCTCGTCCTTTCCGCGTCGGCGGGAAAACCAGTTCCTCGGGCGCCGCGATGTGGCAGAGCATTGAGGATGACGAGCGAGGGAGGCTGCTGAATGTCCAAAAAGCCCAATCATCACCGCGTCGCCGACACGGCCGAACGCGCCCGTCTGGAAGTCACCTTCGAGCGGCCGCATCTGTTGACCACGCTGTTCGGCCAATATGACCAGAATCTGGTCGCGATCGAGAACCGGCTGGGCGTCTATATCGCGGCGCGCGGCAACAAGCTGCAGATCGAGGGCGAGGCACAGGCCGCTGCCCGCGCGCGCGACGTGATGACCGGCCTCTACAACCGCATCGTCGCCGGACAGGAAATCGATGCCGGCGCGGTGGAGGCGGTGATCGCCATGTCTTCGGAACCGACGCTGGACGGCATCATCCGCGGCGACGTCGCCGAACCGCCCAAGGTGATGATCCGCACGCGCAAGAAGACCATCGTCCCGCGCTCCGCGACGCAGGTCACCTATATGGAGGCGCTGACCCGCAACGACATCATCTTCGCGCTGGGTCCGGCGGGCACCGGCAAGACCTACCTCGCCGTGGCGCAGGCGGTCAGCCAGCTCATCACCGGCAGCGTCGATCGACTGATCCTGTCTCGCCCGGCGGTGGAAGCAGGCGAGCGGCTGGGCTTCCTGCCGGGCGACATGAAGGAGAAGGTCGATCCCTATCTCCGCCCGATCTACGACGCGCTCTATGACACGCTGCCCGCCGAACAGGTGGAACGCCGCATCGCGTCCGGCGAAATCGAGATCGCGCCGCTCGCCTTCATGCGCGGGCGCACGCTGGCCAACGCCTTCATCGTGCTGGACGAGGCGCAGAACACCACCATCGCGCAAATGAAGATGTTCCTCACGCGCTTCGGCGAGGGTAGCCGCATGGTCATCTGCGGCGATCCCAAGCAGGTTGACCTGCCGCAGCCCGGCATCTCCGGGCTTGCCGACGCCGTCGCCCGGCTGGACGGCGTGGATGGCATAGCCATGGTGCCCTTCGGCATCGGAGACGTGGTCCGCCACCCGGTGGTTGGCCGTATCGTGCAGGCTTATGAGGGGCCGGACGCGTGAAGCTCCGACATCCGTTCGGTTCGAGCGTAGTCGAGAACCGATGCGCCGGCTCCTCGACTGCGCTCGAAGTGAACGGGGGGATTATATGATCGAGGTCGCTCTCCTCCACGAAACCGGTTGGCCAGGCGCGGACTGGGATATGCTGGCGCAGCGCGCGGTCGCGGCGGCGATCGCGCACAGCCCCTACGCCGCCTTTGCGACCGATGCCGCCCTGTACGAAGTCGCGGTGAAGCTTACCTCCGACGAGGAGGTGCACGGCCTCAACCGCGCCTATCGCGACAAGGACAAGCCGACCAACGTCCTGTCCTTCCCGATGGTGCAGGACGACCTGCTCCAGGCGACGGGCAATACGGACGATGGCGAAGTGCTGCTGGGCGACATCGTGCTGGCCGAAGGCGTGTGCGCGGCGGAAGCGGCCGAAAAGGGCATTTCCGTCGCTGACCATGCCGCGCATCTTATCGTGCACGGCACTTTTCATTTGCTCGGCTACGACCATATGGACGACAATGAGGCCGAAGCGATGGAGGCGCTGGAGATTGCCGCGCTCGCCTCGCTCGGACTTTCCGATCCCTATGGGGATCGCGCAACAGGGGATAAAGATTAGCGATGGCTGACGACGGCACCACTTCGAAAGAAGCGGACAGTAGCGGCGAAGGCGGCATATGGAGCGGCATCAAGTCGCTCCTTTTCGGTGAAGGCGAGGAATCCAGCCTCCGCAAGGAGCTGGAAGAAGCGCTGGACGAATATGACGAAGAGGAACAGGGCGAAGCGGGCAGCACGCCATCCAAGGGCGATCTGTCTGCGATAGAGCGGCAGATGGTCCGCAACCTGCTCCATTTTTCCGAACATACCGTCGATGACGTGGCGGTCCCGCGGGCGGACATCATCGCGATCGAGGAAAAGGCGAGCTTCGCAGAGCTTGCCGCCTTATTTGCTGAAGCCGGGCACAGCCGTATTCCGGTCTATCGCGACAATCTCGACACCATCGTGGGCATGATCCATATCCGCGACGCCTTCGCGATCCTCGCCGGCAAGGCACCGGTGCCCGAAACGCTCGAACCGCTCATTCGCCAGCCGCTCTATGTGCCTGAAAGCATGGGCGCGTTGGACTTGCTGGCCGAGATGCGGGCCAAGCGGACGCATCTCGCCATCGTTCTGGACGAATATTCGGGCACCGAAGGGCTGCTCACCTTCGAGGATCTGGTCGAGGAGATCGTCGGCGAGGTCGAGGACGAGCATGACGATGCGCCAGAAGCGATGCTGGTCCCGCTGGACGATGGCCTGTGGGAAGCGGATGCGCGCGCCGAACTGGACGATGTCGCGAAGGAGATCGACGAGAAGCTGGGGGATGTCGAAGAGGATGTCGACACGCTTGGCGGCCTCGCGTTCATCCTTGCCGGCCGCGTCCCCGGCCCCGGCGAGATATTGCTGCACGAGGAAAGCGGCTGGAAGCTGGAGATCGTCGCGAGCGATGGCCGCCGCGTGACGCGGCTGCGGCTGCATCCGCCGGTGGGACAGCCGGTGGAAGAAGAATGAAGACACGGCTTTAATCAGCCGCGAACTGGGACTTGCTCCGCAATTGCTGGAAACATTCTGTGGTGGTCGCGAAATATTAAGTCGAGACGCGTAGTCGCGGCTTATGAGACAGGAGCAGATCAGGCGGCGAGATGGTCACGAGGCGGACATGCTGCTCGCCGCGCCATGGAGCCCGGTGGAAAGGCTGTTGCTTGCGGCGATCTGCGCCGCGACCTTGTTCTTCGCGCTGGTAACGCCACCGTTTCAGGCCCCCGACGAGAACCAGCATTATATGAAAGCGCTGGCCCTAATCGAGGGTCGCCTGCTGACGGAGCAGAGAGGCACGGCGATCGGCGCGGACCTCCCGCGCGCGGCGCTCGATATCCATGAGGTCGATTTTCCGACCGATGTTCCGCCGAACCTTCGCCATTTCACGGCTGAGCAATTGGTGGCCAGCGCGGCTGCGGACAGCGGTCGGCCGGGCTTGGCCTTTGCCGATTTTCCCAACGTCGCCAGCTATTCCCCTTCCCTCTACGGCTCGGGTGCCGCGGGCCTTGCGATGGGGAAAGCCGCCGGGTTGCCGTGGATCGAAGCCTTCTATGTCGGGCGGCTGGTCAATGCCCTGGCAGGACTAGCCCTGCTTGTCGCGGCGCTGGCGCTGCTGCCCTTCGGGCGCAACGCCATGCTCGGCGCAGCGCTTCTGCCGACCTTCGCCTACCAGACCGGATCGCTGTCGCCCGATGCCCTCATTAACGGGCTGGGCTTTCTGGGCCTTGCCGTTGCGTTGCGAAGCGGGTTCATGGCCGCTGCGCCCGGACGCAGCCTCGCGCTGCTCGTCGCAGCTCCGCTGCTGGCGCTGTGCAAGGGTGTCTATCTGCCGCTGATGGCGGCGGGCCTGCGCTGGCCCTCGCATCGACGCGACTGGAGGCCGGCGCTGATCCTGGCGGTTATCGCGCTTGGCGCGGCTGCCTTCGTCGCGTGGATGCATCTGTCGGGCGGCAGTCAGGCGCTCTATCACATCCAGTCGCGCAAGACGGGCGAGACGATGATGACGGCACCATTGCGGGAGCAACTGGCGGTGATCCTTGCCGACCCCGCGGCCTATGTCCGTATCCTGGCGTCGAGCGTCACGGAACGCGCGCCTGTCTATGCGTTGCAGATCGTCGGGCGATTTGGCTGGAACGCCATCCTCCTGCCCCTGCTAGCCTATCCGCTCGCGATGCTGATGCTGGCAGCGGCCGTGGCGAACGGATCGACCGCACGGTTCGGGTGGCGGCAGAGGCTGTGGTGGCTGGCGGTCGCGGCGGGCATAGCGCTCCTCATCGAAACCGCCATGTATCTGACCGGCAGCCCGCTCGCTGCCGACTATATTCAGGGGACACAAGGCCGCTACTTCCTGCCGATCCTGCCGCTGGTGCTGATCGCCCTGTCCCCGGCGGAGTCGGTGCGGGGTGCGCGGGGGCTGCTTGCCGCGTCCGCGATCCCGCTGCTGCTGATCGCCGCAGTGACCGCGTACGACAGCTTCTGGGTGCATGGCTTCGTCACCAGCGACGGAATGCCGCCGCATCAAAGCCTGCTACGCGCGCTCTTTCTCCCCTCCCCGCGCTGGTAGCCAGAGGCGGCAGAAGGCGAGCCAACCCAGCCCCTCGATCCAGCCGGCGGTCACGTCGCTCGGCCAATGGACGCCCAACCATATTCGGCTGGCCCCGATCAGCAGGATCATGACGGCGGCGGCGACATATGCGCGCGTGCTTCCTGCTAGCAGCGCCAGCGCACCGAAGAACATCATATTCCCCGCCGCATGGCCGCTGGGGAAGCTGTAGGTGTGGACGATGTCGAGATGCGGCAGCAGGTCTGGCCTGGGCGCGGCGAATATCTGCTTGAGCGCAAGGTTGAGCAACGTGCCGCCCGCAATCGTCAGCACCAGCCAGATCGCGGATCGGCGAAACCCGAACCAGAGGAGCGGCACGAGGACGACGGCAACCAGCGCGAGCCGCCCGGCTGTGCCTCCGATGGCGGAGGCGAGGCGCATGAGAGTGGTCACATGCCCCCCCGAGCCCGTGTCACGCGCCCTTCCTGCCGCCTCCATCAACCCGACATTGATCCCGTCGAGCCATCCCGCGCGTTGCAGGAGTGCGATCAGCAGGACGCAAAGAAGCGCGAGCGCCAAAGCGCCCGCGCCCTTCGCGATCGAAGCGCTCGGCCTAGATATGGAGCGCGCGCCCATAAGCGGCGAGCACGCTTTCGTGCATCGATTCCGAGATGGTCGGATGCGGGAAGACCGTGTGCATCAGTTCCGCTTCCGTCGTCTCCAGGGTCTTGCCGATGGTGTAGCCCTGGATCATCTCGGTCACTTCCGCGCCGATCATGTGCGCGCCCAGCAGCTCGCCGGTCTTGGCGTCGAATATCGTTTTGGTGAAGCCTTCCGCTTCGCCCAGCGCGATCGCCTTGCCATTGCCGATGAAGGGGAACATGCCGACCTTCACCTCATAGCCCGCTTCCTTCGCCTTGGCTTCGGTGAGGCCAACGCTTGCGATCTGCGGATGGCAGTAGGTGCAGCCCGGAATGTTGCGCGGGTCCATAGCATGGGGATGCTTGCCGGCGATCGCTTCGGCCGCGATCACGCCTTCATGGCTGGCCTTGTGCGCCAACCATGGCGGGGCGGTGATGTCGCCGATCGCCCAGAGACCCTCGACATTGGTGCGGCACATCTCGTCGGTCTTGAGGAAGCCACGGTCATCGACCGCTACGCCCAATTCCTTGAGGCCGATGTCCGCGGTGTTGGGGACGATGCCGATGGCGACGATCATATGGCTGAACTCGGCGGCCGTTTCCTTGCCGGCCTTGTCCTTGAGCTTCGCGCTAACACCCTTGTCCGTGACCTTGATGTCGCTGACGCCTGCGCCGGTCAGGATGGTCATGCCCTGTTTCTTCAGCGCCTTTTCCAGGAAGGCGGACACATCCGCATCCTCAACAGGGACGATGCGGTCCATCATCTCGACGACCGTCACCTCCGCGCCCATGTCGTTGTAGAAGCTCGCGAACTCGATGCCGATCGCGCCCGATCCGATGACGAGCAGCTTGGTCGGCATTTCGGGCGGCGTCATGGCGTGGCGGTAGGTCCACACGCGCTTGCCGTCAGCCGGCGTACCGGGAAGGTCGCGGGCCCGCGCGCCGGTGGCGAGAATGATGTTCTTTGCCGTCAGTTCCTCGGTCTTGCCGTCCTTGGTGACGCTGAGCTTGCCCCTCCCCGTCAGCCTGCCCTCGCCCATATGGACGGCGATCTTGTTCTTCTTCATCAGGTGCGTAACGCCCTGATTGAGCTGCTTGGCAACACCGCGCGAGCGCTTGACCACGGCGGCGATGTCTGCGTTGATCTTCTCGGCGGCCAGGCCATAATCGCCGGCATGCTGCATATAATGGTAGATTTCGGCTGAGCGCAGCAGTGCCTTGGTCGGGATGCAGCCCCAGTTGAGGCAGATGCCGCCCAGATTTTCGCGCTCGACGATGGCGGTCTTGAGGCCAAGCTGCGCGGCGCGGATCGCCGCGACATAGCCGCCGGGGCCGGAACCCAGAACGATGAGATCGTAATTCTCAGCCATGATGTCTGTCTCTCTTGCTTATTCTGTTTCTGTCTTATTCTGATTCTGCCGGAAGCGGCGGTACGGACCGGGGCTGGCGGTCTTCGCCAATCGCGACGAACGTAAAAGTCGCGCGGGTCACGCGATAGCTGCGGTCGTCATGACGGGTGCGGCGCCAGGCTTCGACATCGATCTTCATCGACGTGCGACCGACCGACTTGAGTGTCGCAAAGACCGATACCTCGTCACCGACCACCACGGGGCGGAGGAAGGTCATGCCCTCCACCGCGATGGTGACGGCGCGGCCATGGCTGTGCCGCGCGGCGACCGATCCGGCGGCGGAGTCCATCAGGCTCATCAGCCAGCCGCCGAATATATCCCCATAGGGGTTGGTATCGGCGGGCATGGCGATGACCCGGACGGCCGGGCTCGCGTCTGGCGGGCTCTCGTCGGGGTGGGCCATCAGGCGAGCAGACCGATCGGGTTTTCGACCAGCTCCTTGAAGGCCTGCATCAGGCGCGCGCCGTCGGCGCCGTCAATGGCGCGATGGTCGAAGCTGCCGGTAGCCGACATGACCGTGGCGATCTGCACCGCATCATCGACGATATAGGGCCGCTTCTCGCCCGCGCCGATCGCCATGATCATCGCCTGTGGCGGGTTGATGACCGCTTCGAACTGCTTGATGCCGAACATGCCCATGTTGGAGAGGGAAGCGGTGCCGCCCTGATATTCCTCCGGCTTGAGCTTGCCGTCCTTGGCACGGGCGGCGAGATCCTTCATCGCGCTGGAGATGGAGGCGACGCCGCGACCCGCCGCGTCGGTCACGATCGGCGTGATGAGGCCGCCCGGGATCGACACCGCGACGGAAATGTCCGCGCGCTGGAACTGAAGCATCTGGTCGCCGGCGAACTGCACATTGCATTCGGGCACCTGAATCAGGGCGACGCCCAGCGCCTTGATCAGCAGATCGTTGACCGACAGCTTGACGTTGCGGTTCGCGAGGCCGGCATTGAGCTCGCCGCGCAGCTTCAGCAGCTTGTCGAGCTGGATGTCCACCGTCAGGTAGATGTGCGGCACCTGCTGCTTGGATTCGGTCAGGCGGCGCGCGATCGTCTTGCGCATGCCGCTGAGCTTGATGACCTCATGCGGGATGCCGAAGTCCTGCGCGGCGTGGGCGACAGGCGCAGGCGCTGCCGGGGCGGCCGCAGGAGCAGCGGCAGACGGCGCAGATGCCGTCGCCGGGGCAGCGCCGGGCTGCGCCGCGTCGATGTCGGCCTTGACGATGCGGCCATTGGTGCCGCTGCCCTTGACGCTGGCGAGATCGATGCCCTTCACCTCGGCCAGGCGGCGGGCGAGCGGGCTGGCCT
>JACESO010000078.1 GCA_013911745.1 Sphingobium sp. | reverse complement strand
CCTCGATCGTCTGGGCGATCATCTTGTCGCGCTTGGCGACGGCCTTCATGATCCGCTGCTCATTGTCCTTGCGGACATTGTTCATGATCGCCGCCGCTTCGACGGTGCCGCCGCGCTGCGACGCCGCGCCCTGCTTGTTGACCGGGCCGCGCAGCAGCAGATTCTCCAGATCCTCCAGCGCCTCGTTCGACACTGGGCCGAGCGTGGCGATGCGATAGACGATCTCTTCCTGATATTCGGACGGCAGCAATTGCAGCACGTCGGCGGCGACCGGCGCTTCCAGATGGGCGAGCACGATCGCCATGATCTGCGGATGCTCGGCCTCAATGAGGACGGCGATCTCCTTGGCGTCCATCCACTTCAGCATTTCCAGCTGGGTGGAACGGGTCGGCGGGGTGATGCGCGCCAGGATCGTCTCGGCGCGTTCCTCGCCCAGCGCCTTGGTCATCGCGCCGCGAATATGCCGGGTCGCGCCATAGCCGATGGTGGTGCGCTTCTTCGCCTTGTTGACGAAATGGTCGAGCGCCTCGTTCACTTCCTCGGGCTCGACATCCTGCACGTCATACATGGCGTAACCGAGCTGGCGCACTTCATCGGGCTCCAGGCGGGACAGGATCTGCGCGGCTTCGTCCTCGTCGAACAGCATCAGGAGGACGGCGGCGGCGGCGCTGCCCTTGAGCGCCTCGGGACGACCGGGGACGATCTCAGGCATTTTCCTTTTCCTTCTTGGCTTCCTTCAGAAGGTCGCGGACGACGAGCGCCGCGCGGTCGGGATCCTGCTTCACGAAATTGCGGATCAGGTCGGCGCGCTGCGCATAGTCGTAGGTGGAGGAAATCATGTCGAGCGTGACCTTCGCCTCGCCCCCGCCGGGGGCGGCGACGGCGGCCTGGCGCGACAGTTCGCCCGAAATCTCGCGGCCGATGCGCTGGCCGGTTTCGGCGCTCTGCTCGCTGGCGGCGGCCTGCGCGGCGGCCCGGCGCTTCAGCAGCGGCCGGCCGATGCCGAAGATGACCAGCAGCGCGACCAGCAGTGCGGAGAAGTTGCGGGCCAGCGGCGCGATCCAGTCCGCTTCATACCACGGAGCCGCGACCACCGCTTCCTTGACGAAGCTGCGCGAGGACAGCGCGACCACGTCGCCACGCGCCTGGTCGAAGCCGACCGCGCCCTTCACCAGCGCTTCGAGCGCCGCGATCTCCTGCGCCGAACGGGGCTTGCCGTCCGCGCCATTGTCGAGCGCGACCGCAACCGACAGGCGCTTGACCGTGCCGATCGCATCCTTGGTCACGGACACTTCGCGACCCAGTTCGAAGCTGCGGTTGAAGGTTTCTTCGGTCTTCATCAGCGGATTGGGCGGCGTGCCGGGCTGGCCCGCCTGCGCACCCTGGGCCGTCTGCCCCTGCGCCACGGCCTGACCGTTCGGATTGGTCTGGGTCACGGTGGGATTGACCGGCGCCTGATTGCTCAGCGCACCGGGGATGCCTGACGCTTCGCCAGCGCCCTGGCCGCGCGGGTCGGACGCCCATGTGCCCTGTTCGGTGCGCAGCCGCGCTTCGTCCTGCGGATAGGTTTCCCGCGTCGCCTGACGCTCGGCGAAATTCAGTTCCGCATGAACCTCGGTCGAAAAATTGCCCTGCCCCAGGATCGGGGTCAGCAGCGCGATCACCGACTGGCGATAGCGGTCTTCCATCTTCGACTGGACGGCGAGCTGGCGATCGTCGGCGGCATTGCCGTCATTGTTGCTGAGCAGGCGGCCATTCTGGTCCACCAGCGATATGTCGTCCGGGCTGAGTTCAGGGATCGAGGAAGCAACGAGATGGACGATGGCGCTCACCTGCTGGTCGGTCAGCGTGCGGCCGTTGGCAAGGCGCAGCATGACGGACGCAGAAGGCTTCGCCCGATCGCGCAGGAAGACGCTGGGCGGTTCGACCGCAAGGTGCACCTTGGCGCTTTCGACGCTGTCGATTGCCTCGATCGTGCGGGCAAGGTCCATTTCGCGGGCGGACCGCAGCTTTTCGCCCTCCACCGCGCGGCTTGCGCCCATGGGCAAGCTGTCGATCATGCTGTTGCCGTCGGGTGCGCTCTTGGGCAGGCCCTGGGCGGCGAGCATCATCTTCGCCTTGAAATAGTCGCCTTCGCCGACGGTCATCGCGCCGCCATTGTCGAAGTCGTACTTGATGCCGTTCTGGTCCAGCACCTGCGCCACCGCGGACTTGTCGGCATCGGGCAGGCCGCGGAACAGGTCGCGCTGCGGCGGCTCCCGCAGCGCCAGCCAGGCCGCGCCGGCCACGGCGACCGTGCCCAGCAGGCCGATCAGCGGCAGGCTCTTGGCGACCGCCGGCTGCCTCATGAAGCCGGTGAAGCGCGCCTTGATGGCGTCCATGCCCATGGGGCCGGTCCCGAAGGATGCGGCCGGGGCGGCGGGAAGAGCAGGCGCAGCAGCGCCGACCGAGGTGGAGAGTGCGTTCTCGCTCATCGTTTATACCGGCATGCTCATGATGTCCTTGTAGGCGGACAGGAGTTTGTTGCGGACCTGGAGGGTCGCTTCGAAGCTGACCGACGCCTGCTGCTTGGCCAGCATCACGGCGGCAATGTCGGTTGTTTCGCCCCGTTCGAACGCGGCGGCGGCTTCGCCCGCCTGGTTCTGAAGGCCGTTCACCTGCTGCAGCGCGTTGCTGAGCGCTTCGGTGAAGGCACCGGGCTTGGCGTCCTGTGCGCCGCCGACCGGAGCGTTGCCGCCGACGGTGCCGGTCGAAGACACGTCGCGAAGCGCGGCGTTCTTCTGCAGGATGGCGTTGCGGATCGCCATCACGCTGTCGGTCGGGGATAGGCCGTTGATCGCCATGGTTCAGCGCTCCTTCAAGCCGCGGCCAGCTCGCGCATCTCGGCGAGCCGGTAGCGCAGCGTGCGTTCGGAAATGCCCAGCTTGCGGGCGGCGGCGGCGCGGTGTCCGTCCGTCTCGCGAAGGGCGGTGCGGATCGCCTCCAGCTTGGAATGGCGGGCGACGTCCCTCAACCGGATCGGCTCGGCAGGCGCGAAGGAAGCCGGTGTGACGATCGGCTGAGCGACCGCGGGCGTAATCTGCGGTGCCGACCCCATATGCAGGTCGTCCGCTTCGATCCGGTCGCCGTCACGCAGCACCAGCGCACGCTGCAGGATGTTGCCCAGCTCGCGCGCGTTACCTGGCCAGCTATGGGCGGCCAGCTTCTCGATGGCATCGGCAGTCGGCCAGACCAGCCCTGCCTTGCCTAGGTCCGACAGGCGCAGCAGCATGGCGGCGGTGATGGCGCTCACGTCGCCGCGACGCTGGTTGAGCGGCCGCAGTTCGAGCGGCATGACGTTGAGGCGCCAGTAGAGGTCTTCGCGGAAGCGGCCTGCAGCGACTTCCTCGGCAAGGTTGCGGTTGCAGGCCGCGATGACGCGGACATTGACCGGTACGGGATGGGTCGCGCCGACGGGCAGCACTTCGCCTTCCTGCAGTGCGCGCAGCAGCTTGGCCTGGAGCGCCAGCGGCAGTTCGGCGATTTCGTCGAGGAACAGCGTACCGCCGTCGGCGGCAAGGAAAAGGCCGTCGGACGCATTGGCCGCGCCGGTGAAGCTGCCCTTCTTATGGCCGAAGAGCATGGCTTCCATCATGGTTTCGGGAAGCGCGGCGCAATTGACCGCGATGAAGTCGTGAGCGGCGCGACCGGACTGGGCATGGAGGAAGCGAGCCATCCCCTCCTTGCCGGTGCCGGTATCGCCCTGGATCAGGACGGTGGCATCGCTGCGTGCGACCCGCCCGGCCAGCGTCATGAGGCGCGCGCTGCCAGCGTCGCCAACAGCGGGAACGAAGGCGGGGCGCGCCAGTTCGGCGATCAGGGCGAAGGCAAAGCCCATATCCTCCATGCCGAAGGCGACCCGCGCAGGCAGGCCATTCGCCGCGGCGACGAGTGAAGGGGCGCCATCGATCAGGTTGATGAGGATGTCGCGATGCGTGGCATGACCGATTTCGGTCGCCAGCAGCACGCGGCGGCTCTCTTTGTCGCGCGGGCTGGCGGCGTCGACGATCCGCACGGCGTAAAGCGCATTTTCGAGCCAGTGCTGCAGCCCAGGAACGAGCGCGCAGACGCCACGGCTCACGTCAAGCGATGACATGAACAGGAACCCCAAATTCGACTGGCTTGTACCCCCGTACGCCCCAGGCACCTTCGATGGTTAATGTTTACGCCTGCGTGGTTATCAGATGGTTAATGCCGTCCGGCAGCTTGCCGGTCGGCGGCAATTTTTTTCCGGCAAAAACGGCAATTTCTTCGACCTTGATATGACGCGCGCGCGTTGTGCGCACGTAAGGGCCGGAAAAGACCGTCGATTCGGCCCGCCGATCAAAAAAATCGCGCGACGTGTTAAAGGCTCCCGACCGCCTGCCGTTATCCCCTTTCGAGGCCGCAAGCGCTTTGATGGCAGCGACCTGATAGACACGGAAAGGGAACATCATGACTGTTATCGGAACCAACTCGCCGGCCCTGCGCGCATCCAACTCGTCGGCCATGGCCAACAAGGCTCTGCAGACCGCGATGGAGCGCCTGTCAACCGGCAAGCGCATCAACAGCGCGAAGGACGACGCCGCCGGCCTCGCCATCGCCTCCAGCATGACCGCCTCGATCCGCGGCATGACCCAGGGCATCCGCAACGCCAACGACGGCATCTCGATGGCGCAGACGGCGGAAGGCGCGCTGGGCGAAGTCAGCAACATGCTGCAGCGTATGCGTGAACTTCAGGTCCAGGCTGCCAACGGCACCTACTCGACGACCGACACCGCCAACATCCGTTCGGAACAGCTGGAACTCAAGAACCAGATCAACGACATCGTCACCAAGACCTCGTTCAACGGCAAGCTTCTGTTCGACGCCACCGCCGCAACCGGCTTCTCGATCCAGACCGGCGCCAGCGCCACCGACACCGTCACGCTGAAGTCGGTCGACCTGACCGCGGCTGCCGGCGGCGTGGGCGTCATCAACGCCGAAACCTTTGCCGACGCCGCGAACGTCGCGACGCTGGCGGAATATGACACTGCTCTCTCGCAGATTTCGAACGCCCGCGCCGCCCTTGGTGCAACGCAGAACCGCCTGGAATCGGCCGTCAACAACATGACCGCGAACGTCACCAACCTGACCGACGCCCGCAGCCGCATCGAAGACGCCGACTTCTCGGCCGAAACGACCGCGCTCGCCAAGCAGCAGATCCTCAGCCAGGCTTCGACCGCGATGCTGGCGCAGGCCAACCAGAGCCAGCAGGGCGTGCTGAAGCTGATCGGCTAATACCTGACTAGAAATTGGTCGGCTGAGGTCATGGTCACCTGACAGCCGCCCAAGTGGTCCCCGGCGCATCAACAGTCCCCACCGCGCCGGGGGCGACACCTTCGATCGAACGACCAGAAATCCCGAAGCCTCCGTCCCCCCGGGCGGAGGCTTCATCGCGTCGGCCGGTCTCCGGTGCGGATCGTGGATACAAGGCTTGGCTTGGTCGTTCTGGCGTTCCATGATCGATCCCATGACAAAGCTAGACCGGCGCGCGATGATCGCCGCCACCGGTGCCGCCATGTTCCTGCCCTTCCCCGCCGCCGCGCAGGACGGATCGCGTTCGTTTTCATGGCAGACTGTCGTGGACCAGGCCCGGGCGCTGGCCCGCGCGCCCTATCGCGACACCCCCCTCTATCCCGCCGCGGCGAAGGTCGATTATGACGCGCTGCATGCCGCGCGCTTCCGCGACGACCGCACGCTATGGGGCGATCTTCCCGGAGACACCGGCATCCGTTTCTTTCCGCTGTCGGCCAATGCGGCCCAGCCGGTTCAGATCGCGATCGTGAACAAAGGGCGTGCCACGCCGTTGCGCTACGATCCGACCATGTTCGACGCGCCTGCCGGCAATGCCGTCGCCGCGCTCGGGCCGGATGCCGGCTTTGCCGGGTTCCGCATCATGAACGCCGCGCGCGACGGCGACTGGCTCTCCTTCCTCGGTGCCAGCTATTTCCGCGCGCCCGGCCCGACCAAGCAGTTCGGCCTGTCCGCCCGCGCCGTTGCAGTGAACACCAGCATGCCGGGGCGGGAGGAATTTCCGCGCTTCACCCATTTCTGGCTGGAACGGACCGGCGCGAGCAGCGTGACGGTCTACGCCCTGCTCGACGGCGCATCCATCACCGGGGCTTATCGCTTCATCAACAGCCTGGGCCGGGCAGGCGTGAGGCAGGAGGTGACCGCCGCCCTCTTCCCTCGCCGTGCGATCGAGGAACTCGGCCTGATGCCGATGACCAGCATGTTCTGGTACGACCAGTCGAGCCGGGCCAAAGGAACGGACTGGCGACCGGAAATCCATGATTCCGACCTCCTGTCCATCGCCAGCGCGGACGGCACGGCCCAGGCCCGACCGATCGTCAATCCTTCCACCCCGCATTTCAGCGCCTTTCGGGAAACCAGTCCCAAGGGGTTCGGGCTCCTGCAGCGCGACCGGGACTTCGATCATTATCAGGATGACGGCGTCTTCTACGACCGGCGCCCATCCCTGTGGGCAACGCCGACCCGTCCGCTTGGCGCGGGCCAAGTCCGCCTCTACGCCTTTCCGACCGATAGCGAATATACGGACAATGTTGCGGCCTTCTGGACCCCAGATGCCCCCACCAGAGCCGGTTCGAGGATCGACATCGCCTATCGGCTCGACTGGACGGCCGACCGCACGCCGGCGGGCAACGGCATGGCCATATTGCAGGATGTCTGGCGTGGGCGCGGCGACGATGCCGGGTCCGAGCGCCTCATACTCGACTTTTCGGGATTACGCGCAGGGACGAAGCCTGACATCTGGACCGATATCGCGCGTGGCACCTTGCTGAAAAGAGCCGGCTATCCGCTTGTGAACAAGGCCGGCATCTATCGCGTCATCCTCGACCTGAGGCGCGCGGGCACCGCCCCGGCCGATATTCGCGTGCAATTGCGGTCCGGCAATCGCGCGTTCAGCGAATATGTGCATTATCCTCTGGGTGCGTAACGGAACCGACCGGCTTAACATAGGTTCCCACGCCTGGGTTAACAGCGGACGAGTGGATCATGGCAAATCGAGGCACGCCGGTGGCAGGCGCCCCGGCAGAGGACCGGCCGTTGGCGCGCGCTTTTGAAAGCGTGCCGGCAGAAAGTCCGCTGGCCATGCCGGAACAGGATTTCGCATCCCGGCCCGTGTCGTCCGACCGCCGCCCCCTCAACATAGACATCTGGGCGCGCCGCCTGCTGGTCGTGGCGCTCGCCCTGCTACCGGCGGCGGTCGCCGCGCACGAGATGCGCCGGTCTATTGGGCTTGACGGGATCAGTCCCATGGAGGGCATCTATCTCGTCCTCTTTATCGCGCTCTTCGCCTGGATTGCGTTCGGCTTTTCGACAGCGACCATCGGCTTCCTGCTGCTGACGGTGGGCAAGGGCCGGGGCGTCACCCCTCGCCCATTGCATGCATCGGAACGGCTTCAGGGCAGGACGGCAATCCTCCTCCCGGTATGCAACGAGGATTTCCTGGGCGTATTGGGACGGCTGTCGATCATGGAGCGGTCGCTGGCGCAGGTACTGGGCGGCGAACGGTTCGAATTCTTCATCCTGTCGGATTCGAACGCGGACAATGGCGAGGCGGAGCGGCGCGCCTATCTCGAAATGCGCGACTCCTTCTCCCGCCCCGTCCATTATCGTCGCCGGGCGCTCAACATCGGCCGCAAGCCGGGCAATATCGCCGAATGGGTGCAGCGGTTCGGCGGCGCCTACGACTATATGGTGGTGCTGGACGCCGACAGCGTGATGAGCGGCCAGACCATGGCGCGCCTCGCCGCAGACATGGAACGTCACCCACATGTCGGCCTCATCCAGACGGTGCCGACCGTCATGGGCGCGGCGACGCTGTTCGCTCGCTGGCAGCAGTTCGCGAGCCGCCTGTTCGGGCCGATCTCGGCTGCCGGCATGATCTGGTGGGCGGGGTCCGAAGGCATGTTCTGGGGCCATAATGCCATCGTGCGAGTGCGGGCCTTCGCGGAAAGCTGCGGCCTGCCCGAACTGCCTGGCCGCGCACCGTTCGGCGGCCATATCATGAGCCACGACATGCTGGAGGCGGCGCTGCTCCGCCGGCGCGGCTGGGACGTCCACATGGTGACGGCGGACGACAGTTTCGAGGAATTCCCGCCCTCCATGCCCGATGTCTTCACGCGCGACCGGCGCTGGTGCCAGGGCAATATCCAGCATGTGCCGCTGCTTTTCCGCGTAGCCGGGCTGCATCCGGTCAGCCGGTTCCAGCTTTTCGTCGGCGCCAGCGCCTATTGCACGTCGCCCATGTGGCTGGCGCTGATCCTGGTGGTGCTGGGCGGGGCGGCGAGCGGCCTGTGGCCGCCGGCCGCCGTGCTTCCTTCGGGCGCCCTGCTGGCGGTGACGGCGGTGCTGCTGTTCGGCCCCAAGATACTGGCCATCCTGTGGGCGATGGCAGACCCCGCGCGGCGCATCGGCTTTGGCGGCGCCACGACCATGATCCGCGGCGTGATAGCTGATATCATCCTGTCCATCCTGATGGCTCCGGTCGCCATGCTGACGCAGACGATCAATCTGTTCGGTATCCTGATGGGCCGGAAGAGCAGCTGGAACGGGCAGACCCGCGATCGGGACGGAATGGCGATCTTCAGCGCGATCTGGCTGTTCAAATGGCACCTGTTGCTCGGCGCAGGACTCACGGCGCTCGCGATCCGCGCCGGCGCGCTTGGCTGGACCCTTCCCGTGGTGGCCGGTCTGTTCGCCGCTCCCTTGCTGGCGGCGATCACGGCGCGCAAGGATCTGGGGCGCAAGGCCGAACAGGGCGGGCTGTTCAGGGTGGCGGATCCCTGGTGGCGGACGCAAAGCTATCGCCCCCTGCGCTTCCGCTGGCCGACCGGTGCCGAGCGGCCGGTGATCGCTGCGAACGACGAGTGAAACGGCCCCGCGCCGGCTGCGTTAATCGTTCCAGTCGCGCAGCTTTTCGCGCAGCTTGTCCAGCGCCGATTTCTTGATCTGGCACACGCGCGCCGCGCCTATGTCCAGCGTCTGGCCGATTTCCTCCAGATTGAGTTCCTCGACGAAATAGAGCTGGAGCACCATCGCCTCGCGCTGCGGCAGTTCGCCGATGCAGGCGGCCAACGCCTTTTTGAGCGATTCCCGCTCCATCACCGCGTCCGCGCGGTCCTCAACATCGGCGAACCACATGGACTGGTCCGAATAGACCTCGTCCATGCTGGTGTGCTGCACCATCTCGACGCTGTCGGCCACTTCGCGATAGGCGGCAGGATCCAACCCCATGTCGGCGGACATTTCCGCTTCGGTCGGCAGGCGGCCGAGCTTCTGTTCCAGCCGGTTGCGCACGCCCGCCAGTTCCTTGCGCTTGGCCATGGCGGACCGGCATAACGTCGCCTGCCGCCGCAGATGATCGATCATCGCGCCGCGAACCCGCAACTGCGCGTAGGCCGCAAAACCCAGGCCCCGGTCCTCGAAACTGTTCGCCGCCTCGACAAGGGCGACCATGCCGATCTGAAGCAGGTCTTCCACTTCGATGGCGGTCGAAACCCGGCCATGGACGTGCCAGGCGATCTTGCGCACCAGCGGCATATATTGGCGGGCGAGCCGTTCGGGGCTGTTTTCCCCAGGCTTGCCATAGGTGTGGGTGCCGGCCGCGATCTTGTTCATGTACATGGCTCAGTCTTCCCTCAGGCCACCCGTTCCCGTTGCGGCAGCGGATCGTGCCGCGGCGTGGGCCGTGATTCGTTTCCTACGACCGCAACCACTTCCACTCCCTTACCGTCGGGAATTTCGAGGAATGACAGAACCGGCGTTTCGGGCAAATGCGGCTTGAACAGGCGGGCGAGCGCGCGGCGCGCCACCGGCGATGTGACGATGGCGAAGTTGCGAGCCTGACCCATGATCGGGCGGGCCGCCTGGACGACCTGTTCGACGATGCGGTTGGCAAGGCTGGGTTCGATCGGATGCTTGGCGTCGCCCGCCACGCGCATCGCCTGCGCCAGCATGGCTTCCAGCTCGCCGTCCAGCGTGATGACGGGCAGCGGCATCTTCACCGGCACCAAGCCCTGGATGATGAGCGCGCCGATGCGCTGGCGCACCGCCTCCACCAGCTGCTCGTGGCTCATGTCCGGCCGTGCCGCGTCTACCATCGCCTCGCAGATGCGGCGGAAATCCTTGAGCGCAATCCCTTCGGACAGCAGAGCGCGGCAGAGCGCGCTGATCTGCGTCAGGCTCAGAACGCCCGGCGTCAACCCATCGACCAGTTGCGGCGCAGCGTCCTTCAAATTGTCGAGCAGCTTGCGCGCTTCGTCCAGACCGAACATTTCCGACGCGTTCATCGCGATCAGCTGATTGAGATGCGTCGCGACGACCGTGGGCGGATCGACCACCGTGTAGCCCGCAACCACCGCCTCGCTGCGCTTTGCCTGCGAAATCCAGACCGCATCGAGGCCGAAGGTCGGATCCTTGGCGACGCGGCCCTGCACCGTCCCTTCCAGTGCGCCGCTGTCCAGCGCCAGCAGGTCGTCGGGCCAGATCTCGTCTTCACCAACAACGACGCCGGCTATGGTGATGCGATATTGATGTGGCTCCAGCGCCAGATTGTCCTTCACGCGCACCATCGGCACGACGAAGCCCAATTCCTTGGACAACTGGCGACGGATGCCGGTGATGCGGGCCATCAGCGGCGCGCCCTTGCGCTCGTCCACCAGGGAGATAAGGCCATAGCCGATCTCCAGCCCCAGGATCGCGCCGTCCGACACGTCGTCCCATTCGATGACGGCGGGGTTGGGTGCGGGGGGCAGCGGCGCGGGTTCGGCCGCCTTCTTCTGGCTCGCCTTGCGCAGCTGCCAGGCGATGCCGCCCGCAACCGCCGCGGCGGGCAGGATTATCATGTGCGGCATGCCGGGCAACACGCCCAGGAAGCCCAGGATGGCGGCGACGGGAACCCAGGCCTTGCCGGTGCCGAACTGGCCCGCGACCTGCGCCGACAGATCCTGCTCGCTCTTGACGCGGGTGACGATGGAGGCCGCCGCGATCGAAAGCAGCAACGCGGGGATCTGCGCGACCAGCGCGTCGCCGATCGCCAGGATGACATAGGTCTGCGCCGCCTCGCCGATGGGTAGCTTGTGGCTGACGACGCCCAGGATGATGCCGCCGACGATGTTGATCGCCAGGATCAGGATGCCGGCAACGGCGTCGCCCTTCACGAACTTGCTCGCGCCGTCCATCGAACCGTAGAAATCGGCTTCGGTCGCGACTTCCTGCCGGCGGACCTTGGCCTCCTCGGGCGTCAGCAGGCCTGCGTTGAGGTCCGCGTCGATCGCCATCTGCTTGCCCGGCAAGGCGTCCAGGGTGAAGCGCGCCGACACTTCGGACACGCGGCCCGCGCCCTTGGTGATGACGACCAGGTTGATGATCATCAGGATCGCGAAGACGAAGATGCCCACGACATAGTCGCCGCCGATCAGGAAGTGGCCGAACGCCTCGATCACCTGCCCCGCCGCGTCCGATCCTTCATGGCCCTGCACCAGCACGACCCGGGTCGATGCGACGTTGAGCGCCAGCCGCAGCAGGGTAGCGAACAAAAGGACCGTCGGGAAGCTGGAGAAATCGAGCGGCTTGGCCGCGTTCAGCGCCACCATCAGCACCGCAAGGCTGATCATGATGTTGATGATGAAACCGATGTCCAGCATGATCGCGGGGACCGGCACCATCATGAACAGCACGACCATCAGCGTGGCGATAGGCAGCACCGCCCCCTTGGCGGCGCTCATCCAGATCTTCGCTTTGACTTGGGCGGGGGTCATATCGGGCCGTTACCTTCCGAGGGTGGCGAGCATGAGATAGGCGAGGCGTGCGGTCTGCGGTTGCGGCGCGACGGTGACGTCGGGCCGTTCGGCAAGGCGCTGGGTTTCGATCCGCACATAGTCGGCGGGCTGCACCGTCTTCGCGCCCGAAGGCAGCGAGGCGTCGGCATATTGGACGGGGCCGCCGAGCATGTCGGAACCCTTTTGCAGCTTGGCGGCGAAGCGGTCCCGGATTTCGGTGAAGCTGCGCGGCGTGCCTTGCCGGTCGTAGAAGATGGAACGGTTGGCGCGCGCTGCCGCTGGAAAGAGCGACGCGGCGGTGGCGTCGGGCGCGCGATCGTGCGCGGACAGGAATTTGGCCGCGCCTCCCACGCCCAGGAAATGGGCAAGGTAAAGGTCCACCGGCTGCGCCTCGCGGCCGAGACGGCCTTCCAGATAGGCCTTGTTGTCTGCGGCATGTTCGGCCGCCATGACCGACGCAGTTTCGGGATGTTTGCGCAGGTCCAGGATCTGCTGACGGAGTTCGGGATCGGCGACATAATAGCGACCGCCGCTCTGCTGGATGGCATCGGCCGCCCAGCCCAGCCCATATTGCGCGCCATGCTTGTCGACGATGGCAAGCCAGCTCTGGTCGATAAACTGGTAAAGGCCGGTCGCGGAGGATGTCGCCGCGCGGGCAGTGGGATTGAGGCTCGATTCGATCTTCGCCTGCCCTAGGAGATAGCTGAAGTCGACGCCGGTGCGCCGGCTCGCCATGGCGATCGCGTTGGTGACGCGATTGCCCGCCGATCCTGCGGTTGCCGAAATGTCAGCGAAAAGCGACACGAACCCGAATGTCCTCACTTGCTAGCGAGGACATTAGAGCAAGGCTTGTGCCAAGATTTGGTTAACGCGCCTTCATCAAAATGGCGGGTAAAACGAAAAACGACGCCGATCGGCGCCGCTTTAGAGACATGCGATAAAATTTAGCTCAGCGGCCGTAAGTCAGGGGCGCGGTGCTGGATCCGTGCGACGCCAGTAAGGCGAGACGCTGATTCGTGTGGTCGGCGAGCAGGCTGGTGCGGATGCGCGCGCTTTCCAGCAGCGGCAGCATCGCGTTCAGCCGTTCGGTCACGGCGGCGTCGGACCGCCACGCGCCAATGGCGCGAACGGCAGCCGTCGCGCGGCTTACACGCTCACAGGCCGCTTCGATGGTGACCGCATC
>JACESO010000077.1 GCA_013911745.1 Sphingobium sp. | reverse complement strand
CCCCCGACCCCTCCCGCAAGCGGGAGGGGAGTCATTTCGGTAAGCGACGAGCATCAGGTCGGCCTCTGCCTCGCCCTCGCCTTCCCCGATCGCGTGGCCAAGCGCCGATCCGCAGACGGAGCCGACTGGGCGAGCGTGGGCGGGCGCGGCTTCCGGCTCGATCCGCTATCCCCCCTCGCGCGGGAAGAATGGCTCGCAGTAGGCGAGGTGCAGGGCAGCGCGGCGGGCGCGCGCATCCTGTCGGCCGCGCCGATCACCGAGGCGGACGTGATAGCGCTCTTCGGCGACCGGGTCGCGGAGCATCGCACAGTGCGGTTCCGCGCTGCCAATGGCGGGATCGAGGCGCTGCGGGATCGACGGCTGGGCGCGGTCCGCCTGTCCAGCGGATCGGACGACAGGCCCGACCCAGAGGCCGTAGTCGCGGCTTTGGTGGCCGGCGTGCGGCAGGGCGGCCTCGACCTGCTCCCCTGGTCGGAAGCGGCGCGATCGTTGCGGATGCGGGCGGGCTTCGCGGGCGTCGAGGCGCTGTCGGACGAGGCTTTGATCGACAGTCTCGACGACTGGCTGCCCCCCCTGCTGGCGGGCAAGCGTCGGCTGTCCGACATCGACCGGTCGCAACTGTCCGGCGTGTTGGAAGGGCTGATCGGATGGGACGGCAAGAGCCAGCTCGACCGGCTCGCCCCGCCCGACTTCCGCTCGCCCGCGGGGAGCCACCACGCCATCGACTATGCGGCGGAGGGCGGCCCGCGCGTCGAATTGCGCGTGCAGGCCTTGTTCGGCCTGGCGGAGCATCCGACCGTTGGGAGCCGGCGCATCCCGCTGGTCCTTTCCCTCACATCGCCCGCCGGCCGGCCGATCCAGACCACGCGCGACCTGCCGGGTTTCTGGGCCGGCAACTGGCGCGACGTTGCGAAGGAGATGCGTGGCCGCTATCCTCGCCATCCCTGGCCCGACGATCCCGCATCGGCCAGCGCGACGCTGCGCACCAAAAATGCCGACGCCCGCCGTCAGGGTGCGCCCAAGTCTTGACTTGGCGGCGAACGCTGGTGCAACGCAACGCAAAGATTTACCCGGAGTCTCCCGCGATGACCGCGCGCATTTACCAGATCCAGAAGAACGCGATGCAATCGGGCAAGGCGCTGACCCACAAATGGATGCTGGATTTCGTGCAGAGCGAGCCCCGCAAGCCCGATCCGCTGACCGGCTGGACCGGGTCCGGCGACACGCAGAGCCAGGTCAAGCTGACCTTCCCGTCGCAGGAGGCGGCGGTCGCCTATGCCGACAAATATGGCATCGCCTATGAAGTCATTCCGACACCGCCCAAGACGCTGAAGATCCAGGCCTACGCCGACAATTTCCGCTGACGCGGCCGCGTGGCCCACATATTCGGGCGCGATGCTGCCCGATTGACGCCTTATTCGCTTGCCAAAGGGCGGGAAGAGGCGGCAAAAGCCGCGCTTTGACGGAAAGATTTTCACGACAATGACGGATCGCAGCGCAATTTTCGACAGCGTCGCCGCCCAGATCGAACCCTTCAACAAGAAGGGCATCGAACTGACCGAAGGAACCAGCTTCGCCGGCGACCTGGAATGGGACAGCCTGACGGTGATGGATTTCGTCGCGGCCATCGAGGATGAGTTCGACATCATCATCACCATGAACATGCAGGCCGAGATCGAGACCGTGGGCCAGCTGGTCGATGCGGTGGCGAAGCTCAAGGCCGCCGCCTGACGCCCAGCCAAGCCCGTTCGTTTCGAGCGGAGGTTCGAGCTTGTCGAGAACCGAAGTCGAGAAGACGGGAAACAAGTTCTCGACAGCCGCATCTGGACTACGCTCGATGCTGCTCGAACCGAACGGAAGATATGGAATGACCGACGCAGCCGCCACCGCCAACGACGCGCGCACCCCCGCAGAGACGACCAACGCGCGCGACCTTTTTTCCAAGTTCGACGCGCTGATCGCCGAGCGCGAGGCGCTGCTGGCGACGGGCGTGCGCGACCCCTTCGCCATCGTCATGGACGAGGTGAAGTCCCCCACCCAGGCGGTGATCAAGGGCAAGGACACGATCCTGCTCGGCACCTATAACTATATGGGCATGACCTTCGACCCGGACGTGGTCGCCGCGGGGAAGAAGGCGCTGGACGATTTCGGCGCAGGCACCACCGGCAGCCGCGTGCTGAACGGCACCTATCAGGGCCACAAGGAAGTCGAGGACGCGCTCAAGGATTTCTATGGCACGTCGTCCGCCATGGTCTTTTCGACCGGCTATCAGGCGAACCTGGGCGTGATTTCCACGCTGGCGGGCAAGGGCGACTATGTCGTGCTGGACGCGGACAGCCACGCCTCCATCTACGATGGCTGCTTCCTGGGTGATGCGGAGATCGTCCGGTTCCGTCACAACAGCGTCGAGGATCTGGACAAGCGCCTCGGCCGCCTGCCGGCCGATGCGCTGAAGCTCGTCGTGCTGGAAGGCGTCTATTCGATGCTGGGCGACGTCGCGCCCCTGCCCGCCATGGTCGCGGCCGTGCGCAAACATGCCAATTGCATGATCCTGGTGGACGAAGCGCACGGCATGGGCTTCTTCGGCGCGAACGGCCGGGGCGTCTATGAGGAGCAGGGCGTCGAAAAGGATATCGACTTTGTCGTCGGCACATTCTCCAAGTCGGTCGGCACCGTCGGCGGCTTCTGCGTGTCGAACCACCCCAAGTTCGAGATATTGCGCCTCGTCTGCCGTCCCTATGTTTTCACCGCGTCGCTGCCGCCCAGCGTCGTCGCCACCGCAGCGACCAGCATCCGCAAGCTGATGCATGCGGGCGAGAAGCGCGCGCATTTGTGGAAGAACAGCCAGCGGCTGCACCAAGGCCTCACCGACCTCGGATTCAAGCTGGGCACGGAAACGCCGCAATCGGCAATCATAGCCGTCATCCTGACCGACCAGGCCCAGGCCGTCGCGATGTGGCAGACGCTGCTGGAGCTTGGCCTCTACGTCAACATGGCGCGCCCACCCGCAACCCCGGCAGGCACTTTCCTGCTGCGCTGTTCGCTGTGCGCCGAACATAGCGACGAACAGGTCGAACAGATCATCGGCATGTTCGAGGCGGCGGGCAAGGCGACCGGGGCGATCGGCTGAAGGCTGGAAGGGCCGCATGGGACGAGGCATGTTAAGAACGGTTCACATGCGTTGTTTCCCGGCGGCCCTTGTTGGGATAGTGTAACGGTCCATGGCCGACCTTTACACAGAGCCGGAACGCGGATGGCGCCCCCGCGCGCGACGGTCCGTCCCGTTGCTGCTTGCCGCGCTGCTGGTCGGCGCGCTCGGCCTTCTGCTCTACACCGCGAGCAACGCGTCGCGCGACCATGCGCGCGCGTTGGCGGAACAGCAGCATAGTTTCGAGATCATCGCGCTCGCCCGCGGGTTCGAGGCGCGCACCGCCCGCGCCGAAGTGACGCTGGCGCGCTATGTCATCAGCCTGGACCCCGACACCGGCCGCCTGTTCCAGGACGAATGGCGCAGCGCGGGCAGCCAGTTGAAGGCGCTCGGCTATGCCACGCGGGGCACGGACTGGCAGAGCGGCAATGTCGAGGCGCTGCGCTACGCCTTCGCGCAGAGGGGCGCGACGCTGAACGAGATCGGGCTGCGCACCACCTATGACCAGAAGATGGCGGCGCTGGCGCGGTTCCACGAAGCGGGCAAGTCGCGCGACGTGCGGCGGATCACTGCCCTGCTCGACCGGGTCATCAAGGCGGAGAATGACCGGCTGCGCGAACGCAGCCTGGCGGTGACGCTGGCGGGCGACCGGACCGAGACGATCGGCCGCACGTCCCGCCTGCTGGGGCTGGTGCTCCTGATCTGCGTGCTGTTCGCCGCCTGGTTCGCCAATGCCGCTTACAGCGAACGGCGCAAGGCGCGGCAGGCTGCGGAAGCCGAGGCGGAGCGCGCCGACCGGCTGGAACGGGCGGTGGCCGAACGCACGGCCGAACTGTCCGACGCTTATGAGCGGTTGAAGCGCGAGTCGGCGGAGCGCGCGGCGGCCGAGGAGCATCTGCGCCAGATCCAGAAGATGGACGCGGTAGGCCAGCTGACCGGCGGCATCGCGCATGATTTCAACAATATGCTGGCCGTGGTCGTCGGCGGCCTTGAACTGGCCAAGCGCAACCTGCGGCTGAAGCCGGTGGAAGCGTCGCGCCATCTGGACAATGCCATGGACGGCGCGAACCGGGCGTCGGCGCTAACCCGCCGGCTGCTGGCCTTCGCCCGCTCCGAACCGCTGCTGCCGAGCGCGGTCGATCCCGATGCGTTGCTGGCCGGAATGGCGGACCTGATCGACCGCGCGATCGGCGACCAGATCATCGTCACCTTCACGCAGGCGGCGGGCGGCTGGTGCATCTTCGTCGACCGGCACCAGATGGAGAACGCCATCCTGAACCTGTGCGTCAACGCGCGGGACGCAATGGAAGGGCGCGGCCGGCTGACGCTGTCCACCGCGCAGGCGACGGTGAAGGCCGGCGAGATCGGCGATTGCGCGGCGGGCGACTATGTCGTGCTGACCGTGGCGGACGATGGGTGCGGCATGTCGCCCGAGGTGGTCGCGCGGGTCTTCGAACCCTTCTTCACCACCAAGCCCGTTGGCAAGGGCACGGGCCTTGGCCTCAGCCAGATTTTCGGCTTCGTCCGGCAGTGCGAGGGCGATATCCGCATCGAATCCGAACCGGGCAAGGGCAGCAGCGTCCACCTCTATCTCCCGCGCTCGACCAAGGAAGCAACGGCTGGCGATCAGGAGGAGGCGTTCGCCCTGTCGCCGGTGCGCCATCCGCCGACCCGCATCCTGGTGGTGGAGGACGATCCGCGCGTACTCAACCAGACGATGGCCGCGCTTGGCGAACTGGGCCATCTGCCCATCGCGTGCGATCACCCGTCTAAGGCGGTCAGGCTGCTGACCAACAATCCCGAGATCGGACTGATCGTCAGCGACGTGCTGATGCCTGACACCACCGGGCCGGAACTGGTGAAGAGCCTGCCCATCCATCTACAGCACATCCCCGTGCTGTTCGTCACCGGATATACCGGCGACACCGGCGAAAGCGGCGACTTCGAAGGGCATGTGGTGCTGCGCAAGCCCTATACGCTGGCGGCGCTGGGTCAGGCGCTGGCGATGGCGCTCAGCGGATCGCACCTTTCCGGAACAGCCGCGGCAGCAGAGTGAGCGCGCCGATCAGCGGCCAGCGCCGCTGCCACGGGCGGATCGCGATTTGCGTCCCGGCATGGCGGTTGATCTTCCAGGCGAGATAGTCGATGCCGCCGGCATAGGTGAAGCTGGCCTTGGCGAGGCGCAGGACGGACAGTCGCTTGCCCCGGCGTTGAAGCCGCCCCCAGAGGGCCGGCGTATCGGGTGGCGACGGCGGCAGGCCGTCGGCCAGCGCCGCCTCCCCGAACCGGCGATAACGGTCAGGATCGGCGTCCACGATCGACAGGGAGCGGCCCGTCTTCTCGGCGCGCAGCTCCGCATTGTAGGTGAGGCCAAAGCCAGTCTTCCAGAGGGCGAGCGCGTCTTCCCCGTCCTGGGCCATCGGCCGCGCGAGCGAAAGGAGCGTCGGCGCGGCCTGCGCCACGGCGGCGATCGCGCGGCGGCGGGCAAGGTCGTCGGCCGCCCACAGCAGGCGCGAGGGCTGCGCGAAACGCGCCCAGACCGAGACATTGTCCGCCTGCCGCCCGTTCAACCGGGCAAAGTCCGCCTCCGACAGAACCGCATATTTCGCGATCAGCCCCTGATGTTCGAACGGGAAGACGTTGGGCGGGATCAGCCGGTTGGCCCTCGCCAGCCAGCTCTTGCCATAGGCGGCGCGATAATCCGACACGATGAGGTAGAAATCGAGCATCAGCCCGTCGAGATTGGCTTCGCGCAGGCACGAGCCGTAGAAGAGCACCGCGCGGGCCGCGTCAGGATAGCGGGCCGCGAGTGCGCCCGCCATGGCGGCGGCGCGCGGATCGGCCGGGCCGGCGAGTTCCGCGGCGACGAGGGAAGAAAGCTGGTTCGCCATATCTGCTGTGCCCGCCATCGCAGGGAGCCGGCGATGTTTCAATCCCTCTGACGCGGGACCGCCCAACCATAACCCGAAACGCGCGAAGGAGCGGAAGAGCAAGTCTCTCCCGCCCCATCCAATCGCATCAGGAACGGATCATTCCGCCGCCTGCGCCAGCCCCGGCGCTTCCCAGGTCAGCACCGGCTTGCGCGCGGCGAGCGTTTCGTCCAGGCGGCGGCGCGGCGCGTGATAGGGCGCGCCCTTCAGCGCCTGGTCCCCGGCCTTGGCGCGCTCCGCCAGGCTGCGCAGCGCGAGGATGAACTGGTCGAGCGCTGCCTTGCTCTCGGTTTCGGTCGGTTCGACCAGCATCGCGCCATGAACGACCAGCGGGAAATACATGGTCATCGGGTGGAAGCCCTCGTCGATCAGCCCCTTGGCGATGTCGAGCGTGGTGAAGCCTTCGGCCAGCCCCTTGTCGCTGAACAGCGCCTCATGCATGCATGGGCCGCTGGCGCCGAAGGGCGCATCCAGCACGTCGTCCAGACTGCGCAGGATGTAATTGGCATTCAGCACGGCATCCTCCGCCACCTGCCGCAGGCCGTCCGCGCCGTGGCTCAGGATATAGGTCAGCGCGCGGGTGAACATGCCCATCTGGCCGTGGAAGGCGCTCATGCGGCCGAAGCTCTGCGGCATTTCTTCGCCCACATTCTCCTCCTCGATAAGGTGGATCGTGCCGTCCGCCATCCGTGCGGTGTAGGGCAGCGGACCGAAGGGCGAGAGCGCCTCGGACAGCACCACGGGGCCGGAGCCGGGACCGCCGCCGCCATGGGGGGTGGAGAAGGTCTTGTGCAGGTTGATGTGCATCGCATCGACGCCAAGGTCGCCGGGGCGGACCCGGCCGACGATGGCGTTGAAGTTCGCGCCGTCGCAATAGACGAAGGCCCCGGCGGCATGGACCGCGTCGGAAATGACCTTCATGTCGCGCTCGAACAGGCCGCAGGTGTTGGGGTTGGTGATCATCACCGCCGCGACGTCCGGCCCCAGCCGGGCTTTCAGCGCTTCCAGGTCGACGCGGCCTTCGGGCGTCGCGGGGATGTCCTCCACCTTGTAGCCGCAGAAGGCGGCGGTGGCGGGGTTGGTGCCATGGGCGCTTTCGGGCACCAGCACCACCTGCCGCGCGTCGCCGCGCGCCTCCAGCGCGGCGCGGATGCAGAGCAGCCCGCACAGTTCGCCATGCGCGCCGGCCTTGGGCGTCATGGCGACGCCGTGCATGCCAGTCAGGTCGATCAACCAGAAGGCAAGCTGGTTGATGACGGCGAGCGCGCCCTGCACCGTCGATTGCGGCTGGAGCGGATGAATATCGGCAAAGCCGGGCAGCCGGGCCATCTTCTCGTTGAGGCGCGGGTTGTGCTTCATCGTGCAGGAGCCGAGCGGGAAGAGGCCGAGGTCGATGGCGTAATTCTGTCGGCTGAGGCGGGTATAATGGCGGACCGTCTCCTGCTCCGACAGGCCGGGAAGGCCGATGGCGTCGGTGCGGGCGAGAGCGCCGAGGCGGCCGGCGACCTGCGGCGCGGCATCGAAATCCACGCCGGTCGTATCGGTCGAGCCGATCTCGAAGATCAGCTTCTCCTCCAGCATCAGCGCGCGATTGCCGGTCGCGGTGCCCGGCGCCATATGCGCGCCCGCGACGGGCGCTGGGGTCGTGGGACGGCCTTCCTTGAGCATGGTCATGCCAGTTCCTCCTCAAGCGCCTTGGCAAATGTTTCGATGTCCTCGCTCGTCACGGTTTCCGTGACCGCGACGACAAGGCCGTGGCCCAGTTGCGGCGCGTGTGGGAAGAGGCGGCCGAGCGACACGCCGCCCAACACGCCACGGTCGGCGAGGCGGCGGACGGTTTCGCGCGCATCCTCCGACAGGAGCAGCGTAAATTCGTTGAAGAAGGCATCGTTCAGCAACGTCACGCCGGGCACCTTCGCCAGCCGGTCCGCAGCCTCGACCGCACGGCCATGGTTGAGCGCGGCGAGCTGGCGCAGCCCCTTTTCGCCCAGCAGCGTCATGTGGATGCTGAAGGCGAGCGCGCAGAGGCCCGAATTGGTGCAGATGTTGGATGTGGCTTTCTCACGCCGGATATGCTGTTCGCGGGTGGAGAGCGTCAGCACGAAGCCGCGCTTGCCCGCCGCGTCTACCGTCTCCCCGCACAGGCGGCCCGGCATCTGGCGGACATATTTCTGCTTGCAGGCGAAGAGGCCGAGATAGGGCCCGCCGAACTGAAGACCGACGCCGATCGACTGGCCTTCGCCCACGACGATGTCCGCGCCCATATGACCCGGCGCTTTGATCGCGCCCAGCGCCACCGGCTCGGTCACGACCGCGACCAGCAGCGCGCCCGCCGCATGGGCGGCCTCGGCCAGCGGGGTCAGGTCAGAAATGCGGCCGAGGATGTCGGGATATTGGACGACGACGCAGCTCGTATCCTTGTCGATGGCTGCGATCAGCGCGTCCATGTCGGTCGCGGCGTCGAGCGTCGGCGCGTCATGCACCAGTGCGTCGCCGGTGAATTTCGCCATCGTCTGCGCGACGGAGACATAATGCGGGTGCAGGCCGGAGGAGAGCAGCGCCTTGGCGCGCTTCGTGACCCGGCGCGCCATTCCGATCGCTTCCCAGCAGGCGGTCGATCCGTCATACATGGAGGCGTTGGCAACGTCGCAGCCCAGCAGGCGCGCGACCTGCGTCTGGAATTCGAACAGCACCTGCAGCGTGCCCTGCGCGATTTCAGGCTGGTAGGGCGTGTAGGCGGTCAGGAACTCGCCGCGCTGAATCAGATGATCGACGCTGGCGGGGACATGGTGGCGATAGGCCCCTGCCCCCAGGAAGAAGGGCGCTTCCCCCGCCGACAGATTCTGCCGTGCTAGCGCGCTCATGTGGCGTTCGACGGCCAGCTCGCTGGCATGGTCCGGCAGGCCGGGAATGGTGCCGGGCAGCCGCGCTTCGGCGGGCACGTCCACGAACAGATCGTCGATCGACGACGCGCCGATGACGGAGAGCATCGCCTGCCGGTCGCTGTCGGTAAGGGGTAGGTAGCGCATTTCATTCTCCACTCCCCTCACCCCTTCATCTCCCCTCCCGCTTGCAGGAGAGGCCGGGGGAGGGCCTGTTACGGAGACGGCGCCACACGCCCTCCCCTGACCCCTCCCGCAAGCGGGAGGGGAAAGTAAAAGATCAAAGGCTCGCGACGAACTTCTTGTAGGCGGCTTCGTTCATCAGGCCTTCCAGCTCGCCAGCGTCGGTGACGCGCAGCTTGAAGAACCAGCCATCTTCTTCCGCATCGCTGTTCACCAGCGCCGGCTCGTCGTCCAACGCGCTGTTGGTTTCGACGACTTCGCCCGAGATCGGGGCATAGACATCCGAAGCGGCCTTGACCGATTCCACCACCGCGGCGTCATCGCCCTTTTCGAAGGTCGTGCCTTCAGCCGGCAGTTCGACGAACACGATGTCGCCCAGCTGCTCCTGCGCATAATCGGTGATGCCGACCGTGGCGATCTCGCCCTCGACATCGATCCATTCATGTTCGTCAGTGAAATAACGGCTCATCGATATACTCCCCTTGGCGAAAAAGGATCAGGCCTTGCGGCGATAGCGGTGCGGCACGAACGGCATCGGCGCGACCGCGGCGGACAGGCGCTTGCCGCGCACCTCGATTTCGAGCGGCGTGCCGATGGCGGCATGGGCCAGGTCAACCCAGCCCATGGCGATGGGTGCGCCGACGCTGGGCGCGAAACCGCCAGACGTGACTTCGCCGACGACAGCCGACCCGGCGTGGATCGTCGCGCCCTCGCGTGCGGGCAGGCGGCCATCTATCTTGAGGCCGACGCGCTTGCGGGCCGGCCCTTCGGTCAGTTCCTTCACGACGCGCGCGTGGCCGATGAAGCCCCCCTCTTCGCGCCGGCGCTTGCCGATTGCAAAGCCCAGGTCCGCGCCGATGGTGCTGACGGCGGGGCTGAGATCGTGGCCGTAGAGCGGCAGACCTGCCTCCAGCCGCAGCGAATCGCGCGCGCCAAGGCCGATGGGCTTGACTTGCGGCAAGGCGCAGAGCGCGTCGGCGAGCAGCGCGACATCCTGCGCCGGCACGCTGATCTCGAACCCGTCCTCGCCGGTATAGCCCGACCGGCTGATCCACAGCGGGACGCCCCGCCAGGTGAAGAGGCCCGACTGCATGAAGAGAAGATCGGCGGTTTCGGGGATCAGCGCCGCTAGCGCCTCGCCCGCCTCGGGGCCTTGCAAGGCGAGCAGAGCCTGCTCGTCCATATGGTTCATCACGACTTCGTCGGGCAGATGTTCGATCATCCAGCCGATATCGTCATATTTGGTCGCGCCGTTGACCACCATATAGATGGCCGCGCCATCGAAGGCATCACCGCCCAGCCGCGAGACCATCAGGTCGTCGAGGATGCCGCCTTCCTCATCCAGCAACATCGAATAGCGCTGGCGGAAGGGCTTCAACCCCTTGATGTCAGCGGGCAGCAGATGCTCCAGCGCCTCATCCACGCCCTCGCCGGAGAAAGTCAGTTGGCCCATATGGCTGACATCGAACAGGCCGGCATGGTCGCGCGTCCACAGATGTTCGGCCATGATGCCTTCATACTGGATCGGCATGTGATAGCCGGCAAAGCCGACCATCCGCGCGCCCTGCGCCCGGTGCCAGCCATCGAGCGGCAGTTCCTGCAACGGCAGCTCTTCTTCCAGATGGGCGATGTCGTCGTTGGCGGTCATGAAGGGCCGGCCTTTCCGTGATGAGTCGCGTGGCGACAGCCATGGTCTGCCCGAAGGGCATCCTTGCTGCCACCCCCTCTGTCACGGGACCTGAGAGCTTTGACCAGCGGCCTTGCGGCCACATGGCTTACCCCTTCGGTGGGACGGGAAACCGTCCGCTTTCCAGAGCGCCCTGCGCGCGATGCGGTCCTTTGGCCTGAGAGATTCCGGGGCGGTTGCTCCTTCGGCGACGGGCGACGCCTGAAAGGCGACCCATACTCTCCCGCATCGTGCCCGCCCGACGAATCCGGCGGAGACATGCAGCGCCTTGCGGCAAAGGACGGGGCGCGTCAATCCGCCAGAACGGGAACGCCATAGATTTCGGCGTGGCGCTTTTCCGCGTAGCGATCCGTCATGCCGGCGATGAAATCGGCGATGTGGCGGCTGCGGGACGGTTCCTCCAGCGCGCAGTCGTCGCGCCATTCGTCCGGCATCAGCCGGGGATCGGCCTGATAGGCGCGGAACAGGTCCGCGACGATCACGCGCGCGCGATCGGCGGCGGCCAGCTGCTCGGGATGATGGTAGAGCGTCGCATACATGAAGCGCTTGAGGTCGCGTTCCTGCGCGGCCAGCTCGGGCGAGAAGCAGACCAAAGTGTCCCCGAAGGCGCGGACATCCTCCACCGTCTCCACCCCCGACGCGGCGATGTTGCGGCGGGTCGCTTCGATAAGGTCGTTCGCCATGACGCCGATCTGTTCGCGCACCAGTTCGCGCAGCAGCCGGTCCTGCGGCACATCAGGATAACGGGCGCGCACCCGGTCCCAGCAGCGCGCGACGAACGGCACCTCCAGCAACTGGTCCAGCACCAGCAGGCCCGCGCGCAGCCCATCGTCTATGTCATGGTTGTCATAGGCGATATCGTCGGAAATTGCCGCCAGCTGCGCCTCCAGCGAAGCATGGCTGGGCAAGTCCAGCGGGAACATCGCATCCAGCTCCCGCATCGCCCAGCCGGGTTTCAGGACCGGGCCGTTATGCTTGGCGAGGCCCTCCAGCATTTCCCAGCTGAGATTAAGGCCCCGGAAACGCGGATAGGGACTTTCGAGCAGCATCAGCGTGCGCAGCGTGTGCGCATTATGATCGAAGCCGCCATGCGCCTCTAGCGCGACTTCCAGCGCATCCTCCCCGGCATGGCCGAAGGGCGGATGGCCGATGTCGTGGGCAAGGCAGAGCGCTTCGGTCAGATCCTCGTTGAGGCCGAGCGTGCGGGCGGTGGTGCGGCCGATCTGCGCCACCTCCAGGCTGTGGGTCAGGCGGACGCGGAAATGGTCGCCATCGGGCGATACGAACACCTGCGTCTTGTGGCGCAGGCGGCGGAAGGCGATGGAATGGATGATGCGGTCGCGGTCGCGCTGGTAGACGTCGCGCGGCCCGCGCACCTCGCCGCCCTCTTCGCCATGGAGGCGGCCGCGGCTTCGATCGGGATGGCAGGCATAGGACGCAAGGCTGGTCATGCCCGGCCTCTTACTCGCCTCCCAGCCTTTCCACCACCTCCCCGGCGTCGCTTTTCCACGCGAACACGTCCGCGCCGTCGGCTCTCAGCTTCGCTTCCAGATCCTTGGCGCGGGTGAAGCTGGAGAAAGGCCCGACCAGCAGGCGGTTGGTGCGGCCCCAGCTGGCGCTCCACGCATCCTGCGGGGCAAGGCTGCCATATTTGCCGCGCAGCCGCTTCATGGTGAAGCCGAGCGCGGACTTGCTCTGGCCTACGCCCACCTGCAACCAGTTGCGCGAGGGGTTGGCGGCAAGGCGCTTCTTCTCTTCCGCCTCCTTCTTCGCCTTGGCGTCGGCTTCGGCCTTTGCCTTGGCCGCAGCCTCCTTCTTCGCCTTGTCGGCCGCTGCCTTGGCGGCGGCCTGCCGTTCGGCACGGCGCTGGGCCTGTAGGGTGGCGATCTCATCCAGATCGACCGCCGCGACGCTGGTCGCCCGTTCCGTTTCGGGGACGTCGATCGCGCGGATGATGTCCGCGAGCGTGCGGGTCGCCTCCGGATTGGGCTGCGGCGCGGCCGGCGCGGCTGGTGCCGTTGAGGATGGCGGCGTTGCAGCGGCGAGCGCGGCTGGCGCGGGTTGCGACGGCGTCGGGGAAGAGGGCACCGGCGATGGAGATGCAGTCTGGCGCGCGCGGGTATCCATCGACTCGAAACCGGGCGCTGGCGGCCCCTGAACCTCGCCTCTCGCTGCGGAGGCCGGTCCGCTCGCCGCTGGCGTGGCCGAGGCGTAAGTGGAGGGCGAAGGCGCAGGCACGGTCCGCGCAGGCTGCGACGAAGTCGGCTGAGACGGTGCCGGTTGCGACGGGGCCGGCTGCGGCAGAGTCGGCGTCGACTGCGCTGGTGCGGAC
>JACESO010000076.1 GCA_013911745.1 Sphingobium sp. | reverse complement strand
AACAGGTGCGGATCGTCGGCGCGACCGAAAAGCCCGCCTCCATCCCCTACCGCGCCAACATGACGCTGCTCGACGCGATGATCGCGGTCGGGGGCCTGTCCGAATATGCGGCGGGCAACCGCGCCCGCTTGGTCCGCTTCGACAAGGAAAGCGGCAAGCAGAAAGAATTTCAGGTACGCCTGGGCGATCTTCTGAAGAAGGGCGATACGCGCGCCAACGTCATGCTCGCGCCCGGTGACGTCATCATCATCCCGGAGAGCATGTTCTGATGGCCGCTCTATATGACGAACTGCGCGTCCTGCTCCATGGCCTATGGAGCCGCCGCTGGATCGCGCTGGCGGTTGCCTGGGGCGTGTGCATGCTCGGCTGGCTGGGCGTCGCCTTCATCCCCAACAGCTATCAGTCCAAGGCACGGGTCTATGTGAACACCCAGTCGCTGCTGGAGGACAAAGTCGGCATCACGCAGGTCCAGTCGCAGCAGGATCTCGACCGGCTGCGCCAGACGCTGACGAGCGCGGATAATCTGGAAAAGGTGGTCCGATCGACCGACCTGTCCCAGTCGGTGTCCGGCCCGGCGGACGTCGCGGCAAAGATCACCAAGCTGCGCGAGAACATCACCGTCATGGCGCAGGCCGATCCCAGCATGATCGACATCAGCGCCGTGTCGGCCGATTCGACGCTGTCGGACGGCGCGAACGCGCGCATCGCGCAGCAGGTCGTGCAAAAGCTGATCGACATCTTCCAGGAAGAAAATCTCTCCGGCGACCGTCGTGAGACGAAGCAGAGCCTCGCCTTCCTCGACCAGCAGATCGCCGCGCGCGGCAAGCAGCTGGCGGCGGCCGACCAGCGCCGCACCGAATTCGCGCAGCGCTATATGGGCCTTCTTCCCGGCGCCGGGTCGATCAGCCAGCGGATGGATGCCGCTCGCATGGAGATCAACCAGATCGACTCCCAACTCGTGCAGGCGCAAAGCGCGCTGTCGGCCATGAACGGCCAGCTCGCCGGCACGCCGCAGAGCCTGCCTGGCCTCTCCGCCTCGGGCGGCGCGTCGCCGCTGGCGCAGGCGCAGGCGAACCTTGCCTCCATGCGCGCGCGCGGCTGGACTGCGAACCACCCGGACGTCATCGCCGCCCAGCGGGAGGTTGATAGCCTGCGCCGTTCGGGCGGGGGTGGGTCCGCCGGTGGCGGCGGCACGCCCAATCCGGCCTATCTCTCGATCAAGTCGATGCAGGCTGAACGCGCCGCAACCGTGCAGGCGCTCGGCGCGCGCAAGGCGCAGCTTCAGGCGGATCTCAACGCGATGATGAGCCGCCAGGTCGATGAACCCGGCGTCGCGTCCGAACAGGAAAAGCTCGACAGCGACTATGCCGCGCTCAAGGCCCAATATGACAAGCTGACCGCCGATCGTGAGGATCTGCGCCTGCGCGGCGAGGTGAAGACCGAAACCGGCGCCGTCCAGTTCCGCGTCATAACCCCGCCCGATACGCCATCGGCCCCTTCCGCGCCGAACCGGCCGCTGCTGCTGCTTGGCGTTCTGGTGCTGGGCATTGCGGCTGGCGTCGGCGTCGCCTTCGGGCTCAGCCAGCTCAAGGGCACGTTCCCGACGGCCGCACGGTTGGAAAGGACGCTGGGCCTGCCCGTCGCCGGCTCGATCAGCGAGACGCTCACAGCCACGCAGGTCGCGATGGAGCGGCAGCGGCTCAAATGGTTCGCCGGCGCGAGCGGTGGGTTGGCTGCCGCCTGCCTGCTGCTGATCGCGGTCGAATTCGTCCAGCGCGGCATGGCCTGAGATGGGCAGGGAAGCAGACAAGATGAACCAGCATAGCTCCATCAAGGGTCGCGGATCGCTGATCGAACGGGCCACGGAAATCTATGATTTCCAGGCCGCGCTGCGTGGCCGCGCCGCGCCTGCGGTCGACGCGCCCCCGATGGTCGATCCGATACCGGCTGCCCCGTCGGTCGAGCCGCCCGCTACCGCCGCCCCTTTTCGCGCGCCAGCCTGGACAGGGCCGATCCAGCCGATCGACCGCATCGCTCTCGCCGAAGCCGGCTTCCTGCGTCCCGATGGTCCGGTCACGGCAATGAGCGAGGAATTCCGCCTGCTGAAGCGTGACCTGTTGCCGCAGCTTCAGGGGCATCCGCGCGGCAACCGCATCCTCGTCTGCTCCGCCAACAGCGGCGACGGCAAGAGCTTCTGCGCGATCAACCTGGCGCTCAGCCTCGCGGCGGAAAAGGACCGAGAAATCCTGCTGATCGACGCCGATTTCGGCAAGCGCGGCATTCCCGAGGCGCTTGGCCTTCAGGCCGGGCCCGGCCTCATGGACGCGCTCGCCGATCCGATGATCGCGATCGAGGATTGCGTGATCCGCACGGACGTCGCCTCGCTCGCCGTGCTGCCGGCCGGCGCGCCCAGCCATAACGACACCGAATATCTGGCTTCCGCGCGCACCGAGCAGTTGCTCGGCCGCCTCACGGAAGGCCGTCCCGACCGCATTCTGATTTTCGATTCGCCCCCGCTGCTGGCGGCTTCGGCCGCGGCCGTGCTGGCCAGCCATGCGGCGGTCGCGCTGATGGTCGTGCGCGCCGACCGGACGTCCGAAAGCACGCTGCGCGACGCGATCGGCATGGTGAAGGGCGGGGCGCAGGTCCGCCTCCTGCTCAATGCCGTGCGCTTCAACAGCGGCCGTCGCCGCTTCGGCGGCTATTATGCAGAAGGAGAAACCCGGTGATCCTCGCTCGGTTCTTCCTGGCGGGCGCGTCGCTCGCCGCTGTTGCGGCAACGCCTGCCATGGCCCAGTCGGGCAGCGACCGGCGCGTCAACGTCACGCCTTATCTTGGCGTGGATCAGGTCGTCATCGCCCCCCTCAAGGGCGAAGGCGACGTGCTGACCTATACCAACGTCGTTGCCGGCGTGGCGGCGGACGTGCGCAGCCGACGTGTCGAGGCAGCGATCGACGTCCAGTACAACCACAGCTTCGGCTGGGGCCGGCAGGCGACCGATCAGGACACGATCAGCGGCATCGCTACCGTCAATGTCAGGCTGGCGCGCGGTCTGTCGCTGCAGGCAGGCGGCCTTGCCACCCGTGCCCGCACGGACGGCTACAGCGGTGCCTTTGCCCAGCGGGGAAGCCTCTCGACGCAGGTCTATGCCGGCTATGTCGGCCCGTCCTACACGACCAGGCTCGGCGATTTCGACGTTAACGCCGCCTACCGCCTTGGCTACGCGCGGATCGATGACAGCACCAATCGCGATTTTGCCGGCGGGCCGCTCAGCGATGCCTTCGCCGATAGCTGGACGCACAGCCTGCTCGGATCGGTGGGCTTCGCGCCCGACACGCTCATCCCCGGCGTAGGTCTCGTCGCCAGCGCGGGCTATGACCGGGAAGACGCCAGCCAGCTTGACCAGCGGTTCGAGGATGCCTGGGGACGGTTGGACGCGACTGTGCCCCTGTCTCCGACCCTCGCGGCAGTGGGCGGCGTCGGCTATGAGGATATCAAGATCAGCCAGCGCTCTCCGCTGCTGGATGCGAACGGCGTGCCGGTCATTCGCGGCGGCCGCTATGTGACGGACGAAAGTTCGCCGCGCGCGCTGGTCTATGATTTCGACGATATCATCTGGGACGTGGGCGTCCTCTGGCGGCCCAGCCGCCGCACCAGCCTGGAAGCGCGGGTGGGCGAACGCTACGGCGGCATGACCTATCAGGGCAGCTTCAACTGGCAGGGCCGGGACAGCAGCTTCGCAATCGCGCTGTTCGACGGCATCGACAGTTTTGGCCGCATCATCACGGGCGACGTGGCCGCACTGTCCGGCAGCCAGTTCAATATCGCCCGCAATCCGTTCACCGGCGACATCACCGGCTGCGCCTTCTCGGCAACCGGCGGGGGCCAGTGCTTCAACGACGCGCTGGCTGGCATCACCGGCGCCAACTTCCGCTATCGCGGCGTGGCGGCGCAATATGCGTTGCAGCGCGGCCAGTGGGGCTACGGCCTTGGCTTTGGCTATTCGCAGCGCAAGTTCATCACCCCGAACGGCCAGACCGTCCTCATTCGCGGCTCGCGCGATCAGAACTGGTATGGCATCGGCACGGTGAGCTACGCGCCCAGCAATCGCGACAGCATCGACGTCGCCACCTACCTCAATTATTTCGATGCCAGCGGCAATCGGGAAGATGTGCTGAACTACGGCACGTTCGGCAGCTATAACCGCAACATCGGCCGCAACCTGTCCGCGTCCGCCTCGCTGGGAATCGACGGGGTGAAGGCGGACGATCTGGAAACGCTCATCAATTTGATGGGGCAGGTCGGCCTGCGCTACAGCTTCTAAGGGCCGCCGGGGAGAAGACGAGATGTACGAGCAATTCTACGGACTGCAGGGCCGCCCTTTCCAGCTGACGCCGGACCCGCATTATTATTTCGAGAGCGCGACGCACCGAAAGGCGCTGTCCTACCTGGGTTATGGGCTTGCGCAGGGCGAAGGCTTCATCGTCATCACCGGAGACATTGGTGCGGGCAAGACCACCCTTGTCGGCCACCTGATGCAGACCATCGACCCGGCGCGGCTGACGGCGGTCAAGATCGTGTCGACCCAGGTCGAGGGCGACGACATGCTGCGGCTCGCCGCGCAGGGCTTCGGCCTTGCGACCGATGGCCAGAACAAGGCGGCGACGCTGCGGCAGATCGAAGCGTTCCTCTATGCGCAGGCGCGCGCCGGGCGGCGCACCCTGCTGATCGTCGACGAAGCGCAGAACCTGCCCGTGTCCGCCATCGAAGAGCTGCGGATGCTCTCCAACTTCCAGCTAGGGGGGCAGTCGCTGCTCCAGATTTTCCTGCTCGGCCAGCCTGAGTTTCGCGACCTCATCAAGTCGCCGGAACTGGAACAGCTGCGCCAGCGCGTCATCGCCACCCATCATTTGGAACCGATGATGGAGCGGGAAATCGAGCCCTATATTCTGCATCGGCTGACCGTCGCGGGCTGGACCGGCACGCCGATCTTCACGCCGGACGCCTTTGCCGCGCTCTACGCGGCGACCTCGGGCGTGCCGCGCCGGCTCAATGCGCTGACCAGCCGCGTCCTGCTGCTTGGCGCGATCGAGCAGATTGCCGTGCTGGACGAGGACGTCGTGGCGGCGGTCGTCGCCGACATGGGGCTGGACGCAGACCTGACGCCCGCACCCATGGCCGCCTCGGCGCTGGACGATGTGGAGGAAGCAGATGCCTTCGAGGAAGCGACCAATGATGCCGGCCTGTCCGTTCAGGACCATGCGGACGCAATAGACAGCGCGCAAGATGTCGCGGAGGAAGAAGAGGACCAGCAGTCTGGATATCCCGCCACCTCCAACGTGGTGACACCGCTCTTCCAGCGCCCCGCATTCGCCGCGTCCGAGCCTGTCTTGGACCGGGCGTCGGACCAGGACGAACGCGCCGAAGATGCTGCATTTCCCGATGATGAGGCTGTCCACGTCGCTGTCTCGGAAGATGATGTCGAAGCGGCGGTCACTGTCTCGGACCAGGCCGACGCGCAAGTGGGGGAAGCTGTCCACATCGTTGTCGCGGAACAGGCCGAAACGTTACGATCCGACATGCTGGCCGAGATCGAGGGGCTGCGAGCGGAAATCGCCTCCCTCCGCGCGATGCAGTCGCATGCGCCTTTCGCGCCGCCCGTCGCGTCCGAAATCGATCCAGAAGCGCTCAAGGGCTGCTTCGAACTGATCGAGGAACGGCTAGCCGCGCTGGAATTTCGTGCCGAGGAACAGGACAGCGCATTGCGCCGGGTGCTGACGCTGCTGGTCGACTGGGTCGAGCAGGAAGGGCCGCACGCCGACGCGCAGGCCGTTGCCTGACAGGGCGGACGGTCCGATGCTCAACGCGCTCTCCGTCGATGTCGAGGACTGGTTTCAGGTCGGCGCGTTCGAGCGCACCATCGACCGCGCCGATTGGGACGGGCTGACGCACAGGGTGGAGGCGAACACCGACGCCGTGCTCCAGTTGTTCGACGACGCCGGCGTCAAGGCGACCTTCTTCACCCTGGGCTGGGTGGCGGAACGCTATCCCGCGCTCATGCGCCGCATCGTCTCGGCAGGGCACGAACTGGCGAGCCATGGCTATGATCATGCGCGCGTCTTCACCTTCACGCCGGACCAGTTTCGTGCCGACCTGCGCAAGTCCCGCACCATCTTGGAGGACGCGAGCGGCCAGCGCGTGACGGGCTATCGCGCGCCCAGCTTTTCCATCGATACACGGACGCCTTGGGCGCATATGATCCTGGCGGAGGAGGGCTATCGCTATTCCTCCAGCGTCGCGCCGATTCGGCACGACCATTATGGCTGGCCTGACTCGCCGCGCTTTGCCTGGAAGCCGGTGAAGGATGCGTCCCTCATCGAACTCCCGGTCACGACCGCGAAACTCGGCAGCCGCACCTTGGCGGCCGGTGGAGGGGGCTTCTTCCGCCTGCTGCCCTATGGCTTTTCCCGCTGGGCCATCCGGCAGGTGAATGAGGAGGCGGGGCGTCCGGCGATCATTTATTTCCACCCGTGGGAAATCGATTCGGCTCAGCCACGCGTGAGCGGCGCGCCGCTCCGGTCGCGGCTGCGCCATTACAGCAACCTGTCGGTAATGGCGGCCAAGCTGCGCCGCCTGACGCGCGACTTTGCTTGGACGCGGGTCGATGCCTTAGCGGACGCGGAAGCGGCGCGCGCGTCATGATCGTCGGAACCGGTGCCGATATGGCGATCACCACGCTGGACCTTGCCAATCCGGAACAGGCGTCGGCCGCGGACGCCTTCGTGCGCGCCCATCCCGATGGAACGCCCTTTCACCTGACCGCCTGGCTCAGTGCCATCCATCGTGCGACCGGTCACAAGCCTTTGTTATTGGCTGCCGTTGCGCCGTCGGGCAAGATCAGCGGCCTGCTGCCGCTTCATCACCTCAAGAGCCGGCTGTTCGGCAGCGCGATGATATCGACGGCCTTCGGCGTCGATGGCGGCATCCTGGCCGACGATCCGCGTGCAGCCGCGTGCCTAGCTGCCGCCGCCCAGCAAGCGGCGAGGGAACGTGGCGGCATACCCGTCGAACTGCGCGGCGGTGCCGCACCAGGAGAGACATGGGAACGGCGCGAGGGCGAGCATCTGGGCTTCGTGCGCCCGATCGCCACCGATGATGAAGCCGAACTGCTCGCGATTCCGCGCAAGCATCGCGCCGAACTGCGCAAGGCACTGGCCAATTCTTCGCTGACGGTGAAGGTTGGCCGCGATGCGGAATTTCTGCGCGCTCACTACCGCATCTACGCCGAAAGCGTCCGCAACCTTGGCACGCCCGTATTCCCTCGCGCCCTGTTCCGTTCGGTGCTTGAGGCGTTCGGCGACGATGCCGACATCCTGCTGGTGCTGGATGGCGACCGTCCTGTCTCGGCGGTTCTCACCCTCTATCATGCCGGTCGCGTCATGCCTTATTGGGGTGGTGGTTTGGCTGTAGCCCGCCAGCTTCGATCCAACGAACTCATGTATTATCGCCTGATGGCCCATGGCCGGGCGCGGGGCATGAGCCATTTCGATTTCGGCCGGTCCAAGGCGAACAGCGGGCAGGCGGCGTGGAAGAAGAGCTTCGGGTTCGAGCCTCACCCGCTCGGCTATTATCGCTGGTCTCCCGATGGAGCCGCGCGGGACATCAGCCCTAACAACCCCAAATATCAGCGGCGGATCGACCTCTGGAAGAAGCTGCCTCTGCCGATAGCGAACCTGATCGGCCCGCCGATCGCGCGGGGTCTGGGATGAGCGGCGACATACTTTTCCTTTGCCACCGCATTCCCTATCCACCCGATCGCGGTGACAAGATCCGCTCCTATCACCTGCTGAAGCGATTGACGGAACTTGCCCCCGTCCATGTCGGCTCCTTTGCCGATGACGACCGGGACATGGGCTTTGCCGCCGCCATGGCGGGCGACACCGCAAGCCAGTGCGTGCTGATGCGAAACCGCTCGAAACTCGTCGCCGGGGTCGCAGGGCTGATCAATCGGCAGCCGCTGCTCGTATCACTGTTCGACGATCCGCGATTGCATCGCTGGGTAGCCGACACGCTTGCCCGCCATCCCATTCGCGCGGTCGTCGCCTATTCGGCACAGATGGCCCATTTCGTGCCACCTCTTCCCGAACATATCCGCTTCCTGATGGATTTTGTCGATTACGACTCCGCCAAATATACCGCCTATGGCGAGACCGGCAGCGGCCCCATGGCCTGGGTCAACCGTCGCGAAGGTCACGTCCTATTCGACTTCGAGCGACGCACGGCTGCCCGCGCCGATGTGAGCGCGTTCGTCAGCGAAGCCGAAGCATCCCTGTTCCGCGAGGCTGCCGGTTTCGGCCCGGACCGGATCGTGGCCATCGAAAACGGCGTGGCACTGGACTATTTCGGTCCAGCGGCGCCTTTCGACAGGATCGACAAAGGGGAGGGGCCGCTGCTCGTGTTCACGGGGCAGATGGACTATCGGCCCAATATCGAAGCGGTCGAGAGCTTCGCGCGCGATGCGTTACCGCTCGTGCGCGAAGCCTATCCCGATGCGCGCTTCGCCATCGTCGGACGCAATCCCTCGGCAGCGGTGCAGGCGCTCGCGGCGTTGCCCGGCGTGATCGTCACCGGCGGCGTGCCTGATGTGCGCGGCTGGCTGGCTGCGGCCGATGTCGTCGTTGCGCCACTCCGCATCGCGCGCGGCATCCAGAACAAGGTGCTGGAAGCGATGGCGATGGCCCGCCCGGTGGTGGCGTCGCCGCAGGCAGCCGAAGGCATCGATGCGCAGCATGGCGATCACCTGCTGGTCGCGGCTGATGCGTCGGGCGAAGCCGCCGCCATCGTCTCCCTGCTGGCCGATCGGAATTCAGCCGAAAATTTGGGTATGGCTGCCCGCTGTCGCATGGAGCAACGCTACCGCTGGTCCGCCACGCTGGCCGGATTGCCTGCGCTGCTGTTCCCGGACGCCGCTGAAATGGGTTCTCGCGCGGCATGATCGGAGGGGCGTTGCCTCTGGCCGGCGCGACCCGCGGCATCGATGGATGGCGCAGGCAACTGGCCGGGCTAGCCGTGGTCTGGGCCGGTATCATCCTGCTGTTCTTCCGCGACGTCACCAGCATGGTGACCATCTGGTGGAACGCATCGACCTTCGGCCATTGCCTCTTCATCCCACTCCTGATCGGCTGGCTGGTGCAGCAGAGATGGCCCACGCTCCGCCAGTTGCAGCCGGTCGCCTGGTCGCCCGGCCTCGCCTGGCTCGGCTTTGGCGCGTTCGCCTGGCTGGTGGGAGCGGCGGGGGGGGTGGCGATGGTGCGCCATGGCGCTTTGGTAATGATGCTGCAGGGTGCGGTGCTGGCCATGCTCGGTCCTGTCGTCGCGCGCGCATTGCTGTTCCCGCTCTTCTACGCCTTTTTCATGGTTCCCTTCGGCGAAGAGATCGTCCCGCCGTTGCAGTTGCTGACGGCGCGGATCGCCATGCTGCTGCTCGACCTCGCCGGCGTCCCCGCGCATATGGAGGGCATCTTCATCACCACCCCGACCGGCTATTTCGAGGTGGCCGAAGCCTGTTCCGGGGCAAAGTTCCTGATCGCGATGGCCGCCTATGGCGTGCTGGTCTGCAATGTCTGCTTCAAAAGCTGGCTGCGGCGGGCGATTTTTCTGTGCGGCGCGTTGTTGCTGTCGGTGGCGGCCAACGGGGTGCGGGCGTTCGCGACCATCTGGGTCGCCCATTTGACCACGGTGGACGCTGCGGTCGGTTTCGACCATGTCGTCTATGGCTGGGTCTTCTTCGCGATCGTCATGGCGATTGTCATGGTCGCCGCATGGCCGTTTTTCGATCGGAAGCCCGGCGATCCCTGGTTCGACGCGGAGGCGCTGGGCGCGAGAAAGGCGAGTGCGTCGGACAGTTGTACAGTCGCCGCCCTTGCCCTTGCGATTATCGCCGCCGCCCCAGCCTGGCTCGCGGCGACCGCCGCCACCGCCGATCCCTTGCCGCCGGCGCCCGCCTTGCCGGCGATCAAGGCGTGGTCCCGCACCCAAGCTCCCCAAGCCTATCCCTGGAAACCACGCTTCGACGGCGCCGATATGCTGACCCGGGGCCGCTATCGCGACGGGCACGGGCATGTCGTCGATCTCGCCATTGCCGTTTTCGACCGGCAGGAGGAAGGGCGCGAACTGGTCGGCTTCGGGCAGGGCGCGGCCGATCCCGACAGCCAGTGGGTATGGTCCTCGCCGGGCCGTTCCCCCGCTCAAGGACGGGGCGAGCAGATCACCGCGCCGGGTCCGGTCGTCCGCCATGTCGTCAGCTTCTATGTCGTTGGCCGCAACCCGCCCACTGGCAACCCGGCCCAGGTCAAGCTCGCGACCCTCAAGTCCCGGTTGCTGGGGCAGGACCAGCGTGCCGTCGCCATCCTCGTGTCGGCGGAGGAGGCGGAGGGCCGGCCCGCCGATGCCGCCATCGACGCTTTTCTGAAAGACTTGGGCGACGTTCAGCTTTTGGCTGACCGCGTCGCCGGCATCCGCTAGGGGGTTATGCCATGTGCGGCATAGCGGGCATCTTCCATCTCGAAACGGCGAAACCCGTCGATCAGGCGCGGGTGCGCGCGATGCTGGACGTCATGCCGCATCGCGGCCCGGACGGCAGCGGCATCTGGACCGCGCCGGGCGTGGGCCTCGGCCATCTGCGCCTCTCGATCATCGATCTCGGCGGCGGCGCGCAGCCGATGCTGACGGAAGACGAGAGCCTCGCCGTCGTCTTCAACGGCGAGATCTACAATTTCGCCGAGGTTCGCGCCGAACTGGAGGCGAAGGGCCACGTCTTCCGCACCCACAGCGATACCGAAGTCATCCTGCACGGCTACCGCCAATGGGGCGAGGAGTGCGTCCACCGCTTCAACGGCATGTTCGCCTTCGCCCTGTTCGACGCGCGGGCGCAGGCGTTGTGGCTGGTGCGCGATAGGCTGGGGGTGAAGCCGCTTCACTATGCGCTTCTCTCGGACGGCAGCCTGATCTTCGGATCGGAGTTGAAGAGCCTGCTCGCGCATCCGCTGCTGCGCCGCGCGCCGGACCTGTCCGCGGTTGAAGATTATATGGCCTATGGCTACATCCCCGACGATGCCTGCCTGGTCGCGGGCGTGCGCAAGCTGGGGGCTGGCGAAACGCTGCGACTGGTGCGCGGCCGGCCTCTGTCTCAACCGCAACGCTACTGGGACATCAGCTTCGCCGATCGGTCGAAGGCGAACCCTCAGGTGCTGGAGGAGGAACTGGTCGCACTGATGCGGCAGGCGGTGCGTTCGCGTATGGTTGCCGACGTGCCGCTCGGCGCATTTTTGTCCGGTGGGGTCGACAGCAGCAGCGTCGTTGCATTGATGGCGGAAGCATCCTCCCGCGCGGTCAAGACCTGCACCATCGGCTTCGATGTCGCGAGCCTGGACGAGACCGCCTATGCCGATCGGGTCGCGCGCCGCTTCGCGACCGATCACCGCACCCGCATCGTGTCACCCGACGATTTCAGCCTGATCGACACGCTGGCCGCGCATTTCGATGAACCCTTTGCCGATGCGTCGGCCTTGCCCACGTACCGAGTTTGCGAGCTGGCGCGCGAGCAGGTGACGGTGGCGCTGTCGGGCGACGGAGCCGATGAGGCCTTCGCCGGCTATCGCCGCCATCGCTTCCAGATGCAGGGGGAAAAGCTCCGCGCCATGATCCCCGCCACCGTGCGCCAGCCGCTGTTCGGCACGCTCGGCCGCTGGTATCCCAAGGCGGATTGGGCACCGCGCCCGCTGCGCGCCAAGTCCACCTTCCTCGAACTCGCCGGGGAAGGCGGCGAGGCCTACGCCGCCTCGGTCGGCGTGACGCCTCATGCCCTGCGCCACCGCCTCTACGGCCAGGACATGAAGAGCCGCCTTGGCGCCTATCGCGCCGAGGATCGCTATGTGAAGGCGATGGCCGATGCGCCCGCGCGCGACCCGCTCGACCGGGCGCAATATGCGGACCTGCGCATCTGGCTGCCCGGCGACATCCTGACCAAGACCGACCGCATGAGTATGGCCGTCAGCCTGGAAGCGCGCGAGCCTCTGCTCGATCACCGGCTGGTGGAATTCGCCGCCCGTCTTCCGGTCCAGCAACGGATACGCGGCAACAGCGGCAAATATCTGATGAAGAAGGCGATGGAGCCCTTCCTGCCGCAAGACATATTGTACCGCCAGAAAATGGGGTTCGTAACGCCGATCAGCGCATGGTTCCGCGGCGCGTTGGCAGGCGAGGCGACAGCGATCGCGGGCGGATCGGCGCTCGCACGCACCGGCTGGTTCGATGCAGGCCGCCTTGCCAAGGTCGCCGCCGATCATCGCGCGGGCGTCGCCGACCATGGCCGGCTGCTCTGGCAATTGCTGATGCTGGACAAGGCGCTAGGGCGCATATTCGGTTTGTGAAGGGATGTTCCATCGCGGCGAATGACTGCATCCAGCGTCGCCCCTTGCCACCGGTCTCGCGCGGTGCCAACGAAACAGCTTCATGATGATGCAAGGCCCTTCCGTGACCGTCTCCAAGGAAATCGTGCGCCTGCGGCTCTACGCGCTGTGCCTCGCGGGCGACATGGCGGGACTGTTCTGCGCTTTCCTCGCGGCCAACTGGCTGGTGCTCGGCGCGTTGTGGGGGGAGCCCGGCAAGCCGCACGGCATCGTCATGTTCGCGATGGTCGCGCCGCTTTACGCCCTGCTGGCGGTGAAGGGCGGGGCCTATGGCATCAACACGCTGGACCGGGTTCGGCGCGGCATCTCGCGCGCGCTCTGGGCATTGGCGCAGGCGGCGCTGTTGATGCTGCTGATCGTCTATCTGGGCAAGATCGCCGAGCAACTGTCGCGTCTGACATTCATCACCGGCCTCGGGCTGGGCGGTGTGGCCCTGGCGCTGGTGCGGCTCGCGGTCGCCCGGCTCGCCGTCAGGCTGCTTGGCGATGTGCCGCATCTGACCGCCGTCATCCTCGACGGCGTGGATGTCGTAGCGGGCCGCCATGTCGAGCTGATCCGCGCCGACGCGGCGAACCTCCATCCCGAGCGGCACGACGCTGACATGGCCGCGCGGCTGGCGGCAGCGGTCGGCATGGCGGAACGGGTGATCGTCGCCTGTCCTTTGGAGCGGATGGACGACTGGTCGGCAGCGCTCAAGTCGCTGTCGGCACGCGGCGAGATCGTCGTGCCGACAGCGACTTGAGCGCTGCCGACCAGTCGTCCATCCGCTCCAAAGGAC
>JACESO010000075.1 GCA_013911745.1 Sphingobium sp. | reverse complement strand
TCACCGAACAGGGCGAAGTCATCGCCGCCAAATTCGGCACGCGCGACGTCGCCATGACCAATTTGGAAGCGATGACCAGCGCCACGCTGCTCGCCAGCCTGGAGCCAGAAGCCATTTCCGAACGCGACGCCACGCGCTTCGCGGGCGCCATGGACGAACTGTCGAAAAACGCCTTCGCCGCCTATCGCGACCTCGTCTACGGCACCGAAGGCTTCCGCGATTTCTTCCGCCAGCTGACGCCGATCCAGGAAATCGCCGGCCTCAAGATCGGCTCGCGTCCCGCCAGCCGCAAGAAGAGCACGCGGATCGAGGATCTGCGCGCCATCCCCTGGGTGTTCAGCTGGGCCCAGGCCCGCGTGATGCTGCCCGGCTGGTATGGCGTGGGCCAGGCGCTCGCCGGCTTCGAGGACAAGGCGCTGCTCGCCGACATGGCGCAGCATTGGGCCTTCCTCAAATCCGCGCTCGCCAATATGGAGATGGTGCTCGCCAAGTCCGACCTCGGCATCGCCGCGCGCTATCTGCCGCTGGTCGAGGATCAGGACGGGGCGCAGGCGATTTTCGGTCGCATTCGCGAAGGTTGGCAGGCGGCGCATGACGGCCTGCTCCATTGCACCGGCCAGTCGCGGCTGCTGGAGAAGAATCCCGCGCTCGAAACCTCGATCCGCCTGCGCCTCCCCTATATCGAGCCGCTGAACCTGCTGCAGGTCGAACTCCTCAAGCGCCACCGCGCCGGCGAGGAGGACCCCCGGATCAAGGAAGGCATCGAACTCTCCATCAACGCCATCGCCACCGCCCTGCGCAACAGCGGCTGAAGACGCTGCGCTGCATGGGGCCAGGCGCCCCGTGCGGCCTCCATGCCGGACATTGCCCAGCCGCGGTGCTCGCTACCGCGCGAGGCGGAATATCCGTTATGTCATTGGAAAACTGGAGCGGGCGAAGGGATTCGAACCCTCGACCCCAACCTTGGCAAGATCGAAATGACTTTACGCTACCCTTAGCCGCCATACGATATTATACGTTAAATCAGCATGTTATGTCCTGCCGTGCTACGCCAGCCTTGCCGCCAGTAACCATCAAAACGCTCATTTCTGCTTACGTTTTGCTTACTTTTGAGGTATGGTCAATCCGCGTAAGCAGAAGAACGACGACATGCGAGGTTCGCCATGCCCAAGCTGACAAAGAAAACGATCGACGCTTTGCCCATACCCGCCAAAGGGCAGACCTTCCATTGGGACAGCGAGACGCGGGGGTTTGGCATCCGGGTTGGTGCGTCAGGCACGAAAACCTTCGTGGTCCAGTATCGCAACGCCGAGGATCGAACGCGGCGAATGAAGATCGGCCGCTATGGCATCCTGACGGTCGAACAGGGCCGCGATCAAGCCAAGATCAAACTGGGCGAAGTCGCGGCCGGTGCCGATCCGGCCGAGGAAATAGCGCAGGCACGCCAAGACCCTACGGTTACCGATCTGTGCGATTGGTATCTGGAAGAAGCACGAGCCGGGCGCATCCTCGGCAGGCGCAACCGGCCGATCAAGACATCGACGCTCGACATGGATGAGAGCCGGATCAATACGCACATCAAGCCTTTGGTCGGCCACCGTGTTGCCCGTCGCCTGACCATCGCCGATGTCGAGGCGATGCAAACCGATGTGGTCAATGGAAAGACGGCAAAGCCGCGTTCGGGCGGGCGTGGAGGCGCAGCGACCGGCGGTGTCGGCGTCGCGCCGCGTGTCGTGGGCACACTGCAAAGCGTTCTGTCCCATGCAAAGCACAAAGGATTGCTGGCGGAACATCCGACGAAGGGCGTCCGCAAGCTCGCAAGCAATAAGAAGAAGCGCAGGCTGAGCATCTCTGAAATCGAGGATCTCGGTGCGGCGATGGTCGTGGCCAACCGCAATGGGGAGAACCCAGTGGGAATCGCGATCGTCGAGTTGCTGCTGCTGACAGGCTTTCGCCGGCAGGAGGGACAAGCGATGTGGCGATCCTGGTTGCACCCCGAGGGCGGCTTCATAGCGTTCCCCGATACCAAGGGTGACGAACAGGCACGAGCGATCGGCCCAGCCGCGATTGCGTTGGTCCAGAAGCAGCCGGCGGTTGAAGGAAATCCGCATGTATTTCCTTCGGCGGGAACGAACGGCCCGATTACGACCGCGTCGGCCTGCCTCGCTCGCTTGAGCGCCATAGCAAAGCTCGAAAACGTCACGCCCCATACTCTGCGGCATACGTTCGGCAGCGTCGCAGGCGATCTGGGATTCTCGGAACTGACGATCGCTGCGATGCTTGGTCATGCCTCCCAAACGGTGACGCAGGGTTATGTCCATGTGGACGAAGCCTTGCGACTGGCGGTCAGCCGCACCTCGGAAGAAATCGCTAAGGCGTTAAAGCGGGGTGCCTCTCGCGTCGCAGAGCCTTTGCGGGAGACCGCCTAGAAACGCGGCCGGCCGCGTGAACAGTCCGAGCGCGATGAGCGCACCCGTTACGAGTTCGATCAAACCGGCCACAGCGTCGGGATGCGCAAACGCCCATCCTGAACCGGCAGCTTCTCCGGCAGGAAAATATAGAAATTATAGGGTTCCGTGAGCCAAGAACAGAAGCCCGGTCACGATCTGAAGGACGCCAAGTATTTCAGGGGCGGCCTGAGAGAGGCGGTCGGTGTTCACAGTTGTCATCCTTCATAGTCTTGCGGCTTGACGACGGTCGCGGGATGCTCTCGACGATGCCGCCTTCGACGTGCAGGACCGCTCCCGTTGGACGATGCGCTTCAAGCCCGCCGTCTTCGCGGCGTTGATGACGTTGCGGTGCTGCATGGCACGCTGGCCGATCTCGCTCGACGAGACGAGCATCAGAGTGTCCACGGCCTCAAGGACTGCGCGAACTGGCGGTCGATTGGTGAGCGGACTCACATGTTGGTTTGATCGGGCGCGATGCCGCCCGGCAAATCGGCTGCATCGAGGGGCTGAGAGTCAGATCCGCGCGCAGCCCGTAGCAGGTCATCGAAATCGAGCCCATAGCATAGCCGCGCAGCAGCGGATCGACCTCAACACCTTCCACGCCCGGCAGTTCCGCCAGATACAGAAGCGGAATGAAATGATCCGGGGTAGGAACGGCCATGCCGTAGTCGGGATGATTCCCGACGCGCAGGATGTCACTCGGCGTGCGGACGAGTTGATCGAGCAACGCGCGCGCGGAGGAAGTCGCTGGCCCAGCTCGCGCCAAGCTCGGGTAGCCGAGCGTGTCGACTGCCATGTGGATCTTCGAGCCCTTCTTGCGTTTGCCGCCGTCATAGCCGGATCGCTCGCCGCTCTCGAGCGTGGATCGCAGCGTCCGGCTGTCGATGATCGTGGCGCTCGGCTCCGCCTTGCGACCCGCCGCCAGCCGCAGCACCGCGCACAGGTCGTCGACCAGCGCCTCGAAGTATCCCGCCGCCAGCCAGCACTGCGTCTGCTAGTATACTGCCGCCCACGGCAGCAGGTCGTTGGGCATCCACCGCCATGGCGCGCCCGTCTTCACGATACAACGCAGGCCGTTGACCACCTCGCGCAGATCATGCTCCCGCTGACCGGCATTCCTCCCGATACAAAGCCCCTTGACGCGGAGAATCGCTCAATCTGGCTTCGTCCTGATTACATAGGTGCATCTGCGTCCGCCGTTGATAATGTGCTCGGCGCGTGCGATTGATACAGATGGGCCAAGGGCCGCACGGAACACTTCAAGCTCCGCGCGACAGAACCCGGCGCAGGCGATGGCGGCGGCGCAGATCGGACAGTGGTTCTCGATCAGCACGAACGACCCATCGGGCTCCTCGCGCCATTCGGCCATGTAACCTTCTTCCGAGCGAAGCGCCGCCAGTGCTTCCACGCGCTCGGCAAGTCCCGTCTTGTCGGCCAGCTCTTCCTCATAGCGCGCACGGGTCTGTGCTTCGCGAACATTGATGATGGTATCGAGCGCGCCTTCGCCCAACTGGGCGCGGATGATGTCGAGCAGCTGGGCGGTGAGGCTCGCATGCGTGTCGGGAAAGCGGGACTGCGCCGCTGCCGTCAGATCCCAGAGCTGAAGCGGACGGCCGACGCCCTTGGCTTCGCTCGACGCCGCGACGAGGTCCTGCTCGGCCAGGCGCAAGAGCTGCTGGCGCGCGGCCTCTCCCGTGATCGCAAGCCTTTTGCCGAGCGCAGCCGATGATTGCGCGCCATGCATCTTGAGCGCCATCAATATGCGATCGGCAGGCGTTTGCGCCCGTAGCTGATAATAGCTATTGCTTGACATATTCGTCGAATCTGTTTTTCAAAGCTATCACTTGGTTAATTAGCGACTCCGCTACGCGAGCACAAGCGCGGGGCCAGCGCAAGCGAAGGAAGATCGAACAATGGCGCCAGTTCCACCCGCAAGTCCGGAGACGGGTTCATGACCGACTCTGTCCATGACGTCGCTGAACGTGACACCGCACCGCGCCCCCAGCGGCGCACGATCATTCTCACGGTCGCGGTCCTGGCTATCCTTTTGGGCGCGCTATTCCTGTGGCGGACACTGCGCTCCGGGCAAGGCGAAGGCTGGCAACAACAGGCGACGCCCGTCGCGGCCGTGGTCGTCGATGCTCGCGAGGTTCCAGCGTCGCTCGATGCGGTGGGCAGCCTGACGGCGGTGCGCGAAGTGACCTTGTCGCCCGAAGTCGCCGGACGGGTCACGGCCATCAATTTTGCCGCGGGGTCGCAGGTCCGCGCGGGTTCCCTGCTGGTGCAGCTTTTCGACGGCCCCGAGCGCGCCGACCGGGAAGCGGCGCGCGCGAGGCTCGATTTCGCCGGCGTCCAGCTTGCCCGCTCGCAAGAGCTTGCTCCTACCGGCGCCGAGCCGCGCGAACTGCTCCAGCAGCGCCGCGCCGAGCGCGATCAGGCCGCCGCCGCCGTGCGCCAGCTCGATGCCAGGCTCGTCCAGCGCCAGATCCGCGCGCCTTTCTCGGGTGAGATCGGCCTTCGCCGCGTCAACCTCGGCCAGTATCTCAATCCCGGCGATGCCATCGCAACGCTGACGGCGCTTGACCAGCTTTACGTTGAGTTCGCCCTGCCGCAGCAGGAACTGGCGCGCCTCAAGCCCGGTTCGAGCGTCGCGGTCACCAGCGACGCGTTCCCGGGCCGCATCTTCACCGCAAGGGTCAATGCAATCGAGCCGAAGATCGGCGAGGACACGCGCAATGTGATGGTGCAGGCCACCCTCCCCAATCCGGACCGGGCTCTGAGGCCCGGCATGTATGTGACCGCTTCCCTGGCCCTGCCTCCGCAGCAAGGCGCCATTGTCGTTCCGGCGACCGCCATCCAGACTTCGGCGCAAGGCGATAGCGTGATCGTCATCCGGGGCAAGGAAGCCCGCAAGGGCGGCAAGGCGGAGATCGTGCCGGTCCGCACGGGCCGCCGCATCGCCAACACTGTCGTCATCGACCAGGGATTGAAGCCGGGCGACGTGGTCGTGGCAGAAGGGCAGTTGCGCGTTCAGCCGGGCGCCGAAGTCAAGGTGACGAAGCTCCTGACCGTGGGAGCGCGCTGAGATGGCCTTCACCGATATCTTCATCCGGCGCCCGATCCTCGCGATCGTGGTCAGCCTGCTGATCCTGCTCGTCGGTCTGAGCGCGACGTTCAGCCTGCCGATCCGGCAATATCCGGGCATGGAAAGCGCCACGATTACGATCGACACGGCGCTTCCGGGCGCATCGCAGGACGTGATGCAGGGGTTCGTCACCACGCCGATCGCGCAGGCGATCGCCACCGCCAACGGCATCGAATATCTCACATCGACCTCGATGCAGGGCAAGAGCCAGATCCGCGCGAAGCTGATCCTCAACGCCAATGCCGACCGCTCGATGACCGAGATCCTCGCCAAGGTCCAGCAGGTCAAGTTCCGCCTGCCCACAGGCGCGACCGACCCGGTCATCTCCAAGATCACCGATGGCGCATCGGCGATCCAGGATGTCGCCTTTTCCAGCGAAACATTGTCGGCCGCGCAGATGGCGGACTTCGCGACGCGGGTCGCGCAACCTCTCATCACATCGGTTCCCGGTGTCGCATCAGCGCAGGTGACGGGCGGCGCGCCGCTCGCGATGCGCATCTGGGTCGATCCCGTGAAGCTCGCCGCGCGCGGCTTGACCGCGAGCGACGTCGCGGCCGCGCTCCGTTCGAACAACGTCCAGGCCGCCCCCGGCCAGCTCAAGGGAGAGAGCACGGCGATCAACATCACCGCCGGCACCGATCTGCGCGATGTCGAATCCTTCCGGCAGATGGTGCTCAAGACCGGCGCCGACAGCGTGGTTCGCGTGCGCGACATCGCGACGGTCGAACTTGGCGGCCAGAATTATGACGGGAGCTTTCTCGCGTCGGGCCGTCCGGGCGTGATGATCGCGATCTCGCCGACCCCCGATGGCAATCCGCTTGAGATCGTCAAAGCCGTCAAGGCGCTTATCCCCGATATCCAGCGCGTCGCACCCGCGGACCTCAAGGTCGCGAACGTGTTTGATGCGGCCAAGTTCGTCGATGCCTCGATCGAGGAAGTGCAGAAGACCCTGATCGAGGCGATCATCATCGTGATCGTGGTGATCTTCCTGTTCCTCGGCACCTTCCGCGCGGTCATCATTCCGGTCGTCACCATCCCGCTCTCGCTGCTCGGGACGGCCGCGCTGATGCTGGCCTTCGGTTTCTCGCTGAACCTGCTCACATTGCTCGCGATGGTGCTGGCGATCGGCCTCGTGGTCGACGACGCCATCGTCGTGGTGGAGAATATCCATCGTCATATCGAGGACGGCCTGAAACCGCTGAATGCGGCGCTGCTCGGCGCGCGCGAGATCATCGGCCCGGTCATCGCCATGACCATCACGCTTGCCGCGGTCTATGCGCCGATCGGCCTGATGGGCGGCCTAACCGGCGCCCTGTTCCGCGAGTTCGCCTTCACCCTGGCGGGGTCGGTGATCGTCTCCGGGGTCATTGCGCTCACCTTGTCGCCGATGATGAGCGGCAAGCTGCTGACCTCGAAAATGAACGAGGGCAGGCTTGCACAGGCGATCGAGCGCAACATGCACCGGCTTTCGGGCGGCTATGTGCGCCTGCTCGACAAGACGCTCGCCGCGCGCGCGGCGGTGCTGATTGTGGGCGTCACCATCATGGCGACGATCGTGGTGCTGTTCTCCGGATCGCAGCGCGAGTTGGCACCCCAGGAGGACATGGGCTACGTCTTCGTCCAGGCCAAGGCGCCGCAATATGCCAGCGTCGACTATACCGCGCGTTTCACCCATGAAGTCGAACGCATCTTCCACAGCTTCCCCGAATATGCGGACAGCTTCTTCGGTATCGGCGGAGACCAGAACGCCAATGCCAGCTTCGGCGGCATCGTGATGAAGGAGTGGAGCGAGCGCTCGCGCAACGGCGACGAGATCCAGGCCGAGCTGACCGGACGCACGGCCGGGATCACCGGCGTCTATGCCACGGCCTTCCAAGACAGCCCGCTCCCGGCAGGCAGCGGCGGATTGCCGGTGCAGATGGTCATCCGTTCGGCCGACGACTTCCCCGAAATCTACAAGACGCTGGAAGGGATCAAGGGGGCGGCTTGGGGCAGCGGCCTGTTCGCTTTCGTCGACAGCGATCTCGCGTTCGACAGCCCCGAAGCACATATCAGCATCGACCATGCCAAGGCGGGTGAGATGGGCATCTCGATGTCCCAGATTGCCGATACGCTCGCGGTCATGGTGGGCGAAAACTATATCAACCGGTTCAACTGGCACGATCGCTCCTATGACGTGATCGCGCAGGTGCCGCAGGGCAAGCGGCTGACCCCTGACGATCTCGGCCAGTTCTATGTGCGCGCCTCGTCCGGCAAGCTCGTGCCGCTTTCCACGGTGACGAGCGTCGAGGTTCGGCCGCAGCCCAACCGGCTTCCGCAGTTCAACCAGATGAACTCGGCGACGCTTTCGGCGGTGCTGCTGCCCGGCGTGACGATGGGCCAGGCGGTCGATTTCCTGCAAAGCCAGCCTCTGCCGGCCGGAACGACGGTCGACTGGCTCTCGAACAGCCGCCAATATGTGCAGGAGGGCAACCAACTCACTATCTCCTTCGGCTTCGCGCTGATCGTGATCTTCCTCGTGCTGGCCGCGCAGTTCGAGAGCTTCCGCGACCCGCTGGTAATCCTGGTGACGGTGCCGCTCGCGGTTTGCGGCGCGCTCGTGCCGCTCTATCTCGGCTTCACCACGCTCAACATCTACACCCAGATCGGTCTCGTGACGCTCATCGGACTCATCTCCAAACACGGCATCCTCATGGTGTCCTTTGCCAACCAGATGCAGCAGGACGAGGGATGGGACCGGATGGAGGCGATCCGGCATGCCGCCGCCGTGCGTATGCGTCCGGTGCTGATGACCACCGCCGCCATGGTGGCCGGTCTCATACCGCTGCTCTTCGCCGGCGGAGCCGGCGCCAACAGCCGCTTCGCCATCGGCATCGTCGTGGTGATGGGCATGCTTGTCGGCACGCTGTTCACCCTGTTCGTGCTGCCGACCATCTACACGCTGCTGGCGGCGGACCACCGGCCCAAGCGCCAGGAAGATGACACCGACGAGCGCCAGGATGAACCCACCATCGAAGGAGGGCTCGCCCATGCGTAAGCTCAAATACCTTGCCGTGCTGACACCGCTCCTCGCTTCTGCCTGCGCGGTTGGCCCGGCCTATGAACGGCCAAAGCCGCCTGTCGCCACGGCAGCCCCCTTCGTGACCCAGGCGGCGGGTATCGATCCGACGGCCGAGCTGCCCGATGACTGGTGGCGGCTTTACCGCGATCCCGTTCTGGACGCGCTGGTGTCGCAGGCGCTTGCCGCCAATACCGATCTCAGGGTGGCATCGGCCAACCTCGCGAGGGCGCGCGCCGTCCTGAGCGAGGCGCGCGCGGGCCGCCTGCCTTCGACCGACCTCAGCGGCGGCGTCAGCTATGGCGACGGCATGCCCGGGGGACAGGGCGCCGTGCCCGGCGGGCTTGGCGATGCACAATGGTCCGGGTTCGCGGGCATGTCGCTCTCATGGGAAGCGGACCTGTTCGGCCGCGTCGGCCGCGCGATCGAGGCCGCGCGCGCCGATGCCGAGGCGATCGAGGCCGCGCGCGACGCCGTGCGCGTCACGGTCGCCGCCGAAACCACGCGCGCCTATCTCAATGCCTGCGCGTCGGCTTTCGCGCTCGATGTCGCCCGCCAGTCCCACAAGACGAGCACCGACAGCCTGGCGCTCGTTACCGCGCAGGAGCGCGCCGGATCGGTCGGCAAGTTCGACGTCGAGCGGGCCGGCGCCGCCGCGGCGACCGCGCGTTCGGCCATCCCCGCGCTCGAAGGCCAGCGCCAGGTCGCCTTGTTCGAGCTGGCGGCGCTGCTTGGCGCCGCTCCGAGCGAACTCCCCGAGACCGCGCGGCAATGCCAGACCCCGCCCGAACCCGCCGGAGTGCTTCCGGTCGGTGACGGCGCCGCCTTGCTTCGGCGGCGTCCGGATCTGCGCCAGGCCGAGCGGCAGCTGGCGGCCGACACGGCGCGGATCGGCGTCGCGACGGCGGATCTCTATCCCCGGATCAGCCTCGGCGGCTCGGGCAATTTCTTCCGCAACGACAGCGTGAGGGGAAGCGATTCCTTCTCGTTCTCGCTAGGGCCGCTGATCTCATGGAGCTTCCCGAACATCAGCGTCGCCCGCGCACGCATCCGCCAGGCTGAGGCACAGGGCGACGCCTCGCTCGCCACGTTCGACGGCAGGGTCATCACGGCGCTCAAGGAGGTCGAGCAGGCGCTTACCAACGTCGCAAGCGAACAGGAGCGGCTCGATGCCTTGCGTGAGGCGCAGCAGCGCTCGGAGCAGGCCCATCGTTTTGCCGATCTGCGCTACAAGGCCGGATCGGTCGGCTATCTCGATGTGCTGGTCGCACAGGCCGACTTGCTCAGCGCGCGAAGCGCCTATGCCGCATCGGTTCAGCGCCTCTCCTCCGCCCGTGTTGATCTGTTCAAGGCGCTTGGCGGCGGTTGGCAGAGCCTTCCCACGCCGGACGTGGGCGCGACATCTTCCACCAGCAGCGGCAGGCCCGAGTGATGGCGCAGCTCGCACGCACGCTCCTGCCTTGGCTGCTTGGCGCATTCTTTATCGTCGGGTCGCTGGCCAATGCGCTGGCCTCCGTGGAAACCAGGGCGGGATATGTGGCCTGGGGCTATCCCTCATGGTTCCATTATGTGACTGCCGCGCTCGAAATGGCGGCTGCTCTGCTCTTGTTCGGCAAACGAACGCGCCTGATCGGGGCGGGGCTTGGCGCCGCCATCATGGGAGCGGCGGTGGCCACCCTCATCCTTCATGGCGATTACCTCCATGCGCTCGTGCCGGTGCCGGTCCTCGCGCTTGCGGCATTGGTAGCGAGGGCGGCCTTCCGGCAGGGCCGGCCTCGATCGCCTTTGACCGGCGCCCCGCCGGAGAGCGCGAACGGGTCGGACATTGATCGTTGAAGGCGCCGGAAGAACCGGCGACGTTACTGACCCGCTTCAAGAATACAAGGAGAAGACAATGGCATTCGAACTACCCGCGCTTCCTTATCCCAAGGACGCTTTTGGCGATCTCATTTCGGCTGAAACCTTCGACTATCACCACGGCAAGCATCACAATGCCTATGTCGTGAAGGCCAATGAGCTGGTCGCTGCCGATCCGGAATATCAAGGAAGGTCGCTGGTCGAATTGATCGAACTTACCGCGACCAATGGGCCGAAGGGGCTGTTCAATCAGGTCGGCCAGATCTGGAACCATAGTTTCTACTGGCTGGGGCTGTCCCCTGAACCAAAGCAGCCGACAGGCGAACTGCTGCGGCTCATCGATGAGGGCTTCGGGTCGATCGATGGTCTTATCGAGAAGCTCAAGACGGAAGCGGTTGGCCATTTCGGCAGCGGCTGGGCCGCCCTCAACCTGAACGATGGCAAGCTGGAGGTGGCTTCCTATCACGATGCCGACACGCCGGTCGCTCACGGTGCGACGCCGCTGTTCATCTTCGATGTCTGGGAACACGCCTATTATATCGATTATCGCAATGCTCGCCCGGACTATGCCGAGAAAATTCTTCGCAACGCGGTCGACTGGGATTTCGTCGCTCAGAATCTGGATGCACGAGGCATTACACGGGCCGATCAAATAGGAATATTTCTATAGTAACAACTGAGCGGGCTTCTTTTTGACCGATAGTCGCGAATCCACGTCGGCGGTTTTAGTCATCCATGAGGAACCAGTTTTCTGGTTAATCATGGTGTGCCGCGTTTGGTGATCTCAAGCTGATGATCGAGTTGCGGCAACTCCGCTATCTGCTCGCGGCGGCTGAGGCAGGGAGCTTTAGCCGGGCGGCACGCCATCTCAACATCAAACAAGCGACGCTCAGCCGGCACATTCTCGATGTCGAGAAGCGGCTGGGCATGGTGCTGTTCGACCGTAAGACGCGCGGCGCCACGCTTACCAAAGATGGAGAGACCTATTTGCGCACTGCGCAGCGGATTATGAGCGAATGGGAAGAATTGAACGCCTGGGTCCGCTCGACGCGCAATGGTGAAGCCGGCAGGCTGGCGTTGGGCTTCTACACGTCATTCTCAGCGGGGAATATGCGTGCCACCCTTAGTGAGTTCAGCGAACGCAATCCAGACGTGAAACTGCGCGGGTTCGAGCGCGACCGGAAAATGCTGCTCGCCGGGATAGAAAACCGGGTGCTCGACATCGCGATCATGATTGGCGAATCGCCTTGTCCTGGGCTGGTGAGCCGCTCATTCTGGAGCGAGCGGATGATGGTGGCCATGCCGGAAGGCCATCGCCTTGCTGCGCGTGAAAGCATTCACTGGGCCGACCTTATTGGTGAACGCTTCCTGCTGACCCAGCGAGATCCCGGCCCCGAAACCCGCAACATGCTCTTTGGCAAGCTCGGGATACCGGGCCACTCACCCGAGATCGACATGGAGGATATTGGGCGCGATACTGTCCTAAGTGTTATCGCGCTTGGCGTGCATATCTCTATCGTCGCGGAATCTGCGCTCGGCATCCATGTTCCCGGCGTGATCTTCCGCGAGGTTTACGAGACCAACGGACACACGCGGCTCGGCTTCTCGGGCTATTGGCGTGAGGACAATGAGAATCCGGTGCTGCGCCGGTTTCTGGAGTTCGTCACCGCCCGCTATTCGATGCCGTCCATGCCTGGGCTGCAGCCACTCTCTCAGCAAGCGGGAAAGGAGCCGTCATGACGCAAGGAAAGACACTCATCATCGTGCTGGTCACGCTCATCATCGGGTTCGGGGCTGGTTTCGTCCTCCGCCCGGTGATCGTGCCCATCGAGCGGACGGCGATTGTCGCCGGCCCTCCGGCCGCCGCTCCGCAGCCCGCCGCGCCGCGCGGGACGCAGTATTTCTCGGCGCATCTCGATGAAGCGCGGCAGGTCGTGGTGCAATGCGCGGAAGGAACGGCGCGGGGCGACGAGTGCGCCAATGCCGAACAGGCCGTGATCGAGGCGGAAGGCCGGGAGCGTTTCAAGAAGTTCATGGGCAACTGACGGCAGGGAACGCGCCTTCAATTCCCCTGCGCGCGGTGCCAGCGAAGCGCCCGGTCGGTTTCCATGAACCGGTTGAGCATCGGCGCGACCAGCTTGTCGGGCGGGACCGGCGCTCCCCCAGTCTCGGCCGTGAGCGCGGGTACAACAGCGATGCCGCCGAGCTTATCGCAGTCCACTAAAGACAGGGATGCGGTGCTGAACTCAAAGGGTGAGCACGGCCTTCCCGCTAAAGCGCCGCATGACGAAGTCGGCCTCGACGCGGCGAATTCCGAGATCTGCGCCTCGACGGCGATTTTAGGCTTGAGGCGGCCTGACGCAACGAGCCGGGCAAGGCGCAGGAGCCTGGTCGTCGCGCCTCCTTCCACGGCAAGATCCGCGAAGAGTTGCATCGTCTGGGGAGCGGTCAGCTTTCATCGAAGCCTTCGAGCAAGAACTTGCCGCGCGCCTTTCCGCTTTCGATGACGGCATGGCGCGGGTTAGATTCGCGACCGTGAAAGGGCCGAACTGCTCCGAAAGCGTGGTGCGCAGCGTTCCGGCATCCATCAGGCGAGCCACTTCATCGAGCAGTTCGGCCTGGCGTTCCATGTCAGCGGTCTGGAATGTCGAGCGTGCGAACATGGCTTCCCAATGCACCGAGAGGGATTTGCGCTTGAGCGCGACGATGTCGAGGCTGTTCGGGTCGCCGATGAGGGCCAGGCGTCCCTGCGGCGCGATCAGGTTGACAATCTGCGACAGGCGCTCGGCCGTATGGCTGTGGACAGCACGAAACCTGGCGCTTCCAGTTCCCGTCCGGCGATTTGCTCGGATAGCGAGCGCGAATGGTCAAGGATATGGTGGGCGCCCAGATCCGTGATCTATGCGCGCGTCTCGGTGCGCGAGGCCGTGCCGATCACTGTCAGGTCGGTCAATTGCCGTGCAAGCTGAACGGTGATGGAGCCGACGCCGCCTGCTGCCCCGATGATCAGGATGCTCGACGCCCCCGGGACCGGACGCCTGACCTCCAGGCGGTCGAACAGCACTTCCCAGGCGGCGATCGTGGTGAGCAGCAGCGCCGCAGCGCTTGCCCAGTCGAGCGATCGCGGCTTGCGGCCGACGATCCGTTCATCGACGAGGTGGAACTCGGAGTTGGCTCCGGGCCGGGTGATATTCCCGGCGTAGTAGACCTCGTCGCCCACCTTGAAGCGTGTCACAT
>JACESO010000074.1 GCA_013911745.1 Sphingobium sp. | reverse complement strand
GCGAAAGGAACTTCGACATGGCGATCATCGGCACCTTCACCCAAGCGGACAACGGCACCTTCACGGGCACCATCACGACCGCCACCCTCAAGCTCAAGGCGACCCTCCGCCCCATCGACATCGAAGGCGACAAGGCGCCCAACTACCGCCTCGCGGTCGGGACGGTCGAATGCGGCGCAGGTTGGAAGAAGACCAGCCGCCAAGAGCGCGACTACATCTCGGTCAAGTTCGACGATCCGACCTTCCCGGCGCCCATCTACGCCACCCTGTCCGAAACCGACACCGCCGGCGAATACGCGCTCATCTGGTCCCGCTGACCCTCCAACGGCGCCCCCGCTCCACCGGAGCGGGGGCGCCTTGTCGTGCTTCTCCTTGCCTCCTGAGAGCGCGGACGGGCCGAAGGCCCGGCATCACCTGTGAGTTGCTTGGGGCGCCGCCCCCAGCGCCCTTCGGAGCGGCTTCCGCCCAGCTTCCTCCACTCGCGAGCGCGTTCCGTGCAGCCGGTTCCCCGCGAAGCCGCCCACTCCGGTTGCACCCCCGGTCTCGCCGACGGGCAGGGTTTCAGCGCGGCGCTCCGCTGCGCGGAAACCCAAGCCCAAGGAGGCCAAAATGCACTACCAGCTTGCCACCCGGTTCGGCCGCAACGCCCATCAGATCAGCGGGCGGGAGCCGCTCGACAACGAGGCGCTCTATCGCCACGTCCCATCCATCTTCGCCCGCGAGGCGCACGACAGCCGTTCGGAGCGCTATGTCTATGTCCCCACCATCGACATCGTGGAGGGGTTGCGCCGGGAAGGATGGTCGCCGTTCTTCGCGGTCCAGTCCGTTCCGCGCGACGGCAGCCGCCACGGCCATGCCAAGCACATGCTGCGCCTTCGCCGGGACGACGGTATCGGCAAGCCCGAGGCTGCCGAAGTCATCATCGTGAACAGTCATGACGGGACCAGCGCCTATCAGATGTTCGCCGGGATGCTGCGCTTCGTCTGCACCAACAGCATGATTGCGGGCGAGCGGTTCGAGGAGGTCCGCGTGCCGCACAAAGGGAATATCGAGCATGACATCATCGAGGGCGTGTTCACAGTTGCCGAGGACTTCCCCCGGCTGATCGACGCCAGCGAGTCGATGAAGGCGATCCAGCTTTCGCCGGATGAGCAGCGCTTGCTTGGGGAAGTTAGCCTTGTTGCGCGCTATGGCGACGACGAAAGTCCGGTTCGGCCCGAGCAGATCATCGAGCCACGCCGCCGTGAGGACGTGGACCGCAGCCTGTGGACCACGTTCAACGTCATTCAGGAGAATGTGGTTCGGGGCGGATTGCAGGGGTGCAAGCGCAACGCCGAAGGTCGTATCCGCCGCAGCCAGACACGCGCCATCAACGGCATCGACCAGAATGTGACGCTCAATCGCGCGCTGTGGACGCTGGCCGAAGGAATGCAGCGCCTCAAGGCCGCATGACCATTTGCCACCGCAGGGCCGGGCGTTCCGGCCCTGCGGCTTCGCCATTCGCGCCGATCCGCTGCGGCGGATCGGCGGCGGCCGTGCGTCCCGGAGGTCCGCGCGGCCGCAATGGCGCGCTCGCCGGGCTGACGCCCGGCTCGCGCTGGGTAGCAAAAACGGCTGCGCTGCTCTATGAAGCGGGCGGGCCGCTACGCGGCGGCCTGGGGCGTGGAAACCCCTGAATATTCGGTTGGGCGTCGGCCGTGACGACGCCGCCATCCTTGACCACATGGTCGGGGAGCCTGTGACGTATACAACAGGCTTCCGGGCTAAAGGTCATAGGGACCGAGATATTCCGGTTTTCCAACTCCCCGACTACGGGTCAGGAGCTGTTTGCGGGGGCGCACCGCAAACCAGCAGCCCCACGAGCAGTTGTTGAGCAATGCGGAATCCGCGTGAAGTCATGCCGAACAAGCGCATCGAAAATGCAGGTTTAATGTCCTATTGGTTAACGCGGGCGAGAAGTTGGGGGCATCATGGTCAAGATGGGATTCGATGATCGCGCGCCCGAATCGCAGCAGCTCACCGCTTATGACGAAGGTCATTTAGTGGACTATCTTCGCTTGCTCGATGCCGATGCCGATGGGGCCGATTGGCGCGAAGCTGCGGGAGTAATCTTCAGCATCGACGTAGCCTCCGAACCGGATCGCGCTAAGACGATGCACGACACTCATCTGGCCCGAGCGCGCTGGATGACGGAGGTCGGTTATGCTCATCTTCTCGGCTGTCAGCGCCCGCTACGTCGTTAAGATTTAACTCCAATCTGGACCGATTTCGGAGGCAATCGCCCCGCCCACACGGCATGATTGTGCGCGATCTTCGCCCTAGCGCATGTGAATGACGACGGGGATGTTCGGTGCTCCGAAATCCGCGCAAGGCGCGGTAGGGAGGATGCAATGCCGACGCCGCCTGGGCGTCGCCAGCGGCGCGCCGGCGGACTGCCCGACGCCCTCGGGCGCGCCGATCTAGCCGCCGAGTTCCTGCGGCGAAACCGCACCTATCGCGCCGAACACACGCAGATGCAGCAGCGCATCGCGAGCGGCGCCGTCGCGCAGAGCGCCGCCGAGGCAGCCTTCGCGCGGCGATGGGGGTTATCCTTTCGCCACGGCGCCGGATGATCTCTCAGAGCCGGTCCCCTGGCGCCCGGAACTGACCGCAGTCACGGTTGTCCTCGACACAGCGCCGGACGGTTTCCACGGCGCTTCGCCGGTCGATCCGCGCGCGCTCGGGGCGCTGCTCACCGACCTGTCAGGTATCGACGGACGCCATGTCATCGTCGCCGACGCGTCCGGCGAGCACCGGCTTTGGCTGCGCGATCCGCAGCCCGGCCGGCCGCTCGCGGCCGTCGTCCCGCTCGACAAGGATTTCCTCACCCGCATCGCCAGCTTGCTGCGCTTCCACCGCCGCCTGCTCGGCCGCGCCGCCGGGCCGCTGCCGCGCGGCTGGCCGCTGACCGCCTACCGGCTTGCACGGCTCGACCTGATGCTCCGCGCGCTCGACCTCCGCGACGGTGGCGCGACCTATCGCGAGATCGCAGTCGCACTCGGGCGCGACGAGGCGGTGCGACTGTCCGCGAGCGATTGGAAGATGTCGGCCGCGCGCTCGTTCGTGATCCGGCTCGTGCGCGATGGCATCGCCATGATGAACGGCGACTACCGCAAGTTGCTTCGCATCCGCTGATCCGCGCCCCACCGCCGCATCCCCGTAAAGGGTGGTCACATCCCTGCAGCCTCACATCTTCATACCCCACCCGGCCGCTCCTAGCCTATTATTTACGCCTCCTGCCGCCACCGCCCGCAGGAGCTGTCACTTGTCCGATACGCCCACCAACCTGCCGCCCCGCTTCCTGCGCACGCCGGAAGCCGCGCGGTTTCTCGGCCTCTCCGGCCGAACCCTTGAGAAGCACCGCTATTTCGGCACCGGCCCAGCCTACCGCCGGATCGGAGGTCGGGTCGTGTATTCGGTCGATGACCTGCGCGCCTGGGCCGACATCGGCATTAAGCACTCGACGTCCGATCCGGGCCAGAACGACCTCATGCCGCGCGCGGATTCGGCCATCGCCCGGAGCCGGCGATGACCGTCCCGCCGTCACCTATGCGGCACCGCCAGCCGTCCGAAGACGGTATGACCCGCGTCGAGCTGACGTGGATCGAGAAGCGGATCGAGCATTGGATCAGGTTCGGCCGCGTCGCCGTCGATGAGATCGTCGACCGCCGCCGCCGCATCGTCCGCTTCCGCCCCGGCGCGATTTTCGCGTTCGTCCGCTGGGCGGCGAACGACTACGGCACGGTCAGTTCGCGCATCGAGATCGTTCGTGCGGTCGGGGCGAACGAGCCGTTCACGACGCTGCCGTTCGTCCGGCCTGGCGGCGACATCCTGCTCAAGATTGAGGGCTGGCCCAAGGTGAGCCAAGTGCTCGCCGCGATCGACGCGACCGAGGCGGCCGAGGTCGATCCGTGCGACGCCGCGCCGGATCATTGGCGGCACGTCCACAACCGCATCGCAGCCGGACAACCGCCGCGCCCCTACACGATGGAGCGCCATCGCGCCTGGCTCAAACGCCGGGAGCTCGAACGATGACCCGCCGTGGATGGGCCATTGCGACTGCCTCCGCCGTGTTGCTATTCGGCGAGTCGTTCCTCGCCGTGGCGGTGTTCGATCCGCTCCCGCGCGTCGTCTGGAACGCCAGCGCGAGCGCGCCGATCGGGCTCTATCAGATAGAGCCGTTGCACGATCCGCCGCTCGGCGCACTGGTCGCTGTGACGCCGCCACCGGCGCTGGCGCGCTGGCTGGCGGAGCGCGGCTATCTCGGTGAACGCGTGCCGCTGTTGAAGCATGTGGCGGCGCGGCCAGGGCAGATCGTGTGCCGCATCAACGCAGTGGTGAGCATCGATGGGCGGCCCGTCGTCGTCGCCCGGCAGCGTGACGGCCGGGGCCGCCCGCTGCCGGTCTGGCAAGGCTGCCGCACGCTGCGCGCCGGCGAGCTGCTGATGCTCAACCCCGACCACGCGGACAGCATGGATGGTCGCTATTTCGGGCCGCTTCCGGCCTCGGCTGTGCTCGGCCGCGCCATCCCGATCCTCACCCGCGATTCCCCGACCGCGCCGCTCGTCTGGCGCTGACCCGCTTCACCGCCCGCCAACCCAAAGGAGATCATCATGCAGATCGGTAGCTTCTTCCGCACCGCCAATGGCTACGAAGGCATCATCGAGACGGCGACGCTCGACATACGAATCTCGATCGTTCCCGCCGAGCAGAGCGACGCCGACAAGGCGCCGGACTGGCGCGTCCATCGCGGCGACGGCGGCGAAGGTCCGGAGATCGGCGCGGGCTGGAACGAGACCGGCGAACGCGCCGGCGATTACGTCTCGCTGCGCATCGACGATCCCGCCTTCGCCCAGCCGCTCCGCGCCGCGCTGTTCCAGAACACGGGCGACAAGTCGGCTTGGTCGCTGCGCTGGAATCGCCAGCCGAAGTCGCGCGAGCAGGACTGATCCGGTGCGCTTGTCCATCATCCCTTTGTTCGCGGGAAAGCCGTTTCATCCCTCCGTCCCGCTCGGTCGCAGGCCGGCCGGCGCGCGCAGCGAAGGTCAAGGACGGCCGAAGGCCGGCGCACAGCGCGCATCCTTTACCGAAGCGAGCACGCTGCCAGGCTGGCGGCGGAGTGGAGTCGGATCGGCGGTGGTGCTTGCTATCGTCCTGCTGTCCGGCAGCGCCGCGTCTGTCTCGGCGGCGGCGCAGGAAATGCCGGCCGCGCGATCGGCGGCGGCTCATCCGTATGCCGGTCATGTCACCGACGCCGCGCGGCGGTTCGGCATCCCGGAAGCATGGATATGGGCGGTGATGCGCGTCGAGAGCGGCGGCAATGCCCGCGCGGTGTCGCGTGCCGGGGCGATGGGATTGATGCAGATCATGCCCGCGACCTGGGCCGATCTGCGCGCGCGATATGGTCTCGGCGCGGACCCCTATGATGTGCGCGACAACATCATGGCGGGCGCAGCTTATCTGCGCGCGATGCACGACCGCTACGGCAATGCGAGCGCGATGCTGGCAGCCTATAATGCGGGGCGGGGCCGCTACGACGATTACCTGTCGCGCGGCCGTCCGCTGCCACCCGAGACGGTCGCCTACCTCACCCGGCTCACGACCGTTGTCAGCACGGCGGGCGCTGCGGAGGTGGCAGTGAGCGCGCCGCCCGATCCGTTCGCCTGGCGACGCGCCGCGCTGTTCGTCCGCACCGCGAGCGCTGCGCCCGAAGCCGTTTCCGTGCAGTCGGACGGTGAAGGGCCCGCATCTGAACTGCCGGCCGATGGGCCGACATCCGGCGACGTTCGCTTCGCCGTCCCGTCTGTCAAAGAGCCAGCGGACACTTTGTTCGTCCCCCGCGCCCGCGCGGGCCGACCGCAGTGATCGGCCTGTCGCTCCCTTCATCCGTCCGAAGCAGCAAAGTGGCTGGGGAGGAGGAAAACGGCAGGGACAGACGAGGGCAAGATATAAGCCGCGCCCCGTTCAGCCGAAAAGCCGAGGCTTTTCCGTGGCTTCACGCGGGGGCGTCGGTCGGCGCGCGTGCCACGCGGAAGGAAAAATCCAGCAAACACAACGGCTCCAACGGCACCACAGGCCGTTTGAGGCCGAAAGCGCCCCGGCCGTGAGCGATGACGGCGAGTTCCGCGTCCGGCCGGGCAAGGCCAAGCGCAGCAAGGCGCAGGGCCGCAATGCCCGTGGCCTGGTCGCCGAGGTGCTCCGCGTCGCCGCGATCCATAGCGGCGGCCGGCGTGGCGGCGCCAGCGGCGCGCGCCGGGGCGCGCAATCGACCTTCGGCCGGGGACGCACCGCTTTCGCCCGCAGCCGCCTGTTCGGCCCGGGCCGCCGCGTAATGGTCAAGATGCTGCCCGTGACCACCCGCAGCCGGGGCAGCCGGCGCTCGGCGCCGCTATCGGCGCACGTCGCCTATCTGAAGCGCGAAGGCGTCACCCGCGACGGCTCGCCGACGCGGGTGTTCGACGCGGCCGGCGACAACGCCGACGATCGCGGTTTCACCGAGCGGTGCAAGGATGACCGGCACCATTTCCGGGTCATCGTATCGCCGGAGGATGCCGCCGAGCTGACCGACCTGCGCGAATACACCCGCGACCTCATGGGACAAATGGAAGCGGACTTGGGGACGCGGCTCGATTGGGTTGCGGTCGATCACTGGAACACCGACAACCCGCATGTCCATCTGCTCGTGCGCGGCATTACCGATCAGGGTGCCGATCTCGTCATCTCCCGCGATTACATCAGCCACAATCTCCGCTCGCGAGCGCAAGACCTAGCATTGGCCGAGCTTGGGCCGAAGCCCGAACATGAGGTGCAGCGCGCGCTCGACCGCGAGGTGACAGCGGAGCGCTGGACCCGGCTCGATTCCGAGATCCAGCGTTCCGCCGATGAGCTGGGCGTCATCGACCTGCGCCCAGAGCGGCCCGGACCGGACGACCCGCGGCTTCGCCGCTTGATGATCGGCCGGTTGCAGCATCTGGAGACGATGGGGCTCGCGGCCGAAGGCGATTCCGGCCAATGGGCGGTGGCGGAAGGCGCGGCGGCGAAGCTGCGCGAGCTGGGCACGCGCGGCGACATCATCCGCACGATCGGCGCGGCGCTGAAAGATCGCGGGCAGGATCGGCCACTCGACAGCTACGCCGTGGTCAGCGGCGCGCCCGAGAAGCCGATCGCCGGCCGGCTGATCGACAAGGGCTTACACGACGAGCTGTATGGTGTGGCCTATGTCGTGATCGACGGCACGGACGGGCGCACACATTATGTCCGGCTGCCCAGCATCGAGCCGCTAGAGCACACACCGAAGCTCGGCGGCATCGTCGAGCTGCGCGCGATCGGGCGGCCCGGCGAGGAGGAGCCGACGCTGGTGCTCGCCACGCGCTCGGACCTCGACCTCGCCGCGCAGGTGAAGGCGCCCGGCGCGACGTGGCTGGACCATCGCCTGATCGAACGCGGCGCCGGCGTCGCGGACGGCGGGTTTGGCGCCGAGGTGCGGCGCGCGATGGATGCGCGCACCGACCATCTCGTCAAGGAAGGCCTGGCCCGCCGCTTCGGCGAGCGCACGGTGTTCGAGCGCGGGATGCTCGACACGCTTCGCAAGCGCGAGCTGGACGCGGTTGGCGCGAGGATCGCGGGCCAGACCGGCCTTGCCTATCGCCCCGCCGCGTCCGGCGAAAAGATCGCCGGCATCGTGCGTCAGCGTCTTGCGCTCGCCTCCGGCCGCTTCGCCATGATCGACGACGGGCTCGGCTTCCGGCTCGTGCCCTGGGCCAGCACGCTTGAACAACAACTCGGCCGGCAGGTCGCGGGCGTCGTCCGCGCAGGTGGCGGCATCGACTGGACACTCGGCCGCAAGCGCGGCCTCAGCCTCTAACGACAGGAGAATCCATGTCCGCGACCAAGATATTGTGGGGCCAGGTCATCACGGTGTTCCTGATCGTGCTCGCCAGCGTGTGGGGCGCGACCCAATGGACCGCGGCCGCACTCGCCTATCAGGCCGAGTTGGGGCCGCCGTGGTTCATGCTCGGCGAGTGGCGGGTCTATCCGCCGCCTGCCTTCTTCTGGTGGTGGTTTTCGTTCGACGCCTATGCGCCCCGCATATTCCTGACAGGCGCCTACATCGCCGCCTCGGGCGGGTTCGCGTCGATCGCCGTCGCCATCGGCATGTCGGTGTGGCGCGCGCGCGAGCTGAAGAACGCCGAGACCTACGGCTCGGCGCGCTGGGCGAGCGAGAAGGAAGTCCGCGGCGCCGGGCTGCTCGGGCCGAACGGCGTCGTGCTCGGCAAGCTCGCCCGCGACTATCTCCGCCACGACGGCCCCGAGCATGTGCTGTGCTTCGCGCCGACCCGGAGCGGCAAGGGCGTCGGCCTGGTGGTGCCGTCGCTGCTGACCTGGCCGGCGTCGGCGATCGTCCACGACATCAAGGGCGAGAACTGGACGCTGACCGCCGGTTTTCGCGCGCGGCACGGTCGCGTGCTGCTGTTCGATCCGACTAATGCCGAGTCGGCCGCCTACAACCCCTTGCTGGAGGTGCGGCGCGGCCAGTGGGAAGTGCGCGACGTGCAGAATGTCGCCGACGTGCTGGTCGATCCCGAAGGATCGCTGGAGCGCCGGAACCACTGGGAGAAAACCTCGCACTCGCTGCTGGTCGGCGCGATCCTCCACGTTCTGTATGCCGAGGCGGACAAGACGCTGGCTGGCGTCGCTGGATTCCTCTCGGACCCGGCGCGCACGATCGAGCAGACGCTGGCCGCGATGATGGCGACGCCGCACCTCGGCGAAGCGGGCGTGCATCCCGTCGTCGCCAGCGCCGCGCGCGAGCTGCTGAACAAATCGGACAACGAGCGATCTGGCGTGCTCAGCACGGCGATGTCGTTCCTCGGCCTCTACCGCGATCCCGTCGTCGCGCAGGTTACGCGGGCCTGCCATTGGCGCATATCGGATCTGGTCGAGGGCGAGCGGCCGGCGACGCTCTACCTGGTCGTGCCGCCCAGCGACATCTCGCGCACCAAGCCGCTCATCCGCTTGATCCTCAACCAGATCGGGCGCCGGCTGACCGAGGAGCTGACTTCCAAGGGCAACCGCCATCGCGTGCTGTTGATGCTCGACGAGTTTCCGGCGCTCGGCCGCCTCGACTTCTTCGAGTCTGCCCTGGCGTTCATGGCGGGCTACGGACTCAAGGCGTTCCTGATCGCGCAGTCGCTCAACCAGATCGAGAAGGCTTACGGCCCCAACAACGCGATCCTCGACAACTGCCACGTCCGCGTGAGCTTCGCCACCAACGACGAGCGCACCGCCAAGCGCGTGTCGGACGCGCTCGGCACCGCCACCGAGATGCGGGCGATGAAGAACTACGCCGGGCATCGCCTGTCGCCGTGGCTCGGGCATTTGATGGTGTCGCGGTCCGAGACCGCCCGCCAGCTCCTCACCCCCGGCGAGGTGATGCAGCTCCCGCCCGACGACGAGATCGTCATGGTGGCGGGTATCCATCCGATCCGGGCGAAGAAGGCCCGCTACTATCAGGATCGCCGCCTGTCCGAGCGGATTGCGTCGGCGCCCGCGCCGGAGGCTGCCAGGGTGAGGCCCGATGACTGGACCGGGCGGCAGGCATCCGCTGACCCGAAGCAGGTCGCGCGCATTGTCCGCGATGCCGAAGACGCTGCCAATGGCGGGCTGCGCCGCGAGCCAGAGCTGCCGGAGCATGTCGCCATCGCGCCGGAGACAACGGTCTCGCCGAGCCAAGAGTTTTCGATCGTCGATGACGAACAGGATGACGCGGCTCGGCAAGCGGCCGTGCGCCGCCGGATGCAAGGGCTCGCCCGGCAGGCGTCGCTCGATCCGGGCGACGGCATCGAATTGTAGGAGGGTGCCCGTGCGAACCCGGCTCAACGTCTATTTCCCGCCCGCGCTCGCCAAGCAGGTCGATGAGCTGGCGATCCGCCGCCGCATCTCGCGATCCGCGATCGTGGAGGCTGCGGTCGCGTCCTACCTCTCGCCGGACGGCGCCGACCGGATGGAGGCGGCATTCGCGCGCCGGCTTGATCGCTTGTCGCGTCAGGTCCAGCGACTTGAGCGCAACACCGGCCTTACGACCGAGGCGCTGAGCCTGTTCGTCCGGTTCTGGCTGTCGGTGACGCCGCCGCTGCCCGACGAGGATCAGGCGGCCGCACAGGTGAAGGGACGAAAACGCTACGAGGGCTTTATCGAGAGACTCGGCCGGCGTTTCGCCAGCGGTAAGACGTTGATGGACGAGATACCGGAAGATGTCTGGCCCCGCTCGACCTCGTCCGAGTCGGACTGAATTGCCACGCCGATCATGATGTAGCGGAAAGTCGCTTCCGCCCTCGGCAACGTATCTACCGCCCCCTCTACTACGCCGGCAACTAGCTGTTGCGAGCCGAGCATATCTGCGTCTCTTGATGTGCCCCGACAGCCGGGCGGCGGTTCGCCCGGCCCAATGCAGGGGCCGATCCTTGACCGTCCAGCCGATCCGATCCGAGGCAAAATCACGCGGCGCACGGATGCTGCGCACCGCGCTCGGACCGTCGATCGCGGGATGGCTGGACGATCCCAGCGTCATCGAAGTGATGCTGAACCCGGATGGCCGGCTTTGGCTCGATAGGCTCGGCGAAGGCGTCAGCGATACGGGCGAGCTGCTGAGCGCTGCCGATGGCGACCGCATCGTCCGGCTGGTCGCGCACCATGTCGGCGTCGAGGTTCACGCCCGATCCCCGCGCGTCTCGGCCGAGCTGCCAGAAGGCGGTGAGCGTTTCGAGGGGTTGCTGCCGCCCGTCGTCACCGCGCCCGCCTTCGCCATCCGCAAGCCCGCGGTCGCCGTGTTCACGCTCGACGATTACGCGCGCGCCGGCATCATGTCGGCGGCAGAGTCCGAGGCGTTGCGCCACGGCGTCGAGACCCGCGCCAACATTCTCGTCGCGGGCGGCACCGGAGCGGGCAAAACCACGTTGGTCAACGCGCTGTTGGCGGAAGTCGCCAAGACGAGCGACCGCATCGTCCTGATCGAAGATACGCGCGAGCTGCAATGCGCCGCGCCCAACCTCGTCGCCATGCGGACCAAGGACGGCGTGGTGTCGCTGTCCGAGCTGGTCCGCTCGTCCCTGCGCCTGCGACCCGACCGCATCCCCATTGGCGAGGTGCGCGGCGCCGAGGCGCTCGACCTCATCAAAGCCTGGGGCACCGGCCACCCCGGCGGCGTCGGCACGATCCACGCCGGCACCGCGCTCGGCGCGCTCCGCCGCATGGAGCAGCTCATCCAAGAGGCCGTCGTGACGGTCCCGCGCGCGCTGATCGCCGAGACGATCGACCTGATCGCCGTGCTGGTCCGCGACGCGCACGGGCGCCGGCTGACCGAGCTGGCCCGCGTCGAAGGGCTCGACCCCGCGACAGGTGACTACCGCCTCGCACCGCTCACCACCCCCCAACCCGGAGACCTGCCATGATCCATGCCCTTCGGCATGGCGCACGCCGCGCCATGCTTACCGCCACCGCCAGCGTGATCGCGCTGACCTTTGCCGCTCCGGCCCATGCCGGCGGCTCGTCGATGCCGTGGGAAGCGCCGCTCCAGTCGATCCTCGAAAGCATCGAGGGGCCGGTGGCGAAGATCATCGCGGTCATCATCATCATCGTGACCGGCCTGACGCTCGCGTTCGGTGATACGAGCGGCGGCTCGCGCAAGCTGATCCAGATCGTGTTCGGCCTGTCGATCGCGTTCGCCGCCAGCTCGTTCTTCCTCAGCTTCTTCAGCTTCGGCGGCGGAGCGCTGGTCTGATGTCGGACGGGGCCGAGCCCATCCCCGGCTATTTCGCGCCGGTCCACCGGGCGCTGACCGAGCAGATATTGCTCGGCGGCGCCCCGCGCTCGCTCGCCATCGTCAACGGCACGCTGGCCGGCGCGATCGGTCTCGGCCTGCGCCTATGGATCGCCGGCCTAGTCATCTGGGCCGTCGGCCACGGGCTATCCGTCTGGGCCGCGCGCCGCGACCCGCAATTCGTGGACGTGGCCCGCCGCCACCTCCGTTACCCGACATGGATGCGGCCATGATGAGCTTACGCGAATATCGCAGCAAAGCTGCGCACCTGGCCGACTTCCTGCCCTGGGCCGCGCTGGTCGGCGAGGGAGTCGTTCTGAACAAGGACGGCAGCTTCCAGCGCTCGGCGCGGTTCCGCGGTCCCGATCTCGACAGCGCCACCCCGGCCGAGCTGGTTGCTACGACCTCGCGGCTCAACGGAGCGCTCCGCCGCCTGGGCTCGGGCTGGGCGATCTTCGTCGAGGCGCAGCGGACGCCCGCGCTCGACTACCCGGCGTCGAGCTTCCCCGACCCCGTATCGGAACTGGTCGATTGGGAACGGCGCGAGCAATTCAGCGAGGAAGGTGCGCATTTCGAGAGCGGCTATTTCCTGACGCTCTTGTGGATGCCGCCGGCCGAGGAAGCCGCCCGCGCCGAAGGCTGGCTCTACGAGGGCCGAGCCACGACCGGCGTTGATCCGTGGGAGCTGCTCAAGGGCTTCACCGATCGCAGCGACCGGGTGCTCAACCTGGTCGAAGGCTTTGTGCCCGAGGTCCGCTGGCTCGATGATGCCGAGACGCTGACCTACCTGCACAGCACAGTTTCGACGCGCCGCCAGAGCGTCCGCGTGCCGGAAACGCCGATGCACCTCGACGCGCTCTTGGCGGACCAGCCGCTGACCGGCGGGCTCGAACCGAAGCTCGGCGACCAGCATCTTCGCACGCTCACCATCGTCGGCTTCCCGAGCGTGACCTTCCCCGGCTTGCTCGACGAGCTGAACCGGCTGGCCTTCGAGTATCGCTGGGCGACCCGGGCGATCATGCTCGACAAGACCGACGCGACCAAGCTGCTGAGCCGCATCCGACGCCAGTGGTTCGCCAAGCGCAAGAGCGTCATGGCGATCCTGAAAGAGGTGATGACCAACGAGGCGTCGGTCCTGATGGACAGCGACGCATCGAACAAGGCCGCAGACGCCGACACCGCCCTGCAGGAGCTGGGCGCCGACTATGCCGGCATGGCCTATGTCACCGCGACGGTGACGGTGTGGGACCGCGATCCAGCCATTGCGGCGGAAAAGCTGCGGCTGGTCGAGAAGGTCATCCAGGGCCGCGACTTCACCGTCATCCCCGAGGGCATGAACGCGATCGAGGCATGGCTGGGAAGCCTCCCCGGCCACACCTACGCCAACGTCCGCCAGCCTCCGATTTCCACCATCAATCTCGCCCACCTGATCCCCCTGTCAGCAGTATGGGCGGGGCCGGAACGGGACGAGCATTTCGGTGCGCCCCCCTTGCTTTATGGCAAGACCGAAGGCTCGACCCCGTTCCGGTTTTCCCTTCACGTCGGCGATGTCGGCCACACGCTGATCGTCGGCCCGACCGGCGCCGGCAAATCGGTGCTGCTCGCCCTCATGGCGATGCAGTTCCGGCGCTACGAACGGTCCCAAGTCTTCGCCTTCGACTTCGGCGGCAGCATCCGCGCCGCCGCGATCGGCATGGGCGGCGACTGGCAGGATCTCGGCGGCATGCTTGCCGACGAGACCGGCGACGGCGTCCAGCTCCAGCGGCTCGCCCATATCGACGATCCGGCCGAGCGCGCCTGGGCCGCCGAATGGCTCGCGGCGATCCTCGCGTCTGAGGGAGTCGCGGTCGATCCGCAGGCCAAGGAGCATTTGTGGTCGGCGCTCGGCTCGCTTGCCAGCGCGCCCGTGCCGGAACGGACGCTGACTGGCTTGGCCGTGCTGTTGCAATCACAGCAGCTCAAGCAGGCGCTCGCCTCTTATTGCATCGGCGGGCCGTGGGGCCGGCTGCTCGACGCCGAGGCCGAACGGTTCGGCGAGGCGTCGGTGCAGGCGTTCGAGACCGAAGGCTTGGTCGGCGCCGGATCGGCCGCCGCGGTGCTGTCCTACCTGTTTCACCGGATCGAAGGCCGGCTGGACGGCTCGCCCACGCTTATCATCATCGACGAGGGCTGGCTGGTTCTCGACAGCCCCGACTTTGCCGCGCAGCTCCGCGAATGGCTGAAGACGCTGCGCAAGAAGAACGCCAGCGTCGTGTTCGCCACCCAGAGCCTCGCCGACATCGAGACCTCGAACATCGCGCCGGCCATCATCGAGAGCTGCCCGACGCGCATCTTCCTGCCGAACGAGCGCGCGGCCGAGCCGCAGATCGCCGCCATCTACGAGCGGTTCGGCCTCAACGCCCGCCAGATTGAAATCCTCAGCCGGGCCACGCCCAAGCGCGACTATTACTGCCAGTCGCGGCGCGGCAATCGGCTGTTCGAGCTGGGGCTGGGCGAGGTCGCGCTGGCCTTTGCCGCGGCGTCTTCCAAGACCGATCAGCTCCGCATCGCCAAGCTTGTCGAGACCCACGGCCGCGAGCGCTTCGCCGCCGAGTGGCTGCGCCATCGCGGCTTGGCCTGGGCCATCGATCTTCTTCCCGAACGCCAACCCGATCCGCTGACCGGTCGCCGGGAAGATGCCGGCCAGCTCCCTCTTGCCTTGAAGGACATCACCCAATGAAGCCCAACATCCTGCGCCGCGCCGTCGTGGCCGGCGCCATCGCCACGTCGAGCATCATCGGCATCACCGCCGCCGCGCCGGCGCACGCGCAGTTCGGCGGGATCGTCTATGACCCGACCAATTATGCGCAGAACGTGCTGACGGCCGCGCGGTCGCTCCAGCAGGTCAACAATCAAATCCAGCAAATCCAGAACC
>JACESO010000073.1 GCA_013911745.1 Sphingobium sp. | reverse complement strand
CCCCTGACCGCGCCGGGCGACCGGATCGGAGCCGATGGGACTGTCTACTTCGGTGTCCATCATGCTGTTCCACCCTGCGTTCACTTCCCGGCCTGCGGCGGGTGCCAGCTTCAGCATCTGGACGATGAAAGTTATGCCGAATTCGTGACGGTGCGTGTAACGGGGGCGCTAGCAGGGCAGGGTGTAACCGCTGGCTTCGTTCTGCCGCCGCACATCTCTCCGCCCATGACGCGCCGTCGGGCGGCGCTCCGGGCAGCGCGAGCGGGCAAGCGCATCACCATCGGTTTTGCCGAGGAAGGCAGCCACCGCCTGATCGACCTGCAGATGTGCGCGATCCTCGACCAACGCCTGTTCGCCCTCATCGAGCCGTTGCGCGGCCTGCTGGCGCTGATCCTGCCGGACAAGAGGGCGGCGCATGTAAAGATGTCGCTGGTGGATCAGGGCGTCGACCTGCTGCTGGAAGGGGTGCGGGTCGAGGGGCTTGCGGCTGACGAGGGGCTGGGCGACTTCGCGCGCGCGCATGGCCTGGCCCGGCTGACGATCGACGGAGGCGACGGTCCGCAGACGCGGTGGGAGCCTGAACCGGCGACGATCAGCTTCGGCGGCGTTCCGGTCAGTTTTCCGCCCTATGCCTTCCTTCAGGCGACGCCGGATGGCGAGGCCGCGCTTGTGGGGGCGGTCCGCGATGCGCTGCCGTCCGATGGCGCGGTTGCCGACCTGTTCTGCGGCCTCGGCACCTTCGCGCTTCCTTTGGGGGACAAGCGGCCGGTCTATGCGGCGGAGGGCGCGCGCGATGTCCTCCTGTCGCTGAAGATGGCGGCGGCGCGCGCGCAAAGGCGGCTGGCGGCGGATCATCGCGACCTGTTCCGGCGGCCGCTCGTGCCGGAGGAGCTCAATCGCTTCGCCGCGATCATACTGGACCCGCCCCGGGCCGGCGCGCGGGAACAGGTCATGCAACTGGCGCAGGCGAGCGTTCCGCTCATCGCCTATGTCTCCTGCAATCCGGCCAGCTTCGCGCGCGACGCGACGCATCTGACGGCCGCGGGCTACAGGCTGGAGAGCGTGAAGCCGGTAGGGCAGTTCCGCTGGTCCACCCATGTCGAACTGGTGGGCATCTTCCGCCGATAAGAAAAACCCCCGCCGTTTGCGCGGCGGGGGCAGGCACCCTCTCCAAAGGGGAGCTTGGGCCTTATTTGCCCAGCTTGATGACGTTCGCGCGACGGCGGACCGGCAGCATCTCGGTATAGAGGCTCGCCATAGGCTCGTCCTCCACCTCGATCGTCGTTTCCGAAGTGAAGCCGTTGAAGCCGGTGCGCATCGCCGCGCCATAAGCACCGAGCATTCCGATCTCGATATAGTCGCCCGCCTTCACGTCTGCCGGAAGCAGGAAGGGGCCGACCATATGGTCCATGTCGTCACAGGTCGGGCCATAGAAGGAGAATGGCTCCAGCGCTTCCTGGCTATCTTCGTGCCGCAACAGTTCGACCGGGAAACGCCAGCCGATATGCGCCGCATCGAACAACGCTCCATAGGCGCCGTCGTTGATGTAGAGTTCCGAGCCGCGGCGGCGCTCCACGCGAACCACGACAGAGCTATATTCCGCGCACAGCGCCCGGCCCGGCTCGCACCAGAGTTCCGACGAATAGCTAACCGGCAGGCTCTCGAAGCCACGGTGGATCGCCTCGAAATAATGTTCGAGCGCGACCGGCTCCATGCCGGGATAAACCGAAGGGAAGCCGCCGCCGACATCGATGATGTCGACCGTGACGGCCGCATCGACGATCGCCGCGCGGACCCGCTCGATCGCGTCGCTATAGGCTTGCGGACTCATCGCCTGGCTGCCGACGTGGAAGCAGATGCCGAGCGCGTCGGCCGCCTGACGAGTGGCCATCAGCAGTTCGCGAGTCTCGCCCAGCTCTGCGCCGAATTTCGATGCGAGGGAGAGTTCCGAATGCTCCGACGATACGCGCAGGCGCACGCAGAGTTCCAGATCGGTCGCATCGCCGGTGGCTCGCATGATCTTCTCAAGCTCGTCCATCGAGTCGAGGGAGAAGGTGCGAACACCATAGGCGTGATAGGCTTCGGCGATCGCTTCCTCGGCCTTGACGGGGTGCATGAAGCAGAGCTTCGCCTGCGCGCCCGTCTGCGCCAGCGCGTCGGCGACCAGGCGCACCTCTACGATCGAAGCCACGTCGAAATGCGTGATCCCGGAAGCGTAGAGCGTACGGATCAGGTCGGGAGACGGATTAGCCTTCACCGCATAGAGCGAGCGACCCGGGAACTTCTCGACGAAGAAGCGGGCAGCCCGAGCCGCGGCGTCGGGACGAATCAGCGTTACCGGTGCTGCCGGTTTGAGGGCGGTCGCTACCCCCAGCGCGCTATGATGCTTGTGCAACTCAAGGGACCTCCAGTGTAGTTCAGGGCGAAAAGCTGCCTTGCGGTGGAAGTCCCATGGGGCAGCGGACGGTCGATATATGCGGAGGGGTTCCCCCTGTAAAGCGCGGCGATAAATTTTGTTGCGCAACAGGCTACGAAACGTGCGTCAGGAGAGACGAGCCTTGAAGTCGTCGTAGGAAAACGACTTTATTTCAGTAAGTTGATCCGTATCGCTGTTCCACAGCCAGATGGCCGGAAGGGGCACGCCGTTGAAGGTGTTGGTCTTCACCATCGAATAATGCGCTTGGTCGAGGAACGCGATGCGCGCCCCCGGTTCCGCTCCGCCGGGGACTCGATAGTCACCGATGATGTCGCCGGCGAGGCAGGAGGGGCCGCCGAGTCTGGTGAGCGGGCCGCCCGGCTGCTCGCGCAGCATGGCGGGACGATAAGGGGCTTCGATCACATCGGGCATGTGGCAGGTGGCGCTGATGTCCGTGATGGCGACGGGCATGCCATTGTCGATCACGTCCAATATTTCGCCCACGAGGATGCCGGCATCGAGCGCCATCGCCTCGCCCGGCTCGATGTAGAGATCAAGGCCGGTCTGCGCCTTGATGCGTTGCAGGAAGGCGATGAGGTCGTCGATCTGATAATCGGCACGGGTCACATGATGGCCGCCGCCGAAATTGAGCCATTTAAGGTTCGCAACATGGGGCAGGACGCGGGACTCGATCGCATCCCATGTGCGCTGCAACGGCAGGAAGTCCTGCTCGCAGAGGTTGTGGATGTGGAGGCCGGACACGCCGTCCAGATGTTCGGCGCGGAGCTGGTCGACGGGGAAGCCGAGCCGGCTGTGAGGCTGCGACGGGTCATATTTGGGGACTTCGCCTTCGGCATGAAGGGGGTTGAGGCGGAGTCCGAGGTCGAAGTTCACACCATCGCTACGGGCCGCATCGATCACCGGCTTCATCCGCGCGATCTGGCCGGGGCTGTTGAAGATCACATGGTCGCTGATCTTCAATATTTCGGCGAGGTCGTCGGGCTTGTAGGCGGCGCAGTAGGTGGCGACCTCACCGCCATATTCTTCACGACCCAACCGCGCTTCGTAGATGCCCGAGGCACAGACGCCGTCGAGATATTCAGCGACGACCGGCCCGAGCGACCACATGGAGAAAGCCTTGAGCGCGCCCAGCACCTTGATCCCGGCGCGGTCGCCGATATCGCGCAGGACGGTCAGGTTGCGGCGGATCGCCACCTCGTCCACCACGAAGGCGGGCGAGGGGACGCGATAGAGATCGAAACGGGCAAAGGCGGCGGGATCGCCGGCGCGGGTTTCCATGGGTCAGTCACCTAGCTTACCCCACCGTCACCCCGGACCTGATCCGGGGTCCCGCTGCCTTTGGCGACGGTAGAGAAGAAGCGGGACCCCGGCTCAAGGTCGGGGTGACGTCAATGTTGCGGACTTTTAAAAGTCCAGCGGCGCGTCCAGTTCCTTCACCTGCCAAGGCAGGCCATGCTTGTTGAGCATGTCCATGAAGGGATCGGGGTCGAACTGCTCGATGTTGAACACGCCTTCGCCCTTCCATGCGCCGGTCAGCATCAGCGCGGCACCGATCATCGCGGGGACGCCAGTGGTGTAGCTGACCGCCTGGTTGCCCGTTTCGGCATAGGCGTCCTCATGGTCGCAGACATTATAGACATAGACGGTCTTCTGCGCCCCATCCTTCTCGCCCGTCGCGATGTCGCCGATATTGGTCTTGCCCTTGGTGGTGGACCCGAGGCTCGACGGTTCGGGCAGAACGGCTTTCAGGAACTGGAGCGGGATGATTTCCTGTCCGTTGTAGATGACGGGATCGATCCGGGTCATGCCGACATTCTGAAGCACTTCCAGATGCTTGAGATAAGCGTCGCCGAAGGTCATCCAGAAGCGGATGCGCTTGATCTCAGGATAATGGGTGGCGAGCGATTCCAGTTCCTCATGATACATGAGGTACATATTCTTCTCACCGACCTGATCGAAGTCGAACACCTGCTTGTGGCTCAGTGCCGGGCCTTCGACCCACTGCCCATCGGCCCAGTGACGCGATGGCGCGGTCACTTCACGGATGTTGATTTCCGGGTTGAAGTTGGTCGCGAAATGCTGGCCGTGGTCGCCGCCGTTGCAGTCGAGAATGTCGAGCGTGTCGATGCGGTCGAGCAGATGCTTCTTGGTGTAGCTGGCGAAGACGCTGGTGACGCCGGGGTCGAAGCCGGAGCCGAGCAGCGCCATGATGCCGGCTTCCTTGAAGCGATCCTGATAGGCCCATTGCCAGCTATATTCGAACTTCGCTGTGTCGCGCGGCTCATAGTTGGCGGTGTCGAGATAGTCGGTTTTGGTCGCAAGGCACGCGTCCATGATCGCAAGATCCTGGTAGGGAAGCGCAAGGTTCACGACCAGCTTGGGCTGGACCTTCTCGATAAGCGCGATCGTCTCGTCCACATTGTCTGCGTCGACCTGCGCCACGTCGATGGTGACGCCGGTACGCGCCTTCACCGATTCGGCGACCTTCTCGCAAGAGACGATCCGGCGGCTGGCCAGCGTGATATGGCTGAAGATATCGGGATTCATCGCCATCTTGTGAACCGCGACAGAGCCGACGCCGCCCGCGCCGATGACCAGAACCTTGCTCAATTGCTTCTCCATTCCTGCCCGCGCTTGGCCGCGCGAAAGCGCCCATATAGGGGCTCGCCATGACAGCGCAAAGTCAGACTGTCAGAAGCTGGCGCCATCCACCTTCGTGATTGTCAGCGCGTCCAAATCAATGGAAGGGACGCAGCGCAGGTTTATCGCGCGCATGTCTCCCTGCGGCGATTTGCCGAGCGCGAACGCCTCGGTCCCGCATGTTCGGCAGAATTGATGCGTGATGGCATGCTTGTAGAACAGATAGTCGGCGACCTGCTCTGCGCCGCTGTCCAGCGAAAACTGTTCTGACGGCACGAAAGTCAGGACTAAACCCTTTCGACTACAGTGCGAGCAGTTGCAGGTCATGCCCTCGGTCGGCGGGTCGGCCGCTACGGTGAAGGTGACGGCTCCGCAATGGCAGCTTCCAGTATAAGGCATCGCATGTTCTCCTTTTGATCCATGTGCCTCAGCTGACCAGTTTCTTCAACCCCTCGATCGTGTCCGCCTCATGCGCTGGCTTGTCCTTCCGGATGCGGGCGATGCGGGGGAAACGCATTGCGAGGCCCGACTTATGGCGCTTGCTGTCGTGGATGGAGTCGAAGGCGACTTCCAGCACGAGCGTCTTTTCGACTTCGCGCACCGGGCCGAAACGGGCGACGGTGTTCTGGCGGACGAAGCGGTCGAGCCATTTCAGTTCCTCGTCGGTGAAGCCCGAATAGGCCTTGCCCACCGGCAGCAACTCACCGTCTTCGGTCCAGCAGCCGAACGTGTAGTCCGAATAGAAGGACGAGCGCTTGCCGTGGCCGCGCTGCGCGTACATCATCACGCAATCGGCGGTCAGCGGATCGCGCTTCCACTTGTACCACAGGGCGGCCTTGCGCCCGGCGACATAGGGGCTGTCGCGGCGCTTGAGCATCACGCCCTCGATCGCCGCGTCGCGCGCGCCTGCCCGGATGTCGGCCAGCGCATCGAAACTGTCCGCCTCGATGACTTGGGACAGATCGAAACGGTCGGAATCGAGTGACGGCATGACGTTTTCCAACCGGGCGCGGCGTTGTTCCCACGGCAGCGCGCGCAAATCGTCTTGCCCCTCGATCAACAAGTCGTAGAGGCGGACGAAGGCGGGATAATCTTCCATCACCTTCGTGGTGACAGCTTTCCGCCCGAGCCGCTGTTGTAGCGCGTTGAAGCTCGCGGCCTCGCCTCCCTGAAACTCGCCCTTCACCAGCAGTTCGCCGTCCAGCACGGCGTGTCCCGTAAAGGCCGCCGCGATTTCCGGGAAGCTGCCGCTGATGTCGTCGCCCGCGCGGCTGTACAGGCGGGTCTCCTGACCCGTCCCGACGATCTGGATGCGGATGCCGTCCCATTTCCATTCGGCGGCATAGTCCGCCAGATCGACGCTGTCGGCCTCCAGCGGATGGGCGAGCATGAAGGGCCGGAAATAAGGTGTGCCCTCGGGATCCGGGCGGCCGCTGCGTCCTTCCGCCCAGTCGAACAGCGCGGCGTAAGGCGGGGCAAGCGCGTGCCACACCTGCTCGACATCGTCCACGTCCAGCCCGAACGCCTGGGCAAAGCCCGTCTTCGCAAGGCGCGCCGAGATGCCGACGCGCAGGCCGCCGGTGGCGAGCTTGAGCAGGGCAAAGCGGCCGGAGGCATCGAGATGGTCCATCATCCTGGCGAGTGCATCGGGCGCGGCGGCTCTGCTCACATCGTGCAGGCGGTTAATGACGGTGGCGAGGCTGAGGGAGCCATCGTCGATCTCGGGCGGCTGATCCTCGCGCTTGGGCCAGAGCAGGGCGACGGTCTCGGCAAGGTCGCCGACATAATCCCGGCTCATCTCGAACAGAACGGGATCGACGCGCGCCCGAATCATCTCACCGATGGCGGAGGATTTAACGGCCTTGAGGTCGAGATTGCCGGTGAGCGCCGCCAACGCCCAGCCCCGGTCTGGATCGGGCGCGCCGCGCATGTAATCCGCGATCAGGTCCAGCTTGCCGTTGCGCGAACGGGTGTAGACGAGGCCGTCGAGAAGTTGGGAGAAGGCGCGCATCAGCCTTCGTCCTCATCTTCGCGGCCCACCAGCGCCAGCGCCCGCGCGCGAATCTGGTGCGTCATGCACCAGTGTAGCAGAGCCTCCTCCCGGCCATGGGTGATCCAGGTTTCGCTGGGCGCCACTTCCCGGATCGTGTCGGTGAGTTCGTCCCAATCGGCATGATCGGATATCACCAGCGGCAGTTCGACATTCTTCTGCCGCGCCCGTTGCCGCACGCGCATCCAGCCAGACGCCATCGCCGTGATCGGGTCGGGCAGGCGGCGGCTCCAGCGGTCGTTGAGCGCGGAAGGGGGCGAGACGACGATAGCCCCACGCATCTCCTTCGCCGGTACGCCGGTAGCCGGACGCAGTTCGCCCAAATCCACGCCGAAATCCTGATAGAGCGCGCACATCCGCTCCAGCGCGCCATGGATGTAGATAGGATCGCGGTGACCCCGCCCGCGCAGTTCGCTGATGACCCGCTGCGCCTTGCCGAGCGCATAGGCGCCGACCAGCACGCAGCGGTCGGGATGGGCGTGCAGCGAGGCAAGCAGCCGGTCCATCTCGCTGCCCGTATCGGGATGGCAGAAAACGGGCAGGCCGAAAGTAGCCTCCGTCACGAAGATGTCGCATGGGATCGGCTCGAAGGGCAGGCAGGTGGGGTCGGGTCGCCGTTTGTAGTCGCCGGTCACCACGACGCGCTCGCCGGCATGTTCCAGCAGGATTTGCGCCGACCCCAGCACATGGCCGGCCGGGACGTAGTGGATCGTCACGCCGCCCATCCGCACCTCCTCGCCATAGCTGACCGCCGTGCCGCTCGCCGTTCCGTAGCGCAGGGCCATGATCGCCAGCGTCTCGCGCGTGGCCCAGACATGGCCATGGCCGCCGCGCGCGTGATCGGCATGGCCGTGCGTCACCAGCGCCCGCTCCTGCGGCAGGGACGGATCAATCCACGCGTCGGCGGGGCGGACATAGATGCCGGTGGGGTGAGGTTCGATCCAGTGCGCCATCGATACAAGAAGATGGGAAAGGTCATTCCGGTTCCGCAAGGCCCCTGCCCTAAGGGGAGTCATCGGCGCGTCACGCGTCCGTCATGCCGGCGAAACGCCATTGCCCTATCGGCACCCTCAGCGACCCGGCAGCGAGGAGTGCGGACATGGCGGCGACCGTCCAGAATAAGGGCCATCGAAAAGTCACCAATGCGGTGCACCGGCATCGCCACCTTTCCAAGCAGGGCTTGCTGGAGCGGGCCTTCACCTTCGCCTTTCGCGGCCTTGTCTATGCGCAGATCTGGGAAGATCCGGCCGTGGACATGGAAGCGCTGGCGATCGGCCCGGATCATCATGTCGTGACGATCGCGTCGGGCGGGTGCAACGTGCTGTCTTACCTAACCGCCGATCCGGCGAGGATAACGGCGGTCGATCTCAACACCGCGCATATCGCGCTCAACCGATTGAAGCTGGCGGCAGCGCGAAACCTGCCCAACCATGCCAGCTTTCACCGCTTCTTCGCGCGCGCCGACGACCGGGCGAATATCGCGGCCTATCACGATATCGTCGCTCCCCATCTGGACGAAGCGACGCGCCGCTATTGGGAGGGGCGTGACCTTATCGGCCGACGCCGCATTGGCGGCTTCGCGCGGGGGATTTACAAACATGGCCTGCTGGGCCGCTTCATCGGTGCGGCGCACCTGCTGGCGCGCTTGCATGGGGTCGATCCGACCAGGATGCTGGATGCGAAGAACCGGGAGCAGCAGCGCGAAATCTTCGATCGCGAACTGGCGCCCATCTTCGACAAGGGCTTCGTACGCTGGCTGACGAACCAGCCGGCCTCGCTCTTCGGTCTCGGCATCCCGCCCGCACAGTTCGAGGCGCTGGCCGGCGACGCACGGATGGACAGCGTGCTCAAGGCGAGGCTGGAAAAGCTGGCCTGCGGCTTCGACCTCAAGGATAATTATTTCGCGGTGCAGGCGTTCGGCCGGGGCTATGCCGCCATGGACGGGCAGGGGGAGGGACCGTTGCCCCCCTATCTACAGGCAGCAAACCATGACGCGGTAAGGGACAGGGCGGAGCGCGTCGACGTTCGTCACATCAATTTCACGGACTTCCTCGCTGGCCAGCCGCCTGCATCCTGCGACCGCTACATCCTGCTAGACGCGCAGGACTGGATGGATGACAATCAGTTGAACGCCCTGTGGGCGCAAATCACGCGAACCGCCAGGCCCGAAGCGCGCGTGCTGTTCCGCACCGCCGGGGAGCCGAGCATTCTTCCGGGCCGGGTCTGCGATGCGGTACTGGCACGATGGAATTACCGGGCGGAGCAATCGCTGGATTACACCGCGCGCGACCGGTCCGCCATTTATGGCGGGGTCCACCTCTATGTCCTGAAGAACGCGGCATGAGCGACCATGGGCGGCTGATGGACGGCGTCTATCGCTACCAGCGGCATATCTATGACCTGACCCGCAAATATTATCTGCTTGGCCGCGACGGCATGATCAGCGGTCTCGCCCCGCCGCCTGGCGGGACCGTGCTGGAGATCGGATGTGGGACGGGACGAAACCTGATCGCGGCAGGAAAGGCGTGGCCCGAAGCGCACCTCCATGGCGTAGACATCAGCGAAGCGATGCTGAACACCGCCCGGACGTCCGTGACCAAGGCCGGCTTGTCAGATCGGGTGATCCTGGCAAAGGGCGACGCCTGCGCCTTCGATCCACAGTCGCTGTTCGGACGAACGCAGTTCGACCGCGTGTTCATCAGCTACGCCCTGTCGATGATACCGGGGTGGGAAGCGGCATTGGAGCAGGCCGCCCGCTGCGTCGCGCCCGGCGGACGGCTGGACATTGTCGATTTCGGTCAACAGGAAGGATGGCCGCGTCTCTGCAAAGCCATGTTGTTGACGTGGTTGGCCCGGTTCCATGTGTCGCCAAGGACGGGCATCGCGAGCGCAGTGGAAGCCGCGGCGCGCCATTATGGCGGACACGCCCTCAATCTGTCGCTGTATCGCGGCTACTGTTTCCGCGGGACGATCCTGGTGCCCAAAACGGCAAAAAACCGTGGAACGTTGGGCATTAGATAGACAATATATGGTCCAGCCCTGCTATTTCGACGACAATTAATGCAAGTCATTGTGTTGTGTTGTAATATCGCTACGCTCTTCTTGCTCGGCGGCAACGCCGATAACAGGGGAGGACGGCTGTGTGCAGCCAGCGATAAAGGCCGTGGGGCAAAGCAGTTCGGCGATTCTTGCGTGCGTCGGGTCCGAGGGTGTGGATTTCGCGCTGCCTTCCGCTGCGCCGGGTGAAGTCCATGGCTTGCAACATATCAACGCTAACGATTGTCCGACATTTACTGACGCATTGATGCGCTACGCGTCGCAGGCTCGGCTCAGCTTACGCGACACGAAGCTATTCATGTCCATCGCCGGGGCGGTGAATGGGACCACGGTTCGCACGACCAACGGCCGCTGGTTCATTTCCCTGTCCGGTCTATCCGCGGTGACGGGCGGGGAGCCGGTAATCCTCAACGATGTCGCCGCGACCGCATGGGCGACGGCTGACCGCCCCCGGGCCTTGCCCTTCGGCGGCCCGTCGGACCAGACGCGTTCGCATAAAGGCAGGCATGCCATTATTTCGGCCTGGCGCGGCGGGCTTGGTGCGGCCTGTGTCGACCGGCACGACGGCTTCCTCAAGATCGTCGAGAGCGAAGCCGGACATACACCGTTCGCCGTCCAGGACGAGGATGACTGGGCGATGGCCAAAGCCTGCATCGTCCGGCATGGAACGGCATCCTACGAACATATCCTGTTCGACCTGATGGACGGCCGGACACTGCACCGTCCCATCGCAGGGCATGAACTGGACGAGAAATTCGCGGTGCTGCTCGGCCGATACAGCGCTGAAGTGACGCTGACCTTCACGGCGTGGGATGGCATCTACCTGTGCGGATCGGTGTTCGACACGGTCGCCAAGCGAAGCCTGTCGGCCACCTTCCGCGCAGCGTTTGAGGGGAAGGGCAAGCTGCGGCAGTTGCTGCAACAAACGCCCAGCCAGCTTTTCCAGCTGCGCAACGGATCACTGAGCGGGCTGTCGATCCTCTACAGCCGAACGAGAACCGACTGAAGCGGCCCGGTCAGGCTGCCCGCCGCTCCATCAGTTCCAGGTCGAGCCGGTCCCAGATCTCCACCAGCGCGTTCACAAGGTCGCGCATCATCCGTTCGTCATGCGCCGGCCCTGGCGTGAAACGCAGCCGTTCCGTACCGCGCGGGACCGTGGGATAGTTGATAGGCTGCACATAGGCGCCATATTCGGCCAACAAGATGTCGCTGATCCGCTTTGCCTTCACCGGATCGCCGACCATCAACGGGACGATATGGGTGACGGAAGGCATGACCGGCAGCCCCGCCTCGGACATCAATCGCTTCAGCAGCGCGGCGGACGCCTGCTGCCCTTCGCGTTCCTCGCTCGATCCTTTCAGGTGTCGGACGCTCGCCAGCACGCCGGCGACCAGCACCGGCGACAAGGATGTGGTGAAGATGAAGCCGGGCGCGTAGCTGCGGATCACGTCGACGATCATCTGGTCTGCCGCAATATAGCCGCCCATCACGCCGAACGCCTTGCCCAGCGTCCCTTCGATGATGGTCAGCCGGTGGGCCACTTCGTCGCGTTCGGAAATGCCGCCGCCGCGAGCGCCATACATGCCCACGGCATGGACCTCGTCCAGATAGGTGAGCGCGTTGAATTCGTCCGCAAGATCGCAGATCGCGGCGATGGGGGCGACGTCCCCGTCCATCGAATAGACGCTTTCGAAGGCGATCAGCTTTGGCGCGTCGGGATCTTCGGCGGCGAGCATCTCGCGCAGATGATCGACGTCATTGTGGCGGAAGACGCGCTTCTCGCACCCTGAATTGCGGATGCCCGCGATCATCGATGCATGGTTCAGCTCGTCGGAAAAGATGATGCAGCCCGGGAGCAGCTTTGCCAGCGTGGACAGCGTCGCTTCGTTCGACACATAGCCGGAGGTGAAGAGCAGCGCCGCTTCCTTGCCGTGCAGGTCGGCGAGTTCCGCCTCCAGATCGACATGATAATGGGTATTGCCGCCAATGTTGCGGGTGCCGCCGGAACCGGCGCCGACATCGTGCAGCGCTTCCTCCATCGCGGCAACCACCTTGGGGTGCTGTCCCATGGCGAGATAGTCGTTGGAACACCAGACGGTAATGGGCTTGGGGCCGTTATGGCCATGAAAGCAGCGGGCGTTGGGAAAAGCGCCCTTGTTGCGCAGGATATCGATGAACACGCGGTAACGGCCTTCGCTGTGAAGCCGATCGATCGCCTGCGAAAAGATATGCTTATAGTTCACTACGACTGTCTTCCCGTTCCCGCGCGCCGGTTATGCGTGTCGCGCCATCCTCTGCCTCGACGTCGCATTTACCCGCGCAACCTGCGTATTGCCAGCGCTAAACGTTCGCAACTCTGGGTAGAAATGGCACTGACACTGATGGAAGGGCTTCGCCATTGGACAAATGGCCCATGGGTCATGGTGCTTCGATCAAAGGGCTTCGATGCGGTCCAGGCCATAACGGGCAAGCGCGGGACCGAGCGCCGACTGCCTTTCATCCAGCCGTGTGAACACCGCCGTCCCACGGCCGGCAACCGGCGGCCATGGCTGGCCCTGCGTCAGATATAGGATGCGCCGGGCGATGCCGTCGCCCCCATGCACGAAGGTCACGGGATGGGGCGCGGCGGCCGCCAGTTCGGCCTCCACCAGCGGAAAGTGGGTGCAGGCAAGAACCACGACATCCATGACATCGCCGCCGGGTTGATCGATCAGCCCGGCAAGCGCACCCCGAGCGACCGCCGGGTCGAGCGACTCTCCGCGCAGCTTGGCTTCGGCGAGTTGCACGAGAGCGGCCGATCCGTGGCGCAGGACGGTACAGTCGGCACCATGTTCCGCCGCCAGCCGGTCGACATAGGGCTGACGCACCGTGGCGTCGGTGCCTAGCACGCCGAACACCCTGCTTTTCGACAGGAGCGCCGCGGGCTTGATCGCCGGCACCGTGCCGACCACGGGAATGTCGAGCGCCGCGCGCACATGCTGGAGGGCGATGGTGGACGCGGTGTTGCAGGCGATGACGGCGAGCCGGGGGCGATAGCGTTCGACCAGCCGCCCCAGCAGCGCGGGAACGCGGGCCGCGACTTCCGCTTCGCTCTTCGTGCCATAGGGGAAACCGGCGCTGTCCGCCGCATAGACGATCGGCGCGGTGGGCAAGGCGGCGCGCGCCGGAGCGAGTATGGAGAGGCCGCCGACGCCGGAATCGAAGAAGAGAATGGGAGCATTGGGCGCAACCGTCATCGGCGCTGTGTCGTCACCTCAGGCGTCGCTGTCAACCAGGCTGGTTCGGGGCGGTATCGTCCAGCAGGCGGCGAAGAGCATCGAGACAAGCGTCGTAGCGCGCCTTGTCCGCCGCGTCATCTGACGCGCGCAGCGTCGCGAGATCACCGCGTAGCTGGTCGATGCGGCGAACAGCCATGTCGTGCTTCACGGCCTCGATCCGGGTCTTGAGCTTGTCCACTTCGGCAAAGGCTTCGGTTTCCTTCCAGTCGGGCTGCAGCTTCACCAGCACATCGACCGCATCCATCAGCTTGCCGATCTGGCGGCCATAGCTTTCGACCGCGACGATCGCCTGCTCGGTTTCAGGCGCGCTGCTGTTCTGACCGTTGATCGTCACATTGCCGAACGACCAGCCGTTGTTGAAGGATTGCCAGAGCTTCTGCGGGGCCAGTGCCATGCTGGTCCAGCCGTTGAGAAGCGTGTCCAATGGTGTGTCGGTCATCGCGGGCTCCAGGTCGGCCACAGGGTAGGCGCAGGGCGATGGAATGCAAGTGCGGTGAATAAGGCGGTACGCGACAGGGCCGCTACGGGCTTTCAGATGCGGGCCGCGTTGAATAAGATAATTGGCGTCCACCATTGCTCCGGGGCGCTGTCACGCTATGGTCGCGGGCATATTTTACCGGCGGATTTCATGACACCTCCCTGGATTCTTCCTGCTTTCGTGCTGCTGCTGGGCTATCTGCTCGGCTCTATTCCCTTCGGCATCATCCTGACCCGGATAGCGGGCGCGGGCGACCTGCGGCAGATCGGTTCCGGCAACATCGGCGCGACCAATGTGCTGCGCACCGGGCGCAAGGGGCTGGCGGCCGCGACTTTGCTTCTCGACCTGTTGAAGGGCGTGGCGGCCGTATTCACCGGCGCGGCACTGCTGGACGGCGGCGGGCCGATGGCGGGCGCGATGGCCTTCATCGGCCATTGCTACCCCATTTGGCTGCGCTTTGCCGGGGGCAAGGGCGTGGCGACGATGATGGGCGTCGTGACGGCACTGTACTGGCCGGCGGGGATCGTGTTTGCGGTCGTGTGGTTGGGGATGCTGTTCGGGACGCGCTGGTCCTCGGTCGGCGGCATGTCGGCAGGCGTCAGCGCGCCGATCGCCATGGGAGCGTTCGGACGGATCGACCTGGTGCCCGTCAGCCTCGCCATGGCGCTGATCCTGCTGTGGCGGCACCGCGAGAATATCGGGCGGCTGATGAAAGGTGCGGAGCCCAAGATCGGGTCGAAAAAGGAGTGAGCGAGGCCGAGCGGTTCGACCGCCTCCGCCTCATCCGATCGCCGCGCATCGGCCCGGTCAGCTATCGGCAACTGCTGGCCCGGTTCGGCTCTGCGGGCGAGGCCTTGCGCGCGATTCCGATGCTGGCCGAGCGCGGCGGTGGTCGCGCCGGCGTAGCGGACGCAGGGGCGGTGGAGCGGGAGATCGCGACCTCCCGCTCCACCGCCCCTGCGTCCGC
>JACESO010000072.1 GCA_013911745.1 Sphingobium sp. | reverse complement strand
GGCCAAGCGGGTCCCCTATTTCAAGCCGGGCAAGGAAATGCGCGAGCGGTTGAACAGCGGCAGCGAAGCCTGACTGTTCTGACGCCTGTCGCTTGACCTGATCGCCGCGCGGGCTATGGCCGGTGCAGCGCGGACGTGGCGAAATCGGTAGACGCAGCGGACTTAAAATCCGCCTTCCCCTGGAATTGCGGGTTCAAGTCCCGCCGTCCGCACCACTCTGAAATCAAAGGATTTCCCGGAGCGCCGAGCGCTGCCGGGCTTTCGGCGTTCCGACAAGCTATTCCGACAGCATTCCGACAATTGCGCTGATCAGGGCGCAAACATGCAGTGATTCGCTGATACGATTCGCCTCACTCGCCATCACCCCTCCCCCGCGCTCGGTGCTTCGGATAGGGGATTGTTCGCAACGTGGATGTCCCAAGCCTTGTCGAACTCGGCATCGCACGCTTCGGGGATTGGCTGGCCGGTGCGAACATAAACTGCGGCGCAGCAGGCCGCGAAACCGGCGTCGAACGCCTCCCGCAGCGCATCAGCGGGCGGGTGCGCTGCATCGGCGGCGGGTTGGGAGAGCCTGCCAGCCCATTCGGCGATCCGGTGCAGTGCCGTCGCGACGGTAATCATGCCCTGGCCTTCGCGATGACGGTTTAGGCGGATCACATCATTTGCGCGATCCGCCTCTCTTTTGATTGCCGAGAGCAATTTATCCCCCTCACCAGCAACAGCAGCGGGCGGGTGGGCGTAGAGGGAGGCGAGGCTGTCAAGCAGGCGATCCCGGATGGCCTTAGCATTAGCCGATCCGCCGCCTAGGTTCATGGCCTTCTCGTGGCTGTAGACACTGAGAAGGCGGTCAATTTCGTTGCGTAGGCCCTCCCCCGCCCCGTCATCGGATCGCGAGAGGGTGGCGCGGCGGTTCCAGCACGAGACAAGGTTTTCCTTGCGTCCGAACTCAACATGGCTGGATGCCCCACAGCTTTTGCAGCAGATCACATCGCCGCCGAAGTTGTCGCCCTCTTCGTTGATCGTAAAGCGCTCGGCCTCGCCGCCGCAAAACGGACACGGCTCCAGCGCCTCAACCAGCTTGTCATTCTGCATGGGGGTTGCCCCTACCGCTTCATTCGTCATCGACTTTTCTCCTGTCGCGCTCGTTCGGCGACGTGCCGCTGCCGCGCCGTGCCGGCCGCCTTGGCCTTCGCCTGGGTCACCTTGTTGTAGGTTGCCGTCTGCTGCAGCGTCCGGTGGCCGGAGACGGGCCGGATGTCATACACACCCGCGTCGCCCAGCTCGGTCGCGCCGCCGTGGCGAAAGCCGGTCATGGTGAAGCCGGCGGGCAGTCCGGCCGCATCGCGGATCGCCCGCCAGCGCCAAGTGGCCTCTGAAACGGTGTAGCGCTTGCCCGTCAGTTCATTGATGACGATGTGCCCGTGGCCGCGCGTCATGCGCGCCAGCTCCGCCTCCAAGTCAGGATAGAGCAGCGCGCCGCGCTGGCGCACCTCTGGATCGTCGCTTTCCGGATCGGGGTCGGCGCGCAAGGGGATGATCTGGGCATCGCCGGTCTTGCCTTGGCGCATGGCGAACTGGACGCCCGGCTCGTAATCCTCCCAGAAGAACCCGCGCTCTTCGTCGCTTGGCTCCTCGATATAGCCGAAGATGTCCGTCACGCGGCGCAAGAGCTCGAAACCGATCGCGGCGGCGGTGGCCATCGACTGGAAGCCCAGTTCGCGCGCCTTCGCCCGGAACAGGTCATATTCCGCCCGGGTGTTGGCGCGGTTCCCCTTCTTCGCGACCATCTTGATGCCCATCTTCGCGAAGGGGTTCGGATCCTTGACCTTCTTCGCCCGGATCGCCTCATTCCAGACGCGGCGGCAGACCTGCATGCAATAGGCGCCCTGCCGCTTGCCCTTCGCCTTCACCAGGTGGCGATAGAGCGCGTCGGCATGTGCGGCGGTGACCATGGCTGCGCGCTGGTTGCCGAAGAGCGACGTCTTCAGCTGGACGCCCTCCACGACCGCCATCTGCTTGCGATAGTCGTTGCGCGCCCGGAAGCCGAGATCCTCGAACCGCGGGTGGCTGCGATACCAGGCGAACAGGGCCTTCACACTGCCCTCGGCCGGCCTCCCCTCCACGCCCGTGCGCCAATCATCCAGCGCCGTATTGAGCATGTCCGCCTTGCCGATGGCGGCCGCGAGGTCTGTGCCGAGCGCCTCAGAAACAACCGGGCACGGCCGGCCGTGCTTTTCGGCCGGCGGCTTCGCCCAGCTGGGGCGCTCCCAGAAATAGCTGGTAGCGCCATTGGCCAGGCGCTTGGCGCGCAGGTAGCGCGGCAGTTTGATCTTAGCCACCAAGGCCCTCGAATTCGTCATCGATGTCGGATGTGGAGCCGCCGAACAGCGCGGCGGTGACCTTCTCCAGCTGATCGCGGAGATAGACGACCTCGCCGTGCCGGCCGACGCGTTTGCCGATGATCGACCCTTCCCGCTCCAGCCGCTCGAACAGCTTGGGCGCGAGGCCGGTGTAGCGCAGCGCGGCGTCGCGATTGAAGGTGAAGGGCGGGACGTTGAACGTCACCTGCTGAGCAGCGGCGCCCATCAGATTGGCTCCCCCAAATCCCACATGGGCCGCAGGTCCGCCTGCTCGCAAATGCGTGGCGTCAGCACGCACAGCTGAAACACCGGATGCGCCCGGCCCATGATGCCGAGGCGGATCGCGCCCCCGGCATTGAGCGCAGCCAGATCCTCCGGCGTCGGCTGGTAGACCGAATACATGACGTTCTGCCCCGACAGCACGTCGACCGCGTCGGTCACGAAGATTGTGCCGACAGCGCCGTCCAGTTCAGCATCCCAGTTCGCGGGCGCGCCGATGGGTCGCGCGCCGGGGAAGTCACACGCCTTCACCTTAAAGCCCTCCCAATGATGATGTCCCGCAGCGCGGCATGATGGCGCGCGGCGCGGCCTCGATCTCCGACGCGAAAGCCCATTGCCAGTGCGGCATGGCGACTTCCGGCGCGCCGATGCCCGAGCAGGCGGTGGCTGCGATCATCAATCCGGCCTCCCGATCATCTCGTTATGCACGTGCACGATCGCGCCGATCGCGGCGGTGGCGGCGTCATTGTCGCCGAAGCTGACCAGCACGGTGCGGTCGGCCGGATCGTCATCGCCCAGGGCGACGATGTGCAGCCCCCTGCCCTGCCAAGCCTCGCCATCCTTGAGCTCGGCCGGATGGCGGTGGCTTTCCGCCCAGCGCTTGCCCCAGTGGGCGCGCAGCGCGTCGCAGGCGACGTCGAACGGGTCGGGCTCGATCTGGGGCACTCCCTGCTCCGCGCACAGCTTGCACAGCGCCTCGCGGCGCGGGCATACGACATAGCGGCCGTCATGCTGCCTGATCGCGTGCGCAGGACCGTATTTGCCCATCACGATGGTGACGCGGTCGGTCGGGTCGAGATCGCCGCCGAACTTCATGCTGCCCGAGCCTCCGTCTCTGCGAGGATGTGCGCGGCGAGGCGCTTGATCCTGCTGTCGTCGGAAAAACGCTCTGCCGCGTCCTGCCCCGGCTGGAGGATGCCGCGGCTCTGGTCGGTCTTGATCCCGAGCGTTTCCAGCAAGACCGGGTCACTGCCTCCGTTGGTGTGGAGATAGTGCGCCGTCACCTGATGGCGCTGCCCAGGGCGGCGGAGGCGGCCGATGATCTGATAATGGACCTGCGGCGACCAGTCGAGCTCACCGAAGACAACGTCCTGGCAATGATGCTGAAGCCCATCCAGGCCGATACCTGACCGCAAGGAGATTATCATCACCCGGCTGTCGCCCGCGGTGAAGGCGTCGACGCTGCGCCCCTTGGCCACTGCGCTTTCCGATCCGGTGTAGAGCACGGGCGCAAACTCGGCGAGCTCATGCTGCCAAATGGCATAGACCTCACGGTGCCAGCCTGTCAGCAGCACGCGTGGCGCTTCGTTCAGCAGCAAACGGACATAGGCTGCGACCGATCGAGCCTTGGCAATGCCGGTGATCTGGCGCATCTTCAGATCGAGCTCGCGCGCGGCGCGACCGGCCTCCACGAAACTGCCTGTCAGCACCGTCTGCGCCAGCATCCGGGTGAGGGCCGCTTCGTCATCGGCGGCGGACTGATCGAAGTCGACTTCCCAGTCGATGATGTTCGGCGGCGGCATCGACTGGGACACCATTTCGTCATCCTCCGCCCGGCGCAGGAAAAAGCCCTTGTCGCGCAGATAGGAACCGAGCCCGTCGGGATTCTTCACGATCTTCCCGTTGCACCACTCACGTGCGAATTCGTCCGGCCGTCCCAGCAGGTCGGGCTGGATAAAATCCATGACGTTCCAGATTTCGTCACCATAATTATAGATGGGCGTGGCGGTGAGCCCGAGGCGCAGCTGCGCGGCGCGCGATGCGGTGAAGCAGGCGTTGCCTTTGTTCGTGCCCCGCCCGTGCCGCAGCTCCTGCATCTCATCATAGATGACCGTCTTGAAGGTCTTCTGCGCGATGACGTTCACCCAGCCGGCGATGTTCGAATAGCGGAAGATGTAGATGTCGGCCGGCGGCAGGCCGTAAGGCGTCGTCCCTTTGATCACATGCGCCCGCAGCGTCGTGAATTCTTCGATGCGATCCGCCCATTGCTGCGCCAGGTGCGCCTGGACGACAACGGCAGCCGGCAAGGGCGCGCCCATCGCACAGGCGGCGATGGCCGAAATCGTCTTGCCCAGGCCGACATCGTCCCCAAGCAGCAGGCCCGGATTGCGGAGCGCCACCTGCGCCGCCTGGCTCTGATAGAGGTAGGGGGCGTAGCCCGGCCGGAATGCGACCATATCGGGCGGCGTCCAATCGGGCAGCAGGATCCGGTCGCGCTCTGCTATGGTCGCTGCGATACGCGCCAGCGCCTCACCGATGGCTTCGTGCTCATCATGCGCCAGAGGGTAGCGGTGCATGAACCAGTCGAGATCGGCGCGCACGTAGTCCGCATCGGACATGCGGATTTCCGTGGCGGTGACTGGCACACGCGGGAACAGGCGCTTGAACGCGATTGCGACATGCGGTTCGAGCTGCGTCAGGCGCCATTCCCGGCGCGAGCGGTCGAGAGCGAGGGTGCCATAGGTCTTCAAAGCGAAGCCCTTCCAATCGAGACATGATAGATCGGCTTGCCGTTGATCTGCGCCGGCAAGCCGATGGCGGTGCCAGTGACGAGGATCAGCGACGTGATGGCATCCTGCTGCGCATAGCGTTCCAGTTGTCGGTAAATGGCGCGGCGCGGATAGCGCGCCTTCGCCTCTATCCCGACGCTCCCGGCCGCGAGGAAATCGATGCGATCGGCTGCACTGATCCGCACCTCTCGCTCGAAGGCCACGCCTGCCCGCTCCAGTGCCCGGCCCATAGCTTCCTGCAGAGCCGCTTCATTGCCCAATGGCAGGCGCGCGCGGCGCAGCGCAGATGTGATGTCGGCTGGGCCCATCATTCCGTCACCTCGCGCAGCGCCGCGTCGCGGGCGGCATTGAGGCGCGCCATCGCCGCGTCGCTGCCGCCCCGATCCGGGTGCGCCGCCTGGGCCAGTGACCGATATGCCTGATTGATGCCCGCCCGAGTGGCCCACTTGGTCAGCCCGAGGATTTCCGTCCAATGCTCTGGCGCGGCCAGGCGCTCATAGCCGGCGAACGCCTGCGCGGCGGTGCCCAAGCCCCAACGATCCATGCCGCGCATCGCCTCGATATGCTTGGCGATGGCAGTGATGTTGTCGGCGACGCGGTCCCATTTGTCGCAGGCGAGCGCAATGTCCTTGCCCTGAAGGCGGAAATAGACCGCGGCGCCCGTATCGACAGGATCGCGCCGATCGCTGCGCGGCTGGCCGTCCAGGCGCAACTCCACGTTGGTGGAGAGGGTCGGATAGGACGCCCCCAGCAAATCCAGTTCGCGCTGCAGGCGTTCCCTCGCGACGGCGATGGTCACTTGTCCCATCCAGCCATCACTCTTGCGCTGCTGGAAGCGCGCAGTCACCCTCTGCCGCGCGCGCGGCCATCCAGCTGGCCACTGGAGGGGATAGGCCTGGGTCAACCGCCCTCTCCTTCGAGATATTCGATTTCCCAGGTCGGGTGGTAGAGGCCGACATGCGTCTGCCCGTCGAGCTGGATGCGCAGGCGCGCGCCTTCGACCGAAACAATCGTGCCGTCCTGCGGCTGACGATCGCCGGTGTAGCGCACGCGCCCACCGATCCTGATCGGCACGGCATATTGCCGGCCCAGCCACTCCGCACTGGCGCTCATGGAAGGCTCCTGATCTTGCATGGCGGATCGACCGGCCTCGACGGCCGACCCGCGCGGGAGGGATGGCGACCCGGGGGAGAGGGGTTCAGGGTCGCCCGAGGCTCCTGCCTGGCGCGCCGCCAGGGGGATAACGGCGCGGTCAGGCAGTGGGGAGCGCGATGCCGCGGCGCGGGCGCGCAGGCGCGCGGGCAAGAAGGCGGCGGCGGACATGTTGATCATCGGCCTGCCCTCCACAGGCTGCGCCACCAGCGGCGGCGCGGCTGGGCCATGGGCAGGATCGGCCCGCGCATGCGCTCCGCCTGCCATTGCGTTTGCGGCGCGACGATGAGTGGATCGCGCCCGCGGCGATGATGGCGCGCCGTCATGGGCGATCCTTCATCAGCAGCGCGTCGATCATCTTGTCGGCATAGAGCTGGAACTGGCGCACGATCAGCGCGAGCGAGGATAGGCCCGCGAGCGTGATCAGCGCCTTGCCGGCGAAGTAGACGCCGGCGCTCACAGCGCCACGTCCAGATTGCCGAGGTCGTCATAGTCGATGACGTCGAACCGGCGAACCGCAGGCTCGATGGCGCCCGGCCGGAGCGCGGCGGGAGCGTCCTGCTCCAGCAGTTCGGCGGCGCGGATCATGCGGCTGGCGCCGTTCAGCAGGAAATCGCGGGCGGTGACGGGATCGGTGGCGAACAGCGCGTGCGCCTCGCCAGCGTTGAAGCGCGCGATCTTGATCAGATCATCGACGGTCAGCGGGCTTTCGCGACGCTGCAGATGGCCCAGCCGCGACAGCGTCAGCGCGGCGGCCGAACCCACGGAATAATGCGGGACACGCATGGTGATCTCCCCGCCGTCTTGCGACCCGGCGGGATGCGCGGGTGATCAGGCGATGGCGATTAGATATATGCACATAGGAATATCGTCAATGCAGAATAATTCTCGTGTGCATACTATTCGTCAGGATAGATTTCATCCGGATACCAGCCATCGTGATCCGGCGGCTCCTCGGCGCGTCGCCGCTGATGAAGGATGACAGGCTGGTCGCTAACGTTATCAGGAAGCTGAGGGGGCTCTCCATCAAGGCCGAGCCTGATCACCGCCCCCTCTTCGTGCGCGCACTGAAAAATCGCGCCCGTGATGCGCCCGCGGGCGAGATAGCTGCGGATCAGCTGGCACTGGACGCCGCGGACATAGCCGATCTGGACGCCGCGCGCGCTGAACACGGCCACCGCCTGGGGATCGACCGGGTTCTTGGGTTCGGGGACGAGATGCACCTCTTCGCCCGGATGGGACCAGAGGATTTCCGATCGGCGGTTCGACTTATCCTTGTTCAGGTGGTCGGCGCCGACGATAATGAGGGAGAGTTGCACCAAGTCAAACTTGCTCGTTCACCTGCCTGAACAACAGAATCGGGGTGATTCCGTAAGCAGTTCCATAAGGACGGCCCATCATGAACCTTACTGGGTGCGCGAGCTGCAAATAGGCGTTGCCCAACACATTCTGAACGGGGACATTATAGTCTTCTTCGTCACCTTCAGGCAAAGCGTCCAAAATACCTAGTGCATGCCACCTTCCGGGGATAAACGCCCCGTGCTTCAAAGCAAAATCACCAAGAGGTATGCGCATATGCTTCGGGTCCAAGTTGCACCAAGCGCACTCGGGGAAGGAGCCGATAGTCGTTTGCAAATAATGCGGCATCAATCCGATTACGGACATTGCCATCTCGGCTTCACTGATTGCCTCTTTATTACCATTCCTCTGCTTAGACCGCCGCACCTGCCGACTTTCATCATCGCCCGTCTCGCTGGTCGCCTGCTGCACCATTGTCTTGCGGATTGTCGGATTTTCCCACATACCCGCGAGCAATTGAAGATCGGTAACATGCAATTTGCCCGACATAAGAACAAATTGCCCTAACTTCGCCGTAGCAATGTCCCGCTCAATCATGCTCCGGCAGTTTAACTCGTCCAAGAAATTCAAAGGAGCTAGCCATGCAGGATCGTATTCGCGACCAACGCTCATATCGGCGCCTTGATCGAAACGGCCTTTAACTACGCCTGGGACAGAAGCTTCTCCTGATCGAGTATTGCGGCTGCTACTACCTGTCGTCTGCTTGATCAAATGACCGTTATCATCGAACTGCGAAAGAATTGAAGCGATGCGCTCAACGTCAACGTACACAAAGTCATAAACGGAAGGAGCCTTTTGAAGACCTTCCTCCTCTGGCGAGTTCTCGATCGACATTCTTTTTCGCACTCCGAAATTGCTCGTTGCCCTGAATTAATTGCTCCGCCAAACGTTTACCAAACGCTTCTGCGTCGTTTCCGAAATGCCGGGCAAAAGCTTCGCGGAAGCCTTCTCTCGCAGGTTCTTTGGACATCGATCGCTCCATCGTACATCGCGTACATACATCAAATGCATCGATGCACATAATGCTCAATGCCGACGCCCAGACCAAACCACCCGGCCGATGATCCGCACATCCTCGATAGGCACGGTGCGGTTCGGGATGGCCGGATTGTCGGAAATGATTTCCACCTTCCCTTTTTCGGCCGGGCCGACGCGCTTGACCGCGCCGCCGCCCTGGAGGCTCATCGCCCAGATGCGATCCCATTTGTTGAGCTGGTTCTGCATCGTGTCGATGACGATCATGTCGCTGTCGAGCAGGGTCGGCTGCATGCTGTCGCCCACGCCGTCGGCCACGACCAGGCGATGCGCCGGCGACGGGCTGATCAGGCGCAGCAGGTTGGCGTCGAAGTCGATCCTGCCTTCCTCAACATAGTCGTCAAGGTTCGTGCCATCGCCCATGGCGAAGCCCAGGTTGATGCGCTTGAGGGAGATCGTACCATCGCCGTCGGCAGAGCCGATAGTCGGCTCTACGTCCGGGCGCCTCACACCCTGACCGTCAATAGGAAGCGGCTGGACCACCTCACCCTGCGCAGCCCGCGTCAGGAGCGAAACGGGCTGATCCAGCGCCGCCGCCATATGCGTCAACATGGCGACGCTCGGTCGCAACCCCTTCCCGCGCGAAAGATCGTAAAGCGGCTTCCCCTTGGTGCCCGCCATCTTTTGGATCAGACCATCATAGTGGTCCCGAGCCCGCGGCGCTTGCTCGATCGCCAACCTGACGAACGATTGCAGCGGTGTTTCTTGCGATAAACCGACTGGCTGCCCTGCCGACCATTCCTCATCGATAAACTCTTCAACCCCAACCCCGGCGAGTTCTGCAAGGCGAGCGAGAGATCTAGCAGATGGCTCGTTGCCCTGGTTTTCCCATTTAGAAATATATGATTGCGGGACATCAAGCCGCTCAGCGAATTTCGCCTGAGTGTCGCCCAGGTGCTTCCTGAGGAGGGCGATATTACGCGCAAGGGTCGTCTGCATGCGCAGTGCATAATCTCGAATTGAGACCGGCGCTAATTCTTGCGTGCATATTTCCATTGACCATATATTCCCATGTGCATATGCTGCCGTCATGAACGCAATCCGGAATGCCCGCACTCGGCTGGGCCTTACGCAGATCGGTTTGGCTGAAAAGCTAGGCCTGCATCAGTCGACCATATCTCGCTTCGAGAATGGATCACTGCCGATCGACGAGCGGACATCGCTTGCGGTCGAGGCCCTTCTCGCGCGACCCGCCCTCTGCACCATCTGCGACCTGCGGCTGGAGGATGCGACGATCCGCGCCTGCGGGCAGCGCGATTGCCCCAATGCCCAGAAGGATGCCGCCTGATGATTTCCCTGTTCCATGAGAAAGGCCCTAAGGCATGAGCGCGCCGCACATCCACGGCACCCGCCGCTCCTTTTCCGTTTCTGCCGCGTTGCAGCAACTGGGCGACGACCTGGCCGCGATCCGCAAGGAAGATGGACTGACGTGGAAGGATGTCGGCCGCGTGCTGGGCAAGAGCGACGATCGCGCGAGCGATTACGCCAATGCGATATCGGAAATGCCGGTCAGCGCCTTTCTGCTGGGCTGCCGCGAATGGAACGGCCGGCTGGGCAATGGCGTGATGGGGATGATCGGCCAGAAGCTGTCCCCCGTCGACGCCGAAGAGATCAGCGACAGTGACAAGCTGTGCCGGATCCTGAAGCTGGCGCATCTGCTGAGCCAGGCGCTCAACGACGATGTGACGCCGGGCGCGGTCGACAATGAAGAGCTGACGCATATCGGCCTTGCCGCGCTGGACGACGCCGCGCGCGGCATCGATGCGCTGCGCCACCGGCTGATGAGCCTTTCCAAAACCGAGCAGACGGCCCTGCGCGCCGTCGGAGACTGAACCGAGCGGGCCGGGCGGCCCAGGAGTGAAACCATGAACAGCGCGATTGACGCGGCGCCGGGCGATGCCGGTTCCGCGAACCCCTTCCTGCACCCTCGGCGCTCCTATGCCGAGTTCCTCGCCAGCAAGGCGATCGACGATCCGATGACCGGGCTCACCGACATTCCGGACCTGCCTGCCGAGCTGTTCCCGTTCCAGCGCGACATCGTTGCCTGGGCGCTGCGCCGCGGGCGCGCCGCGCTGCTGGCGGGCACGGGCCTCGGCAAGTCGCTGATGGAGCTCGCCTGGGGCCAGGCCGTTGCCGAGGCGACCGGCGGGATGGTGTTGCTGTTCGCGCCGCTGGCCGTCGCGGCGCAGATGCTGCGCGAGGCCGCCAAGTTCGGCATCCCCGCCCGGCTGGCGGCGACGCAGGCGGAATGCGGCCCCGGCATCAACATCACCAATTACCAGAAGCTGGAGCATTTCGACTTGCGCCTGTTCATCGGCGTGATCCTGGACGAAAGCTCGATCCTCAAGTCGACCACCGGCCATTACCGCTCCGCCCTGATCGCCGCCTGCGCCCAGATCCCGTTCCGGCTGGCGGCGACCGCGACGCCGGCGCCGAACGATTTCATGGAGCTGGGCAATCACGCCGAGTTCCTGGGGACGATGTCCTATACCGACATGCTGGCGACCTTCTTCGCGCACGACGGTGGGTCGACCCAGAACTGGCGCCTCAAGGGCCACGCGGAGAGCGCATTCTGGGCGTGGATGGCCAGTTGGGCGGTCATGCTGCGCAAGCCATCGGACCTCGGCTATTCCGATGAAGGCTATGACCTGCCGCCGCTGCACTATCACCAGCATGATGTGGAGGTCGCCCATGTGTCGAGCATGGAGACGGGGCTGCTGTTCCCGATGCCGGCAGTCACCCTGTCCGAGCGGATCGCCGCCCGAAGCGACAGCGTGAAAGAGCGGGTCGAGCGGGCCTATGTGGTTGTAATTGGCAGCATCAGCGATAAGCTGATTGAATGCCATGGAAGCCTGAATACGCGGAGCGCCGACGAGAACGATACAAAACCGACGCCCGCGAGCGCGACCGCAGAAAGTCACAAGGTCGAACAAGCGCCGAAAACGTCGAATACATGCGACAATACCGAAGCGTTAAACCCGACAAATTCAAGCGCTCGCCAGAGCAGCAAGCCGAGATCAATCGCAAGCGGCGAGAGCGATACGCTGCGGACGCCGCTTACCGAGACGAATGCAAACGAAGTTCGAAGCAAAGGTCTAGCGCCGCGCGTCGCGAGGGGAGGCTCAAAGCGACTTACGGTTTCGGATCAGCAGAATACGACGCCATGCTCGCAAAGCAGGGCGGTAGGTGCGCCATCTGTCGATGCGAGTCAGACAAACACCTCCACGTTGATCACTGCCATTCAAGCGGCGCGGTCAGGGGCCTCCTTTGCAGTTCCTGCAACACTGGCCTCGGCCATTTCAGAGATGACGCAGAACGGCTCAATCGAGCCGTGGTGTATCTGGTGCAATCTAAATAGCGAGCAAGATGCCTTAGCGAAGGCGTTCGGCCGGCTGGCATTTTCGGTCAGCGGCGCAATGGACGATGGGCAAAAAGAGGCCGCGATCCAAGGCTGGCTTGCCGGCGCTCGCCCAGTCTTGATCAGCAAACCCTCGATCATCGGCTTCGGAATGAATTTTCAGCACTGTCGCAACACAGTGTTCGTCGGCCTGAATGACAGCTGGGAGCAGTTCTACCAGGCGATCCGCCGCTTCTGGCGCTTCGGCCAGACCCGCCCGGTCAACGCGCATCTGATCGTCGCCGAGACCGAGGGCGCGACCGTCGCCAACCTGCGGCGGAAGGAAGCGGATGCCGATCGGATGGCCGCCAACATGGTCGCGCACATGGCCGACCTTTCCAGCGCGCATGTCCGCGGCGCCGCGCGCACGGTCGCGACCTATGCACCCCGCCAGCCCATCACCCTCCCCTCTTTCCTGAAGGCAGCATCATGACCGACCAGACCATCTGCGCCGTCGACCAGGTGATCACCGACCGCTACGCCATCTACCAGGGCGACTGCTGCGACGTGATCAAGGCCTATCCCGCCGACAGCATCGATTTCGGCATCCATTCCCCGCCGTTCGAGGGCCTCTACAAGTTCAGCAACTTCGATCGCGACATATCGAACAACGAAGGTGCGGCCTTTTGGGAGCACTATGCGTTCCTGATCGGCGAACTGCTGCGCGTCACCAAGCCCGGCCGGCTGCACAGCGTCCATGTCATGCAGCTGCCGACCAGCAAGATCCGACACGGTCATATCGGCATGCGCGATTTCCGCGGCGAAGTGATCCGCGCCTATGAAGCGGCCGGCTGGATCTTCCACAGCGAGGTCTGCATCTGGAAAGACCCTGTCGTCGCCCAGCAGCGCACCAAGTCGATCCGTCTGCTGCACAAGCAGGTGGTGAAGGACAGCGCGATCAGCGGCCAGGGGCTGGCGGATTATATCGTCACCTTCCGCAAGCCGGGCGACAATGCCGAGCCGGTCGATGGCTGCTTCGATATGTATATCGGCGAGGGCGAAGGCCCCGATCCGGCGAAATACACGACGGCCAAGGACGGTCGGAACTGGTATTCGATCGAGGTCTGGCAGCGCTATGCGTCGCCGGTCTGGATGGACATCCGCCAGTCCCGCACGCTGCAATATCGCATGGCGCGCGAGGACAAGGATGAGCTCCACATCTCCCCGCTGCAGCTGGACGTCATCGAGCGCTGCGTCGACCTGTGGAGCAACCCCGGCGACACCGTCCTGACCCCGTTCATGGGCATCGGCAGCGAGGTGTGGTGCGCGGCGAACATGGGCCGCATGGGCGTCGGCATCGAGCTCAAGCCCTCCTATTTCGAGCAGGCCCGGGCCAATCTGGCCGACCTGGACAGCCGCAGCGACGACCTGTTCGGTGAAATGGCCGCCTGATGGGACGCAGGCTCTCTCCACGCGAACAAGCGCTGAGCGACGCCTTCGACGACGCGCTCGCCGAGACCGGCAGCGTGCGCGAGGCCGCGCGCATGTGTGGATTGAACCTGCCCGCCGCGGAAGGCCGCTTCACACGCATCCGCAAGAAATTGGGCTGGCAGGCCCAATAAGCACGAAAGACCCGCATGACCCAGGCATTCACAATCGAAAGCGCAGCGCTGCGCAAGGCCGCCGCCGCCGCTCGCAGCATCGTGTCGTCCAACAAGGCGATCCCGATCCTCAACAACGTCCGGCTGGACGCGAATGCCGGTTCGCTGCGCCTGCTGACCACTGATCAGGATTGCTGGGCGGAGATCACCACCCGCGCGGTCGTGGGCGCGCCGGTGGCCACGACTGTGGCTGCGGCGCTGCTCGACGATCTGGCCCGCAATGCGCCGAGCGGCGCGCAGGTCGAGATTGCTGTGACCGATGCAGGCGCGAAGGCGAAGGTCGGGCGCGCGAAATTTCGGCTGCCGACCCTGCCCGTCGACATGTTCCCGCCGATGAACGACCACGACATCGGCGAGCAGGTCCGCATCCGGACTTCCGACCTGCTGAACGCCATCGCGGCGGTCGCGCACATCAAGGCGGACGACACCAAGCCGCACCTGCAGGGCGTGCTGTTCCGCCCGCTGCCCGGCGGCATCGAATTCGCGACCTTCGACGGGAAACGCCTGTCGCGCGCGACTGCGGAAGCTGCCGTAGACGACACATTCCAGCCGATGACAATGCCGAACATGGTCGTGGCGAAACTGCGCACCATCCTGGAAGGCGCAGGCGACGAGATCACGATCGGGCATAATGGCCGGCTGGCGATGCTGCAGGGCGGCGGCATCCGGTTTCTCACGCGCCTGATCGAGGGGAATTTCACGCCCTACTGGACGCGTCTGCCCGAGCTTTCCGGCGAGCCCGTCCTGTTTGATGCCAAGGAACTGATGGCAGCCATCAACCGCGTCGGGCTGGTTCAGGACCGTCACTATAGCGGCGTCGCCATCGACCTGGCGGAAAACTGGCTGACGCTGTCGATCGCCAATCCCTCCGCGGGCGATGTGAATGAGGCGCTGCCGGTCGGCTACTCCGGCCCTTCCGTGCAGCTTGGCATCAATCTTCGCTACCTGCGCGACGCCGTCCAGCAGTGCCCCGCCGAGGAGGCAGAACTGCATGTCGATGGCGAGGGCGCGATCCACATCTTTTCCCGAGCCCCCGGCGCGCCGCGCCACATGATGGCGCCCATGCGCGTCTGAAGGAGAATTGCCATGTCGGAAGAGCATTTGGTCGCCGCCATCCTGCGCCGCGACTTCGACGCTGCGATCTATGAGATCGAGATGCTGAAATGGACGTCTGATCGCTGGTCCGATGCCGTGATGAAGGGCCGGAAGCTGGCCTTCCCGCCCACCCCTCTGCCGCCTCTGGC
>JACESO010000071.1 GCA_013911745.1 Sphingobium sp. | reverse complement strand
AAATAAAGGATTAGGCCGGACATGGTGAAGGCTGAATGGGGCACGAAGCGGACCTGCCCGAAATGCGCGACTCGCTTCTATGACCTGGGCAAGGACGATCCGGTCGTCTGCATCAACTGCAACACCGCCTGGGAGCCGGAGCCGGTGCTGAAGTCGAAGCAGCCGCTGCCCTATGAGGAAGTCGCGCCCAAGAAGGTGATCGAGACCGCGGACGGCGAGCTGGAGACGGCGGACGACGATCTGGACCTCGACATCGATGTCGATGATGACGGCGATTCGCCTGACAATGACGTCGATCTGGGCGGCGACGACGACCTGGGCGTGGACGCCGGCGGCGACGAGGACGAAGACAACTGAGTTATCATTTTCCGCTTGCCAACCGGATCGCCTGATCCTAGAGGCAGCGACCTCCGAAGCGCCGGACCCAAACGGCGCTTCGGGCTGGTGACGGGGCCTTAGCTCAGCTGGGAGAGCGCCTGCATGGCATGCAGGAGGTCAGCGGTTCGATCCCGCTAGGCTCCACCAATTTCGCCGAAACTGAAGCCGTCCGGGGGACGGCTTTCGGCGAAATTCCCGAGCGTAAGCGAGGGGTGCTGTGGGTTGAAGATCAACCTCGAACGGCGCTCTTCTGGTTGCGACGGAACCTCAAAATCAGGCCGACGGTCGTCACCGGACATGGCCTTGACCATATCGCCGTCCGCAACGGCGCGGATGGGGCCTTAGCTCAGCTGGGAGAGCGCCTGCATGGCATGCAGGAGGTCAGCGGTTCGATCCCGCTAGGCTCCACCATTCAGCTTAAGAGCAAGTAGCCGACAAGCATATTCCTTCTCGCCCCAGCGAGTTGCGAAGGTTTGCGATATTTCGAGCCATTCGCCTGATTTGCCCTGCCCATGGTTCTCGCCCATGCAGGAGCATTGGCACTCGTGCCCTTTGGCGTTCCAACACATCTCAGAGCATACTTCTTGCACTCTAAACGGCTGGATCACGTATAGCTTACCATATTTCTGTAGCAGTTGCTTCAGCAGGTCGTTGAACCATGCTGCAGGCACTTCCCAATATCGTCGCTTGTAATCAGCTTCTGGAATCGTGTGGCGGCCAGAGCGTATCCAGTGCCTTGTTTTAGCCATATCAGCGTAGCTGTTCCAGTTGCAGGGTAAGCGAAAGCGCGGTCTGCCGTCCTCTCGTCGAAGAAAGACTGGTATCTCAGCCTGGTTCCAAATCTTCTTTAGCCTGGCAGGGTCTTCCATAGGCAACCTCAAACCACGCTCACGAAACTGTCCATCACCCGCTTGCGGCCGGCGGTCTCGAAGTCGATCTCCAGCTTGTTGCCTTCGATCTCCGCCACGGTGCCGTAACCGAATTTCTGGTGGAACACCCGGAGGCCCACGGTCATGTCTTCGCGGCCCTTGTTGCCCAGCGATACCGCCGAGGCGCGGGCCTCCACGATGCGCACCGGATCCCGGCTGAACTGGCCGGAGGATTGCGCCCGCTGCCAGCCCGGTCCGCGCCCCGTGCCGCGCGCGACGTTGGCGAAGGGATCGTCGCGTTCCGACCAGTTGGCGCGCCAGAGCGACGCGCCGCCGCTCATGCTGCTTTCCTCCTCGACATGCTCTGGCGGCAATTCGCCGACGAAGCGGGAGGGGATGGAGCTGGTCCACTGGCCGTAGATGCGGCGATTGGCTGCATGGAGGATGGTGCAACGCTTGCGCGCGCGGGTGATCGCGACATAGGCGAGGCGGCGTTCCTCCTCCAGGCTGTTGAGGCCGCCTTCGTCCAGCGCCCGCTGCGACGGAAAGATGCCTTCTTCCCACCCGGCGAGAAAAACATGGTCGAACTCCAGCCCCTTGGCGGCGTGGATGGTCATGATTGTGACTTTGCGCTCTTCGGCCTGCGCCTCATTGTCCATCACGAGGCTGACATGCTCCAGGAACGCGCCCAGCGTCTCATATTCCTCCATGGCGCGGGTGAGTTCGGTCAGGTTTTCGAGCCGGCCGGCGCTCTCGGTCGAACGCTCCGCCTGGAGCATGGCGGTATAGCCGCTCTCGTCCAGTATCTGCCGCGCCAGTTCGGCATGGGGGAGCTGCGCCGCGCGGTCGCGCCAGCGAGCGAGATCGCCGATGAAGGCGCCCAGCGAGCGGCGCGCCTGCGGCGTTAGTTCGTCAGTGTCGAGAATGCGCGCCGCTGCCAGCGTCAGCGGCACGCCCTGCGCGCGGGCGAGGCGATGGAGCTTCTCCACCGCCTTGTCGCCAAGTCCGCGCTTGGGCACGTTGACGATCCGCTCCAACGCGAGGTCGTCGGCGGGCTGGTTGACGAGGCGCAGATAGGCGAGCGCGTCGCGAATTTCCGCGCGCTCGTAGAAGCGGAAGCCGCCGGCGATGCGGTAGGGCAGGCCGATCTGGATGAAACGGTCTTCGAATTCGCGGGTCTGGTGCTGCGCGCGGACGAGGATCGCGACTTCCTCAAGCGATGCACCGCTGCGCTCGATCGCCTCGATCTCCTCGCCGACGCGGCGCGCTTCTTCCGGCCCGTCCCATATGCCGACGACGCGCACCTTTTCGCCCACGTCGATGTCGGTCCAGAGCGTCTTGCCGAGGCGATTGCCGTTCTCCGCAATCACGCCGGACGCCGCGCCCAATATGTGGGGCGTGGAGCGGTAATTCTGTTCCAGCCGGATGATCTTCGCGCCGGGAAAGTCCTTTTCGAAGCGGAGAATATTGGCGACCTCCGCGCCGCGCCAGCTGTAGATGGACTGGTCGTCGTCCCCCACGCAGCAGATATTCTTGCGCTGCTGCGCCAGCAGACGCAGCCAGAGATACTGGCTGCTATTGGTGTCCTGATATTCGTCCACCATGATGTAGCGGAATTTCTGCTGATATTGCTCCAGCACGTCGCGATGCGTCTTCAGAATCGTGAGAACGTGCAGCAGCAAGTCCCCGAAATCGCAGGCATTCACGTCGCGTAGTCGTGCCTGGTAGGCGGCATAGAGCTTCTGCCCCTTGCCATGGGCGTAGGCTTCCACTTCGCCGGCACCCACCTCCGCCGGGGTCAGGCCCTTGTTCTTCCACTGGTCGATCAATCCGGCAAGCTGGCGGGCGGGCCAACGCTTTTCGTCGACGCCTTCCGCCTGGATCAACTGCTTCAGCAGGCGAAGCTGGTCGTCGGTGTCGAGAATGGTGAAATTGGATTGCAGCCCGACCAGTTCCGCATGGCGGCGCAGCATCTTTGCGGCGATGGCGTGGAATGTGCCGAGCCAGGGCATGCCCTCCACCGCATCGCCGATCATCGCGCCGACGCGCGCGCGCATTTCGCGCGCGGCCTTGTTGGTGAAGGTGACGGCCAGGATTTCTGACGGCCATGCGCGGCGCGTGGCGATGAGATGGGCGAGCCGCGCCGTCAGCGCCGCCGTCTTGCCGGTGCCTGCGCCCGCGAGCACCAGGACGGGACCGTCCGTGGTCAGCACCGCTTCCCGTTGTGGCGGATTGAGACCGCGCAGATAGGGTGGGTCGTCGGGCGAAGGGGCGGGAAGGGTCATGACGGACAACTAGGGTCGAGAGGGTTCAGGGGCAAGGGCGAGGCGGGCACGAGGCCCTTGCGGCGAAGGCTCTTCTATGAGAACAAAAGGCGAATCATGCAAGGAGAGGATGATGGCGACAGGTGGATGTCAATGTGGCGCGATCCGCTATGAGGCGACAGGCGAGCCGGCCTATAGCGCGCTCTGCCATTGCGTCGATTGCCGCAGGAGCGCCGGGGCGCCGATGGTGGGATGGGCGCTGTTTCCGGAAGAAGGCGTGACGATCACGGGTGAACCGGCGCAGTACCAGTCGTCCGAACATGCGACGCGTCATTTCTGCGGCACCTGCGGAACTGGCCTGTTCTATACCAACCCCGCGGTGTTTCCGGGATCGATCGACATACAGACGGGCAGCCTGGACGATCCGGCTTCGCTTCCGCCACAGGCGCACATCCAGATGGCCGAAGCCGCGCCGTGGATGGACAGGGTGTCCGACCTGCCGAAATATGACCGCTATCCGGAAAGACCGTCCGGCTAGCCGTCGCGGGTCAGGCACATCCGGTCGCCGGCATAAGGAACGACAAGGCTGTTCTTCTTGTTCTATCCCTCGCCTGAGCGGGCATAAGGGGCAGAACATAGGAAAGGATGATCCCGATGCGCGCATTCCTCTTGGCAAGCGCCGCCCTCCTGAGCATTTCCACCGTCGGCAGCGTGGCCGTGGCGCAGGACGCGCCGGCTGGACAGCCGCCCGCCGATGCCGCCGCTCCACCGACCGGCAGCGATCCCAGCGCGATGCCCGCGCAGCCCGCCAATCCTGGCATGGGCACGCCTGGTACGCCAGGCTCGCCCGCCATGCCCAGCCCCCCGGCGGACCCCAATGCGGGCCAGCCGACCGGTGCCGTGCCACCGCAAACCGGCATGGTTCCCGCGCCTGCGGACGCACCGCGCGACCCGGCGGCTCCAATGGGTTCGGCGAACAACCCCGTCACCGTCGGCGGCAACATGACGCCGCCGCCGACCGAAACCAAGGATTATCCCCTGTGTTCGCGCACGGTTCAGGACAGCTGCGTCAATCCCGGCGAGGCTCGCAAGGCGCGCGCACGCCGCTGATCCGCTGAGCGGCGTCAAATGAGAAAGGGCGGCTCCCGTTGGGCCGCCCTTTGTCGTTCACGCTGGCGTAGCGTTCATTCTTCCGCCCTCAGCAGCGTGAGCCGCGCCTTTCCGACATCGCGGACCGCATCGATGGCGAACCCCTTTACCGCGACATCTTCCCGCCGGTCGGTTTCGATGCTGATCCAGGTCGCAGCCGTCGTCCATCCCAATCGCGCCAGCTTGTCGAGCGCCACCTGGCCCGCGCCGCTTTGATAGGGTGGGTCCATGAAGATGAGGTCGAGCGGCTTGCCCGCCGGACCGAGGGACAGGACGCTGCCGGCGCGAATGTCCGGGCGAATGCCCAACCGGTCGCCATTGGCGCGGATCGCATCCAGCGCTGCCTTGTCCTGCTCCACGAACAGGCAGGATGCCGCGCCGCGCGACAATGCCTCGAACCCCAGCGCGCCGGATCCTGCGAAAAAATCGCCCACGGACAGGCCTTCGAACGATCCCAGCCGGCTGGTCAGCATGGAAAAGAGCGTTTCCCGCGTCCGGTCGCCGGTCGGACGGGTGGCGTCCCCCTTTGGCGCAAAGAGCGGGCGGCCGCGCCACTGGCCGGATATGATCCTCATTTCGCCACCGCCTTCAGGCTGTTGCGGAACTGGATCAGGTCGTGCTGGCGCACTTCGTCCACCGCGCCGGCGGCCATGTCGCCGAGCACGAAGGGACCGTAGGCGGTGCGGATCAGCCGGTTGACCTTGAGACCCAGATGTTCGAGCACCCTGCGGACCTCGCGGTTTTTTCCTTCCGTCAGCGTCATTTCGATCCACTGGTTGCGGCCGGTGCGCCGTTCCAGATTGGCTTCGATCCGGCCGTAGCGGATGCCGTCGATCTCAAGGCCGTCGAACAGATCTTCCAATTGCTGCTGGCTGACCTCGCCAAAGGCGCGGGCGCGGTAGGTGCGCGGCACGCCAGTAGCGGGCAGCTCCATCTGGCGCTTGAAGCCGCCATCGGTGGTCAGCAGCAGCAGCCCTTCGGTATTCATATCCAGCCGCCCGATGGGCATCACCCGCGGCAGGCCTTCGGGCAACCGGTCGTAGATGGTCGGCCGGCCGGCCGGATCACGCTCGGTCGTGAGGCAGCCGGTCGGCTTGTGGAAGAGGAACAGGCGCGCGGGCGCAGGCGCGGCGACCGTTACGCCATCGACGGTGACGCCATGAAGCGAGGTAAGCAGTGTCGCGGGCGTGTCCAGCGCGATGCCGTCCTTCGCGACCCGGCCTTCCTCGATCATGCGCTCCACTTCGCGGCGGGACGCGACGCCCGCGCGGGCCAGCAATTTGGCGATGCGTTGCGGTTCGTTCCGGTCTGGCGGATTTTTCGCTGCTGCGGCGCGCGCGGGATGCGGGTTTGCAGTGCCCGGTGTCGGCGGCTTTTCGCGAGCAGATTTGCGGGCCGTGTCGGGACGGTCGCGCTCGCCCGGGCGCGCGGTGCCGGGACGGCCGGATGCACGCTTCTGGTCAGCGCGATCGGGGCGCGGGCGGTCAGTTCGGGCGCGGCCTGGATGCCCATCGGCCTGCGCTGCGTCGCGTTTGCCGCGGGACGACGTCGCGTCGCGCCCATCCGCAGCCTTGCCGCCGTCCGGCTTCCTGCCGGGGCCACCCGGACGTTTCGGGCCGCCGGGGCCACCCCGGCGCGGCGGTCCGGATTTTTTCGGCGGTTCCACGAGTCGATTCCTTTTCTTGGCGACTGGCCATTCCCATATGGGCGAAGAGCCAGCATCAGGCTGAAATGTGCAACGTCGGCGCTTGAGTGAGCGGCTTGTGGCGAACGGGCGGCAACCCAGCGCACATCCCCGGCGTTTCACCGGGTGCATGGCGGATACAGGGCGGACTTGGCAAATGTTTTTCGGGCTGTTGAAACAGGAACCGACCACGCCAAAGCGGCGCGCCAACATCCGTACCGTCCTGATCGTGGAGGACGAGCCGCTGGTCGCCTTCGACAATGAACATGCGCTCGAACAGGCGGGCTATCGCATCGCGGCGACCGTCAACGACTATGACCATGCGGTGCGAGTCATCGATGAGGGCGGGGTCGATCTCGTCATCGCGGATGTAGGCCTGCATGGCGAGCGCAACGGGATCGACGTGGCGCGCCATGCCGCCTCTCGCGCCTTGCCGGTCCTGTTCGTGACGGGCCGCTGCCCCGGCGATGCACGCGCCATCGCCATGGGGTGCCTGGCGAAACCCTATGCGCCGCGAGACCTGATCGCGTCGATCGTCGTCATCGACGCCCTGTTGCGGGGCGTGCGCCGTCCCAAACTGCCGCCGGGGCTAAGTCTGTTCGCCGCTGGAAGCTGATCGCCGTATTGGGCGCTTGCCTGCTGCGTCGCAGGCCATATGGTGACGCGATCAACGCCATCGGGGACGCGCATTTTCATGACTGACGCCACGCAGGGAAGCCGTAGCTGGCAGGGTGCGGTGAAACCCTATGTCGAAAAGGCCCCGCTGGCTGCCTTCTTCCTAGGGGTATCGTCCGGCTTTCCCTATGCGATGATCGGTGCGACATTAACGACCCGACTGGCGCAGGACGGGATCGACAAGAAGGCGGTCACGGCCTTCACCCTCGCCTTCCTGGTCTATAATCTCAAGTGGCTGTGGGCGTGGGTGGTGGATGGCGTCCGCTTGCCAGTGATCGGCCGGCTGGGCCAACGCGTGTCCTGGCTACTGCTGGCAGGCGTGCTGGTGATGGCGGCGGTGGTCAATCTGGCGCTGGTCGATCCCACGACCAGCCTCATGCAGACGGCCTATGCCGCCGTGCTGGTGGGCGCGGCCGGCGCGACCTACGACATCGTCATCGACGCCTATCGCATCGAGGTGCTGAAGCCGGAGCAACTTGGCGTCGGTTCGGGCATGTCGCAATATGGCTGGCGCATCGGTTCGGTCGCGGCGGCCTCGCTCGCGCTGATCCTGGCGGCGCGCATCGGATGGCAGGGAGCTTATCTCGCCTGCGCCGTCTTCGCATTGCCGGCGATGCTGACCGGGCTGCTGCTGGGCGAACCGGAGCGACATCGCGATCCTACCGGACGGCGCGGCGCGGGCGAAGTGTGGCAGTCGATCGCGGGGCCGCTGGTCGAATTCTTTCGCCGGCGGGGCGCGTTTCTGGTGCTGCTGTTCATCCTGCTGCACAAGATCGGCGATACGTTGGCGAACCTCACTTTTCGCCTGTTGTTCGACGATCTGGGCTACACCAACGACGAGATTGCCATTTATGACGTCGGCATCGGCTTCTGGGCCTATCTGCTCGGGATCTTCGTGGGCGGGGTGCTTTATGCGCGGATGGGCATGAAGCGATCCGTGCTGCTCAGCCTCGTCCTGATGGGCGTGTCCAATTTCAGCTTCGCCGCGCTGGCCGCCCTGGGGAAGAGCAATTGGGGCATGGCGGGCGCCATCGGGTTCGAGAATTTTGCGAGCGGCATCGGCGGCGTTACCGTCGTCGCCTATTTCTCGGCGCTTTGCGACCTGCGCTTCACCGCCGCGCAATATGCGCTGATCTCGGCAGCGGCGAGCATCGTCGGACGGTTCCTGACCGGTACGACCGCTGGCGCGCTGATCGAGCGGTTCGGCTATGTCGATTTCTACCTGCTCACCACGGCGCTGGCGGTGCCGGGCATCCTGCTCTTCTGGCTGATGATGCGCGCTGGCCTGATCGACGCGAGTGTGGGAACGGCGGCGACGGAAACCGCCGATCAGCCGGCATAAAGATCGAGCGGGCGGCCGAGGTCGGCATGGGCCTGCGCGACGGCCTGGAGGCAGGTGAGCGCGCCGAGCGCATGATCGTTACCCAGGAGGGCGCTGACCCGTTCATAGGCGCTGTTCGGATCGCGTAGCGCGATGCCGGCCGCCTGCATCAACAACCCTTCGTCCGCCGTCATCCGCGCGCAGCAGCATGGCGCGACCAGAATCTTGCGGCTGGATACGCGCGCAAGTTCCAGCATCATCGCGCGCATCAGGATGAGGGGGCGGCGGTAGCTGCGGCCGAACGCGCCAAGCATGGCGTTGGCGGCGTGTGCATCGTTGACGCCGCTGCTCGCCATGCGGCGCATGACGAACAGGAACAGCCGGTTGCCATAGCCGCCCGGCATTGGCCGGGGCAGATCGAGGGGGGACGTCTCTCCATAGGCCATAGAATCGCGCCTTTCTGCGTTAGTCGTGCACGCAGAATAGGCTAATGCGAGTCAGTCGCAAGTAAATTCAGTCGGGCATCTGCTCGTTGAGCCGGAGCACTTCGCCCGCGAGGTAAAGCGAGCCGCCGATCAGCAATTTAGGCGTCGGATCGCCTTGGGACGCCGCATCTGCCGCGACGGAATGGACAGCTGCGGCCGGCGTGTTATGCGCCGTGCAGCCGATGCGCCATCGATCCGCCACGGCCGTAAAGCGTGCCGGCGGATGATGGTCATGACCGGGCACTGGCAGCGCATGGATGTGGACGACCTTGCCCGCAAAAGACGCGAGGAAGCTGTCTACTTCCTTGTTCGCCAACATGCCGATGATGAGGTGCAGCGGCTGCCCTTCCAGCCGGTCGTCGGTGAAATAGGCGGCGATCGCTTCGCCCGCGGCGGCATTGTGACCGCCGTCGAGCCAGGCGGTGGCACCGTGAGGAAGGGGCGCCAGCAGCGGGCCGCGCTCCAGCCGCTGGAGCCGGGCGGGCCAGTGCGCCCACAGCGGAGCGGCCTTGAGCGCGGCTTCAGGCAGCGGCACCGCCTGTTGATGGCGAAGCATGGCGAAGGCCAGCGCGGCATTCTGCACCTGATGCGCGCCGGCAAGGCGGGGCAGCGGCGTGTCCAGCCGTCCGAACCGATCTCGATAATGCAGCCGATCGCGATAGGCTGCGGCGTCCCAATCGTCACCTTGGCCGATCCAGTCCGTACCGGCTCTCGCGACCGCATCAATCATCACCGGGTGCAGCATGTCGGGATAACGCTGCGTCACCAGCGGCGCGCCGGCCTTCGCGATACCTGCCTTTTCGGCGGCGATCTTTTCCAGCGTGTCGCCAAGGAACGCCTGATGATCGATCCCCAGTTGCGCGATGCCGCAAACGACCGGATCGACCAATATGTTGGTGGCGTCCAGCCGTCCGCCTAGTCCCACCTCGATGATGCAGGCGTCCGCGCTATGTTCAGCGAAGGCTAGGAAGGCAGCGGCGGTCGTCACCTCGAAGAAGCTGGCGTTCACGCCCTCCGCTATGTCCAGCACGCGTTCCAGATAGCGGGCAAGCGGGGCGTTCTCGATCAACGCGCCCGCTATCCGGATGCGTTCGTTGAAGCGGACGAGATGGGGGGAGGTGAAGACATGGACCTGTTTGCCATCCGCCTCCATCGCGGCGCGCAGGAAAGCGCAGGTCGATCCCTTGCCATTGGTCCCGGCGACATGGAAGACGGGAGGGAGGGCGCGATGCGGGTCGCCGAGCCGCTCCAGCAGCCGGGAAATCCGCTCCAGGCCCAATATGTCCGCGCCGGGGGAGAGGGACCAGAGTCGGTCGAGTTGCGCCTGAACCTCAGGGTCGTCCGAAACGGCGTGGTCGGCCATGGCGCGCGTGTCCCCCGGTGGCGCGGTTCGACGTGGGTCAGGCGGCGACGCGCGGCGTCAGATAGCCGATGACGCGCGCCAGCGTATCGCGCAGGTCGCGGCGATGGACCACCATGTCGAGCATGCCGTGCTCCAGCAGATATTCGGCGCGCTGAAATCCTTCGGGCAGCTTTTCGCGGATCGTGCTTTCGATCACGCGCTGGCCGGCGAAGCCGATCAGGGCATTGGGCTCTGCGATCTGGATGTCGCCCAGCATGGCGTAGCTGGCGGTGACGCCGCCCGTGGTCGGATCGGTCAGGACCACGATATAGGGCAGGCCGGCCGCATGCAGCTTCCGGATGGCGACGGTGGCGCGGGGCATCTGCATGAGGGACAATATGCCCTCCTGCATCCGCGCGCCGCCGGCGGCCGTAAAGATGACATAGGGGCATTTGTGCGCGATCGCGTCATTGACGCCCTGGATGAAGGCCGCGCCCACGCCCATGCCCATCGATCCGCCCATGAAGGCGAAATTCTGCACGCCCATGACCAGCGGCACATCGTCGATCGCGCCACGCGCGTTGATGAGCGCATCCTGATCCCCAGTCGACTGACGGGCGGCCTTGATCCGGTCGGGGTAGCGCTTCGTATCGCGGAACTTGAGCGGGTCTTCCTGCACCTGGGGCGTTGGCAGCAGGATGAAGCCGGCGTCCAGTATCTGTTCGAACCGGTCGTTCGGGCCGATGCGGCCATGATGGTCGCAGCGCGGGCAGACGGAGAGATTTTCTTCCCATTCCTTGATGAAGATCATCTCCATGCAGGACGGGCATTTGTGCCACAGCGTCTCGGCGGTGGTTTCCTTCTTGGCGATGAAGGGAAGGGCGTTGCGAACGCGGTTGATCCAGCTCATGCGGCGGTCTCCTGGGTTCGGGGGGCGAGTGCGCCGGAGAGCGACGCGACGAATTGCTGGATGAAGGGAGCGGCGGCGTCACCATGGCTGCCGACGATATCGACGATGGCAGAGCCTACGACCACGCCATCGGCGACGCGGCCGATCGCTGCCGCCTGTTCGGGGGTGCGGACGCCGAAGCCTACTGCGATCGGCAGGTCCGTGGCTGCCTTGAGCTTTTCGACCGCCATCTCGATCGATGCCTGCGCCGCCTGCTGCTTGCCGGTGATGCCGGCGACGGCGACGTGATAGAGGAAGCCGCTGGCCCCGTTTAACACCGCGGGCAGGCGCGCGGCGTCGGTGGTCGGGGTTGCGAGGCGGACGAGATGGACGCCGGCCGCGCGCAGGGCGGGGCCGATCTCGGCATCTTCCTCCGGCGGCACGTCTACGCAAATGACGCCATCGACGCCCGCCGCCGCGCACTGTTCAGCGAACCATGCCGACCCGCGCACCAGCATCGGATTGGCATAGCCCATCAGGATCAGCGGCGTGTTGGGATGGCGCGCGCGAAAGTCGGCGGCGAGGGCGAACACATGCTTCGTCTTCGTGCCGGACCCGAGGCTGCGCAGGTTGGCGAGTTCGATCGCCGGACCGTCCGCCATCGGATCGGTGAAGGGCATGCCAAGCTCGATGATGTCCGCTCCGCCCTCGACCAGAGCATCCAGTATGGCGGGCGTGGACGCCACGTCGGGGTCGCCGGCGGTGACGAAGGTGATGAGCGCGGCGCGGCCCTGCGCCTTGCAGGCGGCGAAGCGGGTGGAGAGGCGGTCCATCACATCTCCACTCCCAACGCGTCGGCGACGGTGAAGATGTCCTTGTCCCCACGGCCCGACAAGTTGACGACGACGATCTTGTCCGCGTCCAGCGTCGGCGCGACCTGCTGCGCGGCGGCGATGGCGTGGGCGGATTCGAGCGCGGGGATGATGCCTTCCAGCTTCGACAGCGTCTGGAAGCTCTCCAGCGCCTCGTCATCCCTGATCGGCAGATATTTGACCCGGCCGATCTCATGCAGCCAGCTATGTTCCGGGCCGATGCCCGGATAGTCGAGACCGGCAGAGATGCTGTGCGCCTCCGTGATCTGGCCGTCCTCGTCCTGCAGTAGATAGGTACGGTTGCCGTGCAGGATGCCGGACGCGCCGCCCGCAAGTGATGCTGCGTGCTTCTTGTCGAGACCTTCGCCCGCCGCCTCGACTCCGATCATCGCGACTTCCGGGTCGTCGAGGAAGGGGTGGAACATGCCGATCGCGTTTGAGCCGCCGCCGACCGGCGCGATCAGCATATCGGGCAGGCGGCCTTCCGCCTCCAGCATCTGGGCGCGGGTTTCCTTGCCGATCACAGACTGGAAATCGCGCACCAGCTCCGGATAGGGATGCGGTCCCGCCGCCGTGCCGATGATGTAGAAGGTGTCGTGAACATTCGACACCCAGTGGCGCAACGCGTCGTTCATCGAATCCTTGAGCGTCGATGATCCGGAATGGACCGGGATTACTTCCGCGCCCAGCAGCTTCATGCGGAACACGTTGGGCTTCTGCCGCTCGACATCCTTTGCGCCCATGAAAATCTTGCATTCCATGCCGAACAGCGCCGCCACGGTCGCGGTGGCGACGCCATGCTGGCCCGCGCCCGTTTCCGCGATCACCTTCTTCTTGCCCATGCGGCGGGCGAGCAGCGCCTGGCCGATGCAGTTGTTGATCTTGTGCGCGCCGGTGTGGTTGAGTTCCTCGCGCTTCAGGTAGATTTTCGCGCCCTTGCCGGGCTCCGCCTTCACGCGTAGCGCCTCGGTTAACCGGCCTGCATAATAAAGCGGGTTGGGGCGGCCGACATAGCTGCGGAGCAGTTCCGTAAATTCTTCGTCAAACGACGGATCGGCCTTGGCGGCCTTATAGACCTTCTCCAGTTCCAGGATCAGCGGCATCAGCGTTTCGGCGACATAGCGGCCGCCAAAGGAGCCGAAATGGCCGCTTGCGTCGGGCTGGCTGCGAAGGCTGTTCGGCAGGGTGATGCTGTCGGTCATGATGTTCGATCTTTCAAAGACATAAATGGGCGTTCGCTTCGGATTGCGGAAGCGATCAGCGCCATCGTCCTTCGATGCGCATGGCGTGAATGTGCGGCGTCAACATGCCGACACCGCTTTGCAGAAGGCCATGATCTTGTCCACACTCTTGATGCCCGGCGCGTCCTCTATGCCCGAAGAGACATCGACCAGGGGCGCGCCGGTCAGGCGGATCGCTTCGCAGATCGTGTCCGCGCACAACCCGCCGGAAAGGCCCCAGGGCGCGGCGATCGACCGGCCCCGCAGCAGCGTCCAGTCGAACCGCAACCCCATCCCACCCGGCAGCGTGCCGGGCGGCGTCTTTGCATCGAACAGCAGCAGGTCGGCCGCGCCCACATAGGCTTTGGCTGCGTCTATGTCGGCACTGGTCTTGACCGATATGGCCTTCCAGACCGGAAGGCCGGAAAGCCGCCGGACGGCGGCGACCCGCTCAGGGCTTTCGCCGCCATGGAGTTGCAATGCGGTGAGTGCCCCGGTGGCCATCAGGCCGCTGACCTGCTCGTCGGCCGGATCCACCAGCACGGCGACCCGCCCCACATGGGATGGGACGGGAGCGGCGAGCGCCCTGATCTGTTCCGGCTCGACATGGCGCGGACTTTTGGGGAAATGGACGAAGCCAAGATGGGTCGCACCCGCGCGCACGGCGGCGCCGACCGTTTCCGGCGTCGAAAGGCCGCACATCTTGATCGCGAGTCGGGACATGGCTGCGCGCTTTAGACGGGAAAGCGGATCAAGTCACATTATGTCCGGGCATGGTCAGGTCCATGTCGTGCAGCGCCAGCCATTGGTCGGCATGGGCGATGCAGGCGTCCCCCAGATAGCGGTCCAGCGTGGCGACGATGTCGGCATCCGTCATATGGCGCGGATCGAGCGGGGGATGCCAGTGCAGGGCGAAATGCGGTCCGCTGGTGCGTACGAGGTAGAAGGGCAGGAATTGCGCGCCGACCTTTCGCGCGAGGCGCAAGGCGATCGACAGATTGCCCGAGGGTTCGAGCGGGCGGCCGAAGGTGGGGAACCAGACCTGCCGGTCGCGCCGTTCGTCCGCGAGGATGTAGAGGGTGGCGCGATCCTTCTGCGTCAGATGCTTGAGCACGCCGCGCGCCGCACCTTCGCCGCCGATCGCTTCGCCCATATAGCTGGAGCGGGCCTTCTTGAGCTGCGCCGCGATCTTCGGATCCTCCGGGTCTTCATAGACGCCGAGGCCCGGCCGGTCGGTCGACCATTTGATATGGGCGGCCAGCAAATCCCAATTGCCCAGGTGACAGGTGAAGGCGATCATCGGGCCGGGGCCGTCCAGAACCTGCTGGTAGCCTTCCTTGTCGATCACCGTCACATGCGCGTCGTTCACCAGCCGGTCAATATTGGCGAGTTCGGCCATGGTGCGGCCGATGTTAACCCAGCGACGCGTCAGGATCGCCTCCCGTTCGGCCTCTGAAAGGTTGGGGCGCAGGATGGCGAGGTTTGTGCGGGCGCGGGCGTCGCGCAGCTTCATGGTGCGCCGCGCGACGTTGGCGGAGAGCCATCCGCCGAGCCAGGACGCCGGGCCGGCGGGAAGATGCCGCATCAGCGCGAAGAGAAAGGGGTTGGAGAGCATCGCGTGAGCGTCATACAGGAGCAGGCGAGGCGGTAAAGGGCGTGACGCTGACGATGATATGGGTTTGGGCGATCCTTCAGGCGCTGACCGTAGCTGGCGTGCTGAACTATTGGCGGCACTTGCCCAGGGATCGCAAGGTCGAAGCGCCGGAAGGGGCGGTCGTGATCCTCAGCCTGCGGGACGAGTGGGATGGCGGCGCGGACCTGATCGCGCGGCTGAAGGGGCAGCGCGCGCCGTTTCGGCTGCTGCTGGCAACGTCGGGTGCGTGCCCGGCGGCCGAGGCCCTGGGGGCGCGGGAGCCGGATTGGGTGCAGGTCGTCGCGGCGGGTGTCGCGGACGATGAGGGGCAGAAGGTGCATAAGCTGCGCGCCGCCCTGCGCGCCTTGCGGCCGGAGGATCGCTGGCTGGTCTTCATCGACGCCGACATTGCGCCGCCGGAGCGGCTGGTGGGCCGGCTGCTGTTCCCACTGGTGCGTGGGAAGGCGGACATCGCGACCGGATACCGGTTGCTGCTGCCGGAGGGGTGGGGCATGGCGGCGCTGGTCGGCGCGGTAGAGATGCAGCTGGCGACGCTGCCGCGTTCGGCGAGCGCCACGATGCCGTGGGGCGGCGCGATGGCGATGAGC
>JACESO010000070.1 GCA_013911745.1 Sphingobium sp. | reverse complement strand
GATCATGACGAACGATCCCAATCGGGCGACGTAATGCACGTCGTCGAAGCCGACCACGGTGAAGCTGTCCGTGCCGCCATGCATCTCAATGACGAACCTGTCGGCCGCGACCGCGATGACCGAGCCGATGGCGCGGCGCCGGTCGTCAGTCGTCATCGGTCGGCACCGCGGCGGCGGCCGAGCCGGCGGCCATGGTCTGGAGCACCAGCTTCACCGCGTCGTCGATCCGGTCGGACGGCCGCCGCGGCAGCAGGTGCTCGACGATGGTGCTGAAATAATGGGCGGGTGCGCCGCCGGGCGGCGCCGACCCGCCGATGATCCAGATGCGTGGATCGGCCAGCGCACGTAGCTTCGCGATGTCGCCGTCCGAATCCGGATCGGCGAACACGATGAGCCTGAAGGTCGGGATCGTCAGCGCCTGGTAGATGATGTTGTTCAGGTGCTCGTCGCCGAAGGCGTAGCCCATGGTGATCAGCACGCTCTGCTCGCAGACGATGCGCGACTGGAACTCGCGGAAAAGGTCGGAATATGGTGAGCCGAGGCTCGAATTTTGTTTCGCCGGCGTCGGGAAGATCATGACCTTCGAAGGTGCTGTCTGGGGCCAGGTCTCGCGGATCGGGAAGAGCCCGTGGTCGTCCTCCGTCCAGCTGATCGAGCCGTGCAGCTTGCACAGGTACACGAATCCGTCGACCGCCGACCACTTGCGGTTCGAGATGTCGAGTTGCTCGGCGAGCGCGTATCTGAACGTCGCCGGATTGAAGCGACGCTCGACGACGCCTGAGAACCCGTTCGCGTATGGCAGGCCCAGGCGGTCCATCGCCCGCTCGCTGAACAGGTCGTAGTTCGTCGTGAAGATCCAAGGGCGTGGCAGCGAGCGGTCGCGCAGCACCAGGCGGCGGTAGAAGGATTCGTAGAGGCCTAGCACTTGATCGTCGCCGTTGGCAAAGGCCCCGGCCGTGCAGCGCGCCCACAGGAACGCCTGAACCTTGGCGATCATGCCGTCGATCGCCGCTACCTCGTCCACGTCCCCGGCGTCATCGCTCCGCGACAGCACGAACCGGAGAGCATGCAGAGTTTCCATCAGACGTTCGAGGTTGCGGGTGTAGTCGCCGGCCAGGGTTAGGCCGTGCCCCGCCAGACATGAAAGGTCGGATGCGTCGAGCGCCCAGGCGGGGCCGCCTGCGGCGGCGCCGGCCGCACCGCAGAATTCCGCGGCCAGCGGCGCCATAGTGGCGATGCCACACTCGGTGCCGTCCTTCATCATCGACGAGCAGCCGGCGCCGAGCAGGAAGGCGACGTTGCGCGCGCCGAGCGCCTCGCCCAACGCCTTGCGCACCTTATCCGGACCCTTGTCCCAGTCTAGTTCTTGGGTTCCTTGATCGCCAGACCTGACGAAGCTAAAATACTGCGACACATTTGATGCAGTCGGGCCAACTATACTGTGTTCTGCCCCATCGCCCATCTCGCTCAAAATCCGCTCCTTCCGTCGACGCGACTCTTCCCAACACGCCGTCCGCCATCGGCACGCCTTCAAACCTTTCTGCGGGTCCAGCGCATCATCCGCAAGCCGTGCCGACAGTGAGCCACGAATTGGTCGGTGTGCCGCAATGCGTTTCGATGATTAGGGCAAACCTATTAATCAGGACGAACCGGCCGGGAACGTCACAGGAGAAGTCTATTGTTGGTGGAAAACTTTATTGGCGAAGGGAAGAATTCATTGTAGTTTCACAGCGTTGCTGCCGTTTGCCTGTTCCTGAATGAAGGGCCGTTTATCGCCCACCTTTCCTCAAAGCGGTCAGAGAGCATTTCACCAATCACCCAAATCGGTGTTTGCTGAACTAACGGCGGCTTTCAGGATCTGTAGGCGGCAAGCGCAATGACCGTCATTAGGGCGTTTCAGGCTGCCTTGGCGAACCTTTGAACCTTTATGTCCTGCTCGTGCTCGCGGGCCTGGGCTAGCTCATAGGTTGTCTGCATCCGCAACAGAGTGTCGGCCTTGATGCCAAACGCTTTCTCAAATCGGATAGCCATATCGGCAGACAGGTTTGCATTGCCGTTCAGCAAGGTGCTCAATGCCTGCCTGGATACGCCGAAATGCTCAGCCAAAGCCGTCACAGTGACCTGCGCAGGCTCCACGATTTCAGTCTTCAACCAGTCCCCCACATGGACCGCGAGCGAAGGGTGCATCTTAAGCGCCATGATAATCCTCCAGATCCATATCGATTAGCGCGCCTTCATCATTCAAACCGAAGCTCATCCGCCAGTTTCTCGTAACGGTCATCGCCCAGCTCCCTTTCCGATCGCCTGTCAGTTCATGCAATCCGAAGTTCGGAGGCACCGACAATTCTTCGAAGCTTTCCGCAGCATCGATGAAGGCGAGCATCTTGCGTAGCCGTCCTGTATCTCCAACCAAGCCTTTGGCGTTGCCCGTCTCGAAGAAGCGGCGCAGGCCTTTGTGCCTGATGCTCTCTATTTTCATCGCTCGAACATAGTTCAGCGGCGCGCGAATGTCAAGTGACGCGTGGCACTTGTCGGGCAGATACGCGGCATGGAGGCTATAGTCGCCTTGGCCATTTCGGCCATCGGAGAACTATCATGGGACATTCAGACCCTGACCCCGCCGTTCATGATCGGAGCCCCTGGAATGCTGGGAAAAAAGTTGGGCCGAAGCGCCCGCTGAAGCCTCGCGATATCTGGGCGATCCGCTTCTACCTCGACGAACATAAACGTTTGCGTGACCGGGCCCTGTTCGATCTCGCCATCGATAGCAAATTGCGCGGTTGCGATCTGGTAAAAATAAGAATCGGAGACCTGATGAGCGCGGCGTCGTTTCGGGATCGCGCGACCGTCATCCAGCAAAAGACCCGTCGACCCGTGCAGTTCGAGATCATGGCTGAAGCGCGCAAGAGCCTGACGAGATGGCTTGATCGACGCGGTGGCACGATTCGTGATTTCGTATTCCCAAGCAGGATCGATTATCTCGGCCATTTGAGCACACGGCAATATGCTCGCCTAGTCGAGGAGTGGGTTTCAACGATCGGGCTCGACAAGCGAGAGTACGGCACACATTCGATGCGACGGACCAAGGCAGCACTAATCTACAAGGCGACGGGTAATCTTCGCGCCGTCCAGATCCTGCTGGGTCATACCAACATTGAGAACACGGTTCGCTACTTGGGCGTCGACGTGGATGACGCCCTGACACTGTCCGAACGGACGGAAATTTGACACCGATTCCGGCTTTCCGAGGTCGCCGGGGAGCCGGTTTTGCCTGATCAACGACCGGCAGGTATCGGAGGGCTGTCCTGATACAATGAAGGACGGCTATGTTGGCGAAGCGGTCATCACCGCCAGCACTGGAAATGTCGGCATTCCTCAAGACGCTACCCCGACTGACGTAAATGTCCCAATCTCGGCCCCTGCTCTTGAGAATGAGGACCTCATCGCACGGTATCGTGAGGAGTTTGCAAGGCTGATGACCGGATCGCGCCCCGGCCTTAATCCCACAACCCAAATACGGTCTTGACCCGGCTGCGTAATGAGCAGTGCAAGCCTTGTGTTTCAACGCGGTGCTGTTCTATATTTGTGCCGCTGGCTCCCTAAGTCTGGCTTGTCACCGCTGCCGTTTGATCATCTGGAGTTTGCTCGTTTTGCGCATCGCTTTTCCTCTCCCCGGCACATCGCGCCCGGCATGAGTCATGCGTAGCGATCTTGATCATCTCCCCCCGCACAAGCAGCGCGAGCTGGACCTCGTTGTCGAAATGCTGTTCCAGGGACTGCGCGAAGCGATCGGTAATGCGACCGGGCGACGCAAGTCTGGCCGAATTCTCAAGATCATCCTGTTCGGTTCCTATGCGCGGGGCGACTGGGTGGATGCTCCACTCGACGCCAACCGGTACAAGTCCGACTATGATCTTTTGGTAATCGTCAACCAAAAGGACCTCACCGATCGCGCGGCCTATTGGGACGAAACGGACCAGCGGATCGTCACTGCCTATAATTTCGAGAAGAGCCTGGGTACGCCCGCGAACTTCATCGTTCATTCGCTGCAGGAGGTGAACGACGCGCTCGCCCACGGCCGGCTGTTCTTCATGAATATCCTGTCGGATGGCATCCTTCTGTACGAATCCGACGATCGGCCGCTGAAGACGCCGGTACCCAAAACGCCCGAAATGGCTTTGGCGGCGGCTGAGGATTATTTCGCTGAATATATGGCTGACGCCGCTGAGTTTTTTGACGGTTACAAGGATGCTTTCGACCGCGGGCATTATCGCAAGGCCGCTTTTGACCTCCATCAAACCGTCGAAAATCTCTACCAGGGGTTACTGCTGACCTTCACCTTCTACACCCCTTATGATCACAACATCCTGTTTCTGCGGGATCTCGCCGAGGATATCGACCGCAGCCTCTTCGACGTCTGGCCGCGCGGATCACGCCGCGAACGCGCGCTCTACCAGAAGCTGAAGGACGCCTATCGCAAGGGTCGCTATTCGCGCCATTACAAGATCGCGCGCGAGGAGCTGGAATGGCTCGCCGGCCATGCCGAGATCCTTGGCCAGCGCGTCCATGCCCTGTGTCAGTCGCGCATCGCCGAACTGCGCCAGGCCGTGAGCGGCGAGGCCTAGCGGGACGCCGTCTTGCGCGCGACGCGCGTTTGCGTATCATGGCGGATGGAGGCGTTGATCGCCGGCACCCGCCTTCCTCCTGTTTTGCCAGGCATCACTACATCCGTCCCTGTGGTCGGGTGGCAGGGGTTCTCTTCCGAAGACCTCGCGCGTCGCTAGCTCTCGCCAACCCCGGACGGTCCCGGGGCGCGACGACTGTCGGCCCGTCGAGGTCGTGCGTTTCCATGCCAATGCGACATGCCCGGGCGCTTGCCGGCGAACGCCGCATCGCTGCGCAAGCGACAAGCTCGGAACCAGGGAAGGACCAGGGTGAACAGGGGAGGGGCGAGGCCTGCCGGATCGACGGACTCTATCGTGCCGAAGCGCCGCGGCTCGCCCGCTATTTTTCGCGCCGCATCGGTGAGGGAGACGAGGCGCCCGACCTCGTTCAGGAAGCCTTTGCGCGGCTCGCCGCCTTCATGGCGCGCGAGGGGCTTGCCAACCCCGCGCCCTATCTCCAGCGCATCGCGCGCAACCTGTTGTTCGAGCGGAGCCGGCGCCGTTCGCGCCGCGTCGCCGCTGGCCATGTGTCCCTCACGGCGGAAGCCGAGCTTGCGGTGCCGCCTGCGCAGGAAGATGCCCTCGCGCAGGCCGACCTCATGGCGCGCTACCGGGCTGCCGTATACGCGCTTCCCGAACGAACGCGTGCGGCCTTCCTGCTCCACCGCGTCGAGGAACTCACTTATCGCGAGATCGCCGAGCGGCTCGGCATCTCCATCCCGACCGTCCAATATCATGTCGGACGGGCACTGGCTCATATCTCTGCGGCGCTTGAAACCGAATGACACAGATGGAACCATCGCGAACGCCCGAGTTGCGCGAGGACGCGGCCATGTGGTTCGCCCTCATGCGCGGCCCAGAGGCGCAGGCGCAGCGGGCGCATTTCGAGGCCTGGCTGGCGGCCGACCCCGCGCATCGTGCGGCCTATTCTCACATCAGCGACCTGTTCCGCCTCGGGAAGGGGTTGGCGCTGTACGCCGACATAGCCGATACGGGCCTGTCCGCCGCGTCGCACAGGCCGATGATGCTGGCGCGGGTCACAGGCAGCCCGGTGTTCATGCTGCTGCTGCTCCTTGTGTCCGTCCCCCTGCTGGTCGGTCTCACCATGGCCGCCATGCGGTCGATCCATTCGGACCATCCCTTCGTCCAGGCGAGCGGGCAGGGGCGCGCGCCGGGCGGCGCGGCCAGCCTCGCCACCGCATTGGGGGAGGTGCGCAGTTTCACACTCGCCGACGGATCGCGCGTGACCCTCGATGCCGACAGCCGCGTGCGCGTCATGCTCTCGCCCAAGCGGCGCGACCTGGCGTTGCTGCGCGGGCGCGCTCGCTTCTTCGTCGCCCACGAGAAGCGGCCCTTCGTCGTGGCGGCCGGTGGCGGGTCAATCCTGGCGCGCGGCACGATCTTCGACGTGACGCTTCGCGACCATGCCGGCGCCAGCGTCGCGCTCATCGAGGGTCTGGTCGAGGTGCGCCAGCCACATGCTGTCGGCGCAGCCGCGGGGGAGATGGCGCAAGGCGGCGCGGTGACGCGGCTCACCCCTGGCCAGGCGCTGGCGATCGGCGAGGCGCATGGCGGAGCGCCTCGGGTGACGCCATCGCCCCCGACCGACTGGCCGCGCGACGTGCGCGACTTCAGGGACGTTCCCCTGCGCGAGCTCCTGGCCGAAGCCAACCGCTACGCCGACACGCCGCTCGCCCTTGCCCAGCCAGCGCTCGGCGATCTGCGCGTCTCTGGCACCTTCCGCGTCCGCGAGCCGGCTCGCCTCGCCGGAAACCTCGCGGCATTGCTCGATCTGACGCTGATCGAGAGTCCCTCGGGCATCGTGCTGGCGCACCGCTGCCCGACCCGCGAAATAAATTCCTGTCCGCCCTCATAAATTCCGCCTGACCGGCATGGATAGCCCCGAACAACCTGCAACGGGACAAGGGGGATATTCATGATCGACAAGAGAAGCGGCGCAACTTTGCTGGCGGCAAGCCTGTGCGCGCTCGCCGTTCCGGCCGCGGCGCAGGAGGCGCGCCATCAACTTCATTTGCCCGCCCAGAGCCTTGGCGACGCCCTGCGCGCGCTCGGCAGCGCCACGGGGCGCGAGATTCTCTTCACCCCCGACGCCGTCGCGGGCAAGGCAGCCGCGCCGATCGACGGCGTCTATACGGTCAGGGAGGCGCTCGACCTGCTGCTGGCGGGCAGCGGCCTTGTCCCGGTCGAGCGCGACGGAGCCATGCTTGTCATGCGGCGATCGCCGCTGTCGCACGCTCCGGATGTCCCTCCTGGTGACGAGGCCGCGATCGTGGTGACAGGCTCGCGCATTCGCGGGGCGCCGCCGGCCTCGCCGGTCACCATCCTGAGCAGCCGCGCCATTGCGCAGGCCGGGCAGGCCGACCTTGGCGAGGCGGTGCGCACTCTGCCGCAAAGCTTCGCCGGGGGGCAGAATCCGGGCGTCGCGCCGGGTGCGCCGGGGAGCAACAATAATCAGAATTCGGGCTCGAGCATCAATCTGCGCGGCCTTGGACCCGATGCGACGCTGACCCTGCTCAACGGCCATCGGCTCGCCTATGGCTCCTTCACCCAGGCGATCGACGTCAACGCGATCCCACTGGCCGCGGTCGAGCGCATCGAGATCGTCGCCGATGGCGCTTCGGCGCTCTATGGCTCGGACGCGGTCGGGGGCGTCGCCAACATCATCCTGCGCAAGGACTATGACGGCGTCTCCGCGACCGCGCGCCTGGGCGCTGCGACCGACGGCGGCGATACGCAGCAGCAATATAGCCTGGTGGGGGGCACGGCCTGGAATGGCGGCGGCCTCATTGCGACCTATGATTTCGAGCGCGACACCGCGATCACCGCGCGCCAACGCAGCTATACGCACTATATGCCGGCAAACAGCACTTTGCTGCCGGCGCTCAAAAGGCACAGCGCGGTGTTGAGCCTGCATCATGCGCTGACGCCCGATCTGACTTTCAGCTTCGATGGCCTCTATAACTGGCGGCGCTCCTCCACCGTCCTGCAGGTTCCCGGGGCTGCGCGCTACACGACCGAACCGACCAACCAGTCTTTCGCGCTCGCGCCCTCGCTCACCTTCGAGGCAGGGCCATCCCTCTCCGTCACGCTTAGCGGAGTCTATGGCGAGGACCGGAGCGACACGAAACAGTTCACCACCACAGCGGCCGGCGCGGTCAGCGCCTATCCCTATTGCTACTGCAACAAGGTGACCTCGCTCGAAGCGAGCGCGCAGGGCGCTCTTTTCCACCTGCCGGCGGGCGCGGTCCGGTTCGCCGGCGGCGCGGGCTATCGCGACAATGGCTATCTCAACCGGTCCACCAGCCTGCCTGAGCCGATCGACGTCCACCAGGACAGCTATTATGGCTTTGGCGAACTCTATGTTCCTCTGGTCGCGCCGGGGCAGGGCGTGGCCGCCATTCATCGCCTCTCGCTGACCGCCGCGCTGCGCTATGAAAATTACCCCGGTGTCGACGACGTGCTGACGCCCAAGCTGGGCGCCATCTACGCGCCGAGCCCGGACATCGACGTAAAAGCATCCTGGGGCAAATCCTTCAAGGCAGCGACGCTCTACCAGCAATATCAGCCGCAATATGCCTTTCTCTATGACGCCACGACCCTGGGCGGCGCGGGCTATCCGGCCGGCGCGACGGCGCTCTTCACCAATGGCGGCAATCCGGCGCTCAAGCCCGAGCGCGCAACCTCCTGGTCGGCGACGCTCGCCGCGCATCCTCGCGCCATTCCCGGCCTGCAGCTCGAAGCCAGCTATTTCGAGATCGCCTATCGCGATCGGGTGGCGCAGCCATTTCAGGGCACCGACTTCTATACTGCGCTTGGCGCGGGAACGCTCGAGGCGTTCGTCGATCCCTATCCCTCCGCCACCCTGCAGTCGGTGCTGATCGCAGCATCGCCCGTTCCGCTCTACAATTATGCGGGCGTCGCCTATGAGCCCGAGGCGGTCGTCGCTGCCGTCTACAATATCTTCTTCAATGTCGCGCGCCAGAAAATCCGCGGCGTCGATCTTGCGGCGCGCTACGAGGCGGAGCTGGGCTCCGACGACAGGCTCGCGTTGAGCGGGTCGGCGTCCTGGCTGCAATCGCGCCAGAGGCTCGACCCATCGCTACCCTATACCGACCTTGCCGGCACGATCTTCAATCCGCCGCACTGGCGGGGCCGGGCCGGCGCGACATGGACGCGCGGCCCCCTGAGCGCGTCGGCCTTCGCCAATTATAGCGGCGCTGTCGATGATGTGCGCAGCAGCCCGGCGGTTCGCGTCGGATCGCAGACGACCTTCGACCTCGCGCTCGTCTACCGCCCATCCCCGCAAGGGCTGATCCCGGGCGTCGGCTTCGCGCTCGCCGTCCGCAACCTGCTCAATGACAAGCCCGCCTACGCGCGCCCGGTCGCGGATTATTATGTGAACTACGATTCCACCAACCAGTCTGCGATCGGCCGCTTCATCAGCGTCTCGCTCACCAAGGAGTGGTGAGCCATGACGCATGAGGATCGTCCCGTCCTGAAAGCGGCGTCCCGTATTGCCCGACGTCTTGCTCGTCGCGTGGCTCTGCGCGCCGCCGGCATGGCGCTGCGTGGCATTCTTGGCGGCCTTGCCCTCTGCATCGTGCTGGCGCCGGGCGTGTCACAGGCGCGCCAGCCGTCTTGCGCGCTGCTGCCGTCCGCGTCGGCGCCGGCCGCCGCGCGGCGCGCGATCACCGCGCTCGACCTAGTCGGGCTGCGCGATTTCGGGGGCATGCAGTTCGACAGCTATCCCGGGCCCCCCGCCGCTCTGTCGCCCGATGGCCGCCATGTCGCGCTGCAGCTGCGCCGCGCCGATCCTGTGTCGAACCGCTATTGCACCGGCATCATCGTCAAGGCCACCGGCGGCGCGGCGCCACCGCGGATCGTTGCCGCGGGCGGTGAGATCATCCGACTGAGCTTCGACAAATATGGTTTTTCGGGGCTGGTGAGCGGGGCGCCGGTGCCTTCGGTCCTGCGCTGGTCGCCCGATGGTCGCTGGCTCGCCTTCACCAAGGCGGTGGACGGGATTATGCAGCTGTTCCTGGTGCGTCCCGACGGTTCGAACGAGGCGCAGCTGACGCATGCGGGCGTGTCGATCGACGATTTCCAGTGGCTGCCCAGTGGCGCGGCGATCGTCTATGGCAGCCGCGCCGCGCTGCTCGAAGAGGAGCGGCGGATCGACAGCGAGGCGTTGCGCGGCTGGCGCTATGATGGACGCTTCTGGCCGCTTGCCGGCGGCCGGCCACATCCGCCGTCCCCCATCCCGAGCCGCGTCGATGTGATTGCGCTCGCCGATCGCGCCGTGCGGCAGGCAAGCGATGCCGAGCGCCGCGTCCTCAAGCCGTCGGGCAGGCCCGACTGGCCGCCAGACGCCACGCAGATGGTGGCGCTCGGCAACGGTGCCGATCGCGCCTGGCTGGCGCCTGTGGACCCCAAGGCCCTGTTCAAACCCAATATCCTTCACGTCTCGGTGAAAGGCCGCGACCTTCCCTGTCCCGGCGCGGCCTGTACCGACGTGATCGGGCTGTGGAAGCGGGACGCGCGCACGATCCTGTTCCTCAGGCGCCTGGGTGTCGCGCGCAGCGAGACGGCGTTGATGCGCTGGGACCTGGGTGCCGGCGCACCGCGGCTGCTGCACCGAACCAGCGATCCCTGGCTTGGCTGCCAGCTCGGGCCTGCAGAGCTGGTCTGCACGGCCGAGGGCGCCATCGCGCCACGCCATGTGATCGGCGTCGATGTCGCATCCGGCGAGGTCCGCACCATCTACGATCCCAATCCGGAGTTCGCCGCGATCGCGCTTCGCTCGCCCGAGCGCCTGGTGTGGCGCAACGCCTTCGGCATCGAGACCTTTGCCGACCTGGTCCTCCCGTCCGACTATCGCCCGGGCCGTCCGGTGCCGCTGATCGTCGTCCAATATGAATCGCGCGGCTTCCTGCGCGGCGGCACTGCGGACGAATTCCCGATCCAGCTGTTCGCGGCCAACGGCTTTGCCGTCCTCAGCTTCAACCGGCCGCCATGGTATGCCCTTCAAGGCAAGCCGCTCGATCTTTTCGCCTTTCTCAAGGCCAATCAGGAGAACTGGTCCGACCGGCGCAGCGTCCAGTCCTCGCTGCAGATCATCGTCGAGCGCCTGATCGCGCGCGGCATCGCTGATCCTGAACGCATCGGCATTACCGGGCAAAGCGATGGCGCGAGCACCGCCACCTTCGCGCTCATCCACTCGCGCCTGTTCAAGGCAGTGGCGCTCAGCACCTGCTGCGAGGAGGCGACGATGATGGCAAGTCTCGGCCCAGGCTTCGAGGATTGGTATGCCAGGACGGGATATCCAAGGTTCAACGCCGATCGGCCGGACTTCTGGAAGCAAGGATCGCTGGTGCCCAATGTCACCGCGCTTCCGCCCGTTCCACTGCTGATCCAGGCCGGGGAGGAGGAGTTTCGCTTTGCCCTTACGACCTATGCCGCAGCGAAGAATGCCGGCTGGCCGACCGAAATGTACGTCTTTGCAGGCGAAGGTCATGTCAAACTGCAGCCGGCCCACCGGCTCGCGGTCTATGAGCGCAACCTCGCCTGGTTCCAGCGCTGGTTCACGCCGGCCAAAGCATCGTCACCATGAGAAATGGGTCGATCAGCCACGCCGCGCGGTCAGCCAGGCTTCGACATCGAGCAGCCGCATGATCCGCACATAGATATGATCGTCTGCCTGCGGCGTCCTGGCCAGGCTGGCCTCCAGCGCCGGCCGATCAACGATGCCGCGTGCGCACAATTCACCATCGAGCAGCATGGCGCGGATCTGCGCGAGATTGTCGAGGTAGAGGCTTCGCACCAGGCTGGTAAAGCCCCCCTTCGAGGTGCGTTGACCGATTTTGGCCGGAAGCTTTTGTGCATAGGCGCTCCGCACGATCGCGCGGTTGACGCCCTGCTGATACCAGAGCCATGTCGGCTGGCGCAGGCAGGCCTCCAGAACGGGTTGCGACAGTAGCGGGTAGAGGACCGGCATGCCCTGCGCGCCGTCGAGATACTCGACCAGCGCGAGGCCGCGCATGATCGCTGCAACATGCTCGCGCTTGCCGACCGGAAGATCCGCAAACTCATCGATCCAGGGATGCGCGACGTGCGATGTCCTCGCTTCGAGCAGCGCAGGGGCGAGCAGGCGCTCGTCCCGCGGCCACGTCCAAGCTCGTTTGCGGCGAAGATGCTTTCGCAGCGATCGCCGGGCGATGAGGAAGGGCGAGCATTCGGTGACGGACGCGACCTCCATCACGCTGCGCCAATAGGTCGCGCCAGGGCCCTCAGCCGCCAGCCTGTCGCTTGCCGGCGTCGCTGAACGCAGGAAGCAGAAGACATTGTCGCCGCCGCTTCCATAGACGATCGCCTTTGCGCCCGCGCCGATGGCGACGGCGGTGGCATGCTGGATCAGACTTTGCGTGAAGGCGCGCGTCGAGGGGCGGGGGCGTTGGGCGGCGTGCGACAGGGACAGGTCCACGTCGCCAGGGGAGAGGATTCGCTCATGCGGCTGGAGGCCAAGGTGCCGGCACAATGCGCGCGCAAACGCCCTCTCGTCGCCGCTCCCGGTCCCGCTGACCAGCGTGATGGCATGGCGCAGGCCGGGCAGTGTTGCTGCGAGCACCGAGGAATCAAGACCTCCGCTCAGCGTCAGCGCCAGCGGTCCGATATGTCCCGACCAGGCCCGGCACGACTGGGTCACCGCTCGCATGATGTTGTCCTGCGCCTGTTCGAACGAGGACAGGGGCCTCTTGTCGATGAATTTGGCCGGGCTCCAGAGCGCATGATGATAGATGCCCCCGCGCCCGATGCGCACTATCTCGCCCGGCAGGGCTTCCTCGACGCCCACAAGCGCGCTCGCGCGTGCGACAAGGTCGGGATAGAGCAGTTCGTCGGCGACCACGCCCCAGTTGATGGCAGAGGCGCGATCGGTCACAGCCTCGATCAACGGCAGATGAGACGCGATCACCAGCTCCTCGCCCCAGCATCTATAATAGCAGGGACATCGCGCCGACGGATCGCGATAGACGAACAGTTCGTCCGTCTCTTCGTTGCTGGTCCAGGCCATGAAGGCGCCCCACAGCGCCTCGACCGCTTCGAGAAAGCGGGCGGGCGCGGCGTGGCGATCGACCGTTCCGACAAATGGCGATCCCTCCGGCGCGCGGGCAAAGGCCGGTCCCACGATATGGATCGCTGCGGGAATGTCGCCGATGGTCTGGGTCGGTCCAGCCGCGAACAGGACGCGGGTCCTCGTTTCGCTGCAAGGCGCCAGCCCGAACGCCGCCGCCACCTTCCTGGACGCTGCTCGGACCGGCGCCGGCCGGTCCCGTGCGAGCGCCACCACGCCGAGATAGGCGCCAAGCGTCATAGGGACAGGATCGGCGTGAAACAGGCGACGCGTTCCTGCATGTCGCCCAGGATCGCATCGGCGTCCTGGACCCAGCAATGCGCCTCGAACGGTTCGAGGCGCACTCCGAACACCAGCCGGCAGGCGATGGCGCGCGCCCGCAGGAAATGCAGCAATGCGATGGAATCGGGCAGGCAGGCCCCGCGCGCGGGTAGAAGCTGCCGCGCCTGCACGAACAAGGCGGTACGGGCCGCCACCGCTTCGCGCGTCACATGCTTGGATGGCCGAGCCTGGAGGCGGCGAACCCATCGCATGAGGATGCGCAGAGGAATGGCGCGGACAGCAGCTCGCGCGGCGACGATCCGGACGAGCGCTGCCCCCACCGTCATGGGGCGGTCGCAGCGCGCACCCACGACGCGCGACCACAGGTCGTGTGCGGGCACTGCGATGCTGCTCGGCGCGGCCAGGCCGCGGAAATCCTCGTCGCACAGACCGATCCGTGCGAGCGCTGCAAAGGGATCTGCGTCGCCTTTGGCAGCCGTGCCGCCTTGCCGCAGAAGGTGCAAGGCCGCGACCAGATGCTGCGGCAATTGCAAATAGCGATCTCGTGCGACATCGAGGATGACGATATGCGAGCCGACTTCGCACCAGTAGAGGTCCGCGCGCGCCATAAGCGGTTTTCCCTTCTGCGGGCGGGGCGTTGCAGGCAGCATTCGCTTGGAAGACTGCTTCGGCCTGCTTCGGACAGGGAGCTTGGCGCATCCACGGGGATGCGCCAAGCAGTCGATCAGTCGTCGAGGATGCCGGCAAGACCCTGTCCGGCCGGCGCATCGACCGTGCCACCGACGATGCCCTTGGTTTCGACGCTCACCGCGCCGAGTTCGACGACGTCGTCACGGCGATCTTCGCTCAGAGGTTCCATTTCGTCTACTCCTTGTCACCGCTGTATTGCGGCAGAGGAAGGATAGGATTTGGCCCGATCTTGTGCGAACTTATATTGTCCAGGAATGAGAGTCGCCTCGATGGTGCAGGCTCTCTCTTGCTCCCGGTTGGAGAGTGAGACCGGATCTCTGGATGATATCCTTCTATACAATCTGTTCACTTCTGGATCATCTTGTGGATGTCTGGCGCCAATCGGATGCGGTCGCGATGGTAGCGAGCCATGACCCGGCGCGTCGCGCCAATGTCGCTTGTTTCTAACGCGGCGATCAGCCGCGATACGTCGTCAACGATGCTCGGGAACAGGTGATGCTCCAGCGCGCGGGCGCGCGCGAGGGCGCACGAGGTCAACTCGAGCGCTTGCGCAAGTTCCTCGTTGCGGGAAGCCGCCGCCAGGAGGCCGAACAGCGCGGCGGACATGCTGGCCACGTCTTGTGGTTGCGTCATGAGACGACCGAGCGCGCTAACCTGGTCCCGCGCGGTCTGGGACAGCGGGGTACCGAGGGCGAGCTGCAGCAACTGGCCATGCCATTGATACAGCCCGGCCAAGCGTCGAGGATCGAGCGGGCGGACGCGAAAGCCGCCGCCCGGCAGAAGTTCGACGAAGCGCTCGCCGACCAGGCGATGCATGGCGTCGCGGACCGGCGTGGCGCTCGTGCCGAATCGATCCGTGAGCCCGCCCAGCTTGAGGATCATGCCCGGCGTGAAGGCGCCCTCGACAATCTCGAGGCGGACGCGGCGATAGACAAACTCCGCCGTAACGGGTTCAGGCGCCATCATGTATCTCCGTCTTGCCCATCGACGCCCGTTTTTCGCTTCGTGGCGCCTGCGCTTTTGGCGTTCCCGAGCGAGCAGGGGTTAATGGGGCACTCCTGCCTTTGATCCGCTGGCCCTGCGCTGCCGGGCGCCCGCGGCAAGGGGCTCCCGACCCCGCCAGTTGCCATCGCGCCTCGATCGTCGATCCTGCCCCCGCGTGCCGCTGGATCGCAGGCGCCTTTCGCTCCTGTCGCTTATGACAGCGGGCCAATTCCATCCGCTGCGCCGGGCGCGCTCCAGATCGCCGCCAGCTGATCGAGCAACGCAGCTATCGTATCGCGGCCTTCCAGCGTCAGGCTGACGCGCACATAGCGATGATCGCGGTGCTGGCCGCTTTTGCCGCTGTCTGTTTCCGCGCTCGCGCCGCGGTGGCAGGCGACAAGGCCCCGCCGCTCCAATTCGCCGATCTTGCGATGCGCTGTGGATGCCGGCACGCGCGAGGCGAGGCACAAGCTCCAGGCGTGGAGCTCGCGCTGTTCGCGCTCGGCGAGAAAAAGCTGTGCAAGCATGTCGAGGCGCGGCGTCGCGTCAAAACCCTCGCCGAAGCAATCCTGGATGGCTTCGCTGATGCCGGCGAGGGCGCGGCATGCCCGCACGCGAGGGTCCTCGTCCGGCAGCCCCGTCATCTCGGCTTCACCCTGCCGCCGGGCCCGACGGTCCATGGGACGTTGGCCCGCTTTCCGCAGGCGCGCGCAGGGCG
>JACESO010000007.1 GCA_013911745.1 Sphingobium sp. | reverse complement strand
TCAGGATGCTGCGGCGGCCGGGATTGGCGGCGACGATGGCTTCCAGACTGTTGTCGCCCAGTTCGATGGTGGGCGCGGCGTCGCGGAACGGCGCGCGCGCCTCGTCGGTCAGATGTGACATGCAAAACTACCCCTGTGGTTCAGGCTGTCGGCGGAACGCCGCGCCTTGGCGCAGGGGAGGTGGCAGAGAGGCATGACGCCAGCGCTGCGAAACGAAGGCAGGCGCGTGAAAGCCGCGTGACAATAGCATGACGGCTAAAGCAAGGCGTTCACCTGTTCGATGAAACGCAGGACGGAAATGGGCTTGGATACATAGGCTTGCGCGCCGGCGGCGCGAATCCTCTCCTCGTCGCCCTGCCCGGCATAGGCGGTCACCGCCATGATCGGCACGGCCGACAGCCTCTCGTCGGCCTTCAGGGAAATGATGAGGTCGAGGCCGCTGACATGCGGCAGATGGATGTCGGTAATGACGAGGTCGGGCAGAAAGTCGCGCGCTTGGCCAAGCACGTCGCGTCCGTCGCGCAAAGGCAGCACTTCATGGCCGTGCGCGCGCAGCAGGTCGCAAAAAAGTTTGAGGTTGAGTTCGTTGTCCTCGACAACGAGCACGCGCTTTGCCACCAGTCACCCGCGTTTCAGAAAAGCTCCGGAGCGCGCCCGATGACGCCCCACCCGCAGGGAATGACAATGCGCCCCGAGAATGCGAATGGCAAGCAGGATAGCGGTCCGCAGGACGCCACGTTGGCGTTGATGGCGCTGGGCTGGACGTTAAGCGACGGGTCGCGGGCGGACCGCTTGCTGGCGTTGACCGGGCTGGATGCGGACGCGCTGCGCGCCGGCATCGACAATCCGGTCGTGCTGGCGGCGGTGCTGGCATTCCTGGCGGATCATGAGCCGGACCTGATCGCCTGCGCCGACGCGATCGGATCGACCCCGGCCGCGCTCATCGCCGCACAGGAAAGACTGGCGCGGGACGGGTGGGGCCGATGACCCGCCCGCTCATCATCACCGATTGCGACGAGGTGCTGCTGCACATGGTCGTGCCTTTCCGCCAATGGCTGGAAGAGGCGCATGACGTGCATTTCGACATGCGCGAGCGCGGCTTCGTCGAAGCGCTGCGGCACAAGGACAGCGGGCAGCCGCTGGAGCGCGCCGCCGTGTGGGAACTGCTGCTGGGCTTTTTCGAGACGGAGATGCACCGCCAGACTCCGATCGCCGGCGCTGTCGAGGCGCTGCACCGATTGTCCGAGATCGCCGACATCGTCGTGCTGACCAACATCACGCAGCGGCACCAGCAACCGCGCGCCCATCAACTCGCTTCGCACGGCCTGAATCTGCCGGTGCAGTGGAACCAGGGCGGCAAGGGACAGCCGCTGGCCGCGATCGTCGCGGAGCGCAGCCCCAGCGTCGCGCTGTTCATCGACGACCTGGCCGAACATCATCATTCGGTCGCCGTCCATGCGCCAGGCATATGGCGGCTGCACCTGGTGGGCGAGCCGGAAATTGCGGCCCATGTGCCGCCTGCACCCTATGCCCACGCCCGCATCGACAATTGGGCCGCGGCGGAGCAATGGATCATCGAGCGGCTGGCGGAAGGGCCGGCCCCTGACGACTTTCCGGCCATCCATGGAGCAACTGTAGCATGAGCATCGAAGCCCGCCTCGCCGAACTCGGCATCACCCTGCCCCAAGCCGCCGCCCCGGTGGCCGCCTATGTCCCGACGGTCGAGATCAACGGCATGCTGCACATCAGCGGGCAGATCGCGCTGGGCCCGGACGGTCTGATGACCGGCCGGCTGGGCGAGGACCGCGACCTGGACTATGGCGTCGCGGCTGCGCGCGCTTGCGGCCTCAACCTCATCGCCCAAATGAAGGCGGCGCTGGGATCGCTGGACCGGGTCGAGCGGATCGTGAAGCTGGGCGCGTTCATTTCCAGCGCGCCGACCTTCACGGATCAGCCCAAGGTCGCGAACGGTGCGTCGGAACTGATGGTTGAAGTGTTTGGCGAGGCAGGCAAGCATGCCCGCAGCGCAGTGGGCGTGCCCGTGCTGCCGCTGGGCGCTGCGGTAGAGATCGACGCGGTGGTGCTTGTCAGGCCTGCCGCCTGACGCGCCTGCGGCTTCCGGCAGAAGGGCTGACACGGGCTGGCTGACTGCCCGCCCCTTCGCCCATCGCGGGTTGCATGGACCGGACGCGAGCGAGAATGGGATGGCGGCCTTCAAAGCCGCCATCGCCGCTTGCTACGGCGTCGAATGCGATGTGCGCGTCAGCCGCGATGGCGTTCCCTTCGTCTTCCACGACGTCGATCTGCAGCGCATGAGTGGGCGCGCGGAGGCGATAGCGACGCTGGACGCCGATGCACTGGACGATATGCGCCTGCCGGATGGAGGCGTGGTGCCGCGTCTCTCCGCGCTCCTTGCCCTATGCGGCGACCGCACGCCCCTGCTGGTCGAAATCAAGGCGGAAGGGGCGCAGGTCCGCGCTCTCTGCCAAGGCGTAGCCGATGCTCTGGCCGGCCATGAAGCGGCGCCAGTCGCCATCATGTCCTTCAATCCCCATGTGGTGCGCTGGTTTGCGAGACAGCGAAATGGACAACGTCGCGGCCTGGTCCTGACCCTGCAAGGGAAGGGTCGATTGCGAAGGGCAGTGGAACAGGCCCTTGCGCTTTGGATTGCCAGACCCGATTTTCTAGCCTGTGACATTCGCGATCTTCCCACTGCCCTTTCCCGCCGCGCACGGGCGCGAGGCATGCCCGTGCTGACGTGGACCGTGCGCTGCACGGCCGATCATGAACGGGCCGCCCGCCATGCCGACCAGATCATTTTCGAGGCGGCGCGTGACTGAAGTGACGGCGCGGATTGGGGCGGGCGTGGCGGATTTCCCGCGCGAAGAGTGGGACGCCTGCGCGGGCGGCGGCAACCCGTTCGTCAGCTGGGATTTTCTGGTTGCCCTGGAACGATCGGGCAGCGTCGGCGGCGACAGCGGGTGGCAACCCTTGCCTATCGTGATCGACGGCGCGGACGGGAAGATCGCGGCGGCTGCGCCGGCTTATGGCAAGAGCCACAGCCAGGGCGAATATGTGTTCGACCATGGCTGGGCCGATGCCTGGACCAGGGCTGGTGGGCGCTACTATCCGAAGATTCAGGTCGCCGCGCCCTTCTCGCCGGTGCCCGGCCCCCGCCTGCTGCTGCGCGACCCGGCCGCCGGGCCTGCCCTGATCGCCGGCATCGAAACGCTGGTCGAACGGCATGGCCTATCGTCGGCGCATGCGACGTTCATCGACCAAGCGCAGGTGCCTCTATTCGAAGCGGCCGGCTGGCTGATCCGTGAGGACAGCCAGTTCCACTGGAGCAACCGGGGCTATGGCAGCTTCAACGATTTCCTGGCCGACCTGTCGAGCGAGAAGCGCAAGAATATTCGCAAGGAAAGGCGGCGTGCTGTTGAGGGACTGGAGATCGTACACCTGACCGGCGGCGATATCACAGAGGCGCACTGGGATATCTTCTGGCAATTCTATCAGGATACCGGCGCGCGCAAATGGGGGCGCCCCTATCTGACCCGTGCCTTCTTTTCCCTGCTGGGCGAGATGATGGGCGACAAAGTTTTGCTCATTCTCGCGCTGCGGGACGGGCGCGCGATCGCTGGCGCGCTCAACCTGATCGGCGCGGATACGTTGTATGGCCGCTATTGGGGATGCGTCGAGGAGGTGCCCAACCTGCATTTCGAGCTATGCTATTATCAGGCGATCGACGCCGCCATCGCGCGCGGGATGCGCAAGGTGGAGGCCGGCGCGCAGGGCGGGCACAAGCTGGCTCGGGGCTATGCGCCCGAACCGACATGGTCGGCCCATCATATTCCGCATGACGGATTCCGCCGTGCCATCACCGAATTCCTGGAGCAGGAACGCGAAGGCGTGCGGCAGGACCGTCTCTGGCTGAACGAACGAACGCCGTTCAGGAAGGACGGTTGATCAGGCGGCGCGCAGCTGGGTCGCGGCGATCATGGCGCGGGCCGCGCGTTGGGCCTCGGCAATCTCGCGCGCGGTCATTTCCTCGGCGATCTCGGCGCGCATCGCCTGTCCTTCCTCACTGCCGCGCAGGGCCGCAAGGTTGAACCATTTGTGCGCTTCAATGAGGTCGATCGGCATGCCGCCATCGCCGCAGCAATAGGCCATGCCCAGATCGTAACATTCATCGGCCGAACCATATGCCGCCCGCGACAGGCGGGCTTCCATCAGAAATTGCGCGCTCTTGATGCTGTTACCCATGATGACTTTCCCTGTTCCGTCCTAGCTCAATGGAATGAACCCCCTTTTCCACGAGCGGCAGGTTGGACCGGGAAGCCATAAAAAATGGTTAACGCGATATTTGCCATCCGGGCGACGGCTTATCGTGGATTGGCCGGAGCGGTTTTCTGACGATCCGCAGCACATAAGGACTAGTGCAAGCGGATCATTGTCCGCATAGCCGCCCCCATGACCAGGACGCCTGCTTCTCCGACGGCGCCGGCGCGCGACATTCATTTCCGCGAATTCGTGCTGCTTTGCGCCTGCCTGATGGCGATGAACGCGCTGTCGATCGATCCGATGCTGCCGGCGCTGCCCGCCATCGGTCGCGACCTGGCGATCCCGCACCCCAATGACCGGCAGTTGATCATCAGCGTCTATTTCGCCGGACTGGGCATCGGATCGCTGCTGTTCGGCGTCCTTTCCGACCGATTCGGGCGCAAGAAGGTGCTGGGCAGCGCCATGGCGCTGTTCATCCTGTCGAGCATCGCCTGCGCGGGCGCGCACAGTTTCGCCATGATGCTGATCGGACGGGGGAGCGCGGGCTTCTTCGCCGGGGCAAGTCGCGTCATCACGGTAGGCATCATCCGGGACCGGTTCCGGGGCGACGCCATGGCGCGGGTGATGTCGCTGATCTTTGCCGTCTTCATGCTGATCCCGGTCATGGCGCCCAGTTTCGGGCAGGCGATATTGTGGGTCGCGCCGTGGCGCTGGATATTCTGGGTGCTGGTGATCCTTGCCAGCCTGATCCTGACATGGATGCTAGTGCGGCTGCCCGAAACGCTGTTGCCGGAAAACCGGGTGGCAATCACCCCGGGAGCGCTGCTGCACACCGTCGGCACCATCGTGCGGACGCGCAGCGCGATCGGCTATATGCTCGCGAGCGGCGTGGTGATGAGCGGGCTGATCGGCTTCATCCTGTCGGTACAGCAGATCTTCTTCGACGTGTTCGACGCGCAGAAGATTTTCCCGATCGCCTTTGCCTGCATCGCCGGCTGCATGGGCATAGGGAGCCTGGTCAACAGCCGGCTGGTATCGCGATTCGGCGCGCGACGGATGAGCCAGGGGGCGCTGCTGGTCTTCATCCTGGTAGCGCTGATCCACCTGACCGTCATCCTGGCCGGGCGCGAGACGTTGGTCACGTTCATGCTGCTGCAGGCGATGACGATGATGACCATCGCCTTCACCGCGTCCAATTTCAGCGCCATATCGATGGAGCCATTCCACAAGGGCGCGGGGGCCGCCTCTTCCTTTCAGGCGTTTCTGACCACCGCCGTTTCGGTGACGCTGGGCAGCATCGTCGGCCGCGCCTTCGACGGCACCACCCTTCCCTTCACGCTGGGGTTGCTGGTCTTTGGCAGCCTGTCCTTCCTGACCGTCTTCTGGGCGGAGCGGGGCAGGATGTTCACCCGACCGCATCTGGCGGCGCTGCGCGACCCGGAGGTCGACTTCCATTGAAAAAGGGGCGGTTCCCCGCCCCTCCCCCTATGCCAGTCAGGCGTCGCGGCCGCCCGGCGTATGCGCGCCCGGCATGGGCGGCACGGGCTGCGGCGGGATGTTCGCGTCATCCTCCGCCACATCGATGATGCCGCGCCCGACATAGCTGCGGCTGCGGCTGTAGGCGAAATATACAACCAGGCCGACCGCCGCCCACCCCACGAACATAAGCTTGGTTTCCGTTCCCAGGCTGACGAACAGATAAAGGCAGCCGATGATCGCGATCGGCGCCGTGATATTGATCGCCGGGGTGCGGAACGGTCGCGCGCGGCCCGCGTCGGTCTTGCGCAGCACCATGACCGCGATCGATACGGCGGCGAAGGCGAAGAGCGTGCCGGAGTTGGAAATGTCGGCAAGAATGCCGACCGGAAAGAAGGCGGCGAACAGCGCGACGAAGATGCCGGTCAGGATGGTGATGACGTGCGGCGTCTTGTAGGTCGGGTGGACCTTAGAGAACATCGCGGGCAGCAGACCGTCGCGGCTCATCACGAAGAAGATGCGGGTCTGGCCGAACATCATCATAAGGATGACCGAAGGCAGGGCCAGGCCGGCGGCAAGTCCAAGCAGGTTGCCGATCTGCGGCCAACCAATCTCGCGCAGGGTCCAGGCGAGCGCCTCCTTCGAGCAGGTGACAGCCTCGGTCCCGGCAGCGGCCAGCGCCGCGCATTGCTGCGACAGAGCAGCGGAACCCGGCGCGAGCGCTTCGCCGCCGGGGCCATAGACCGGCTGAGCGCCCACAGTGCCGATGACACCGGCGGCAACCAGCATGTAGAAGATGGTACAGATGCCAAGCGAACCGATGAGGCCGATCGGCATGTTGCGCTGCGGGTTCTTGGTCTCCTCCGCTGCGGTGGAGACGGCGTCGAAGCCGACATAGGCGAAAAAGATCGAGGCCGCCGCCGCCGAAATGCCCGAGAAGCCGAGCGGGGCGAAGGGGGTGAAGCCGTCCATGTTCATGACCGGCACGGACAGGACGATGAACAGAGTCAGCGCCGACACCTTGATGAGCACCAGCACCGCATTGACGGTCGCGCTTTCCTTCGTGCCGATGACCAGCAGCCAGGTCACGAGGCTGGCGATCAGCATGGCGGGCAGGTTGATCATGCCACCGTCGAACGGCCCGCGCGTCAGCAGATCAGGTATGTCCAGATGGAAGGTGTGCTCGATCAGGCCGACAACATAGCCGGACCAGCCGACCGATACCGCGCCCGCCGCCACCGCATATTCGAGGATCAGCGCCCAGCCCACCATCCAGGCGATCAGTTCGCCCATGACCGCGTAGCTATAGGTATAAGCCGATCCCGACACCGGCACCATCGCCGCCATCTCGGCATAACAGAGCGCCGCGACCGCGCAGACGAAGCCGGCGATCACGAACGACAGCATCATGCCTGGCCCGGCCTTCTGCGCCGCCTCCGCCGTCAGCACGAAGATGCCGGTGCCGATAACCGCGCCGATGCCCAGCATGGTCAGCTGGAACGCCCCGAGCGACCGATGGAGCGATTTCTTCTCGGCCGTCGCCAAGATGGCGTCCAGAGGCTTGATGCGCCCGAAAATCATGAATGATGCCCTTTATGCTCTTTGCTGTGCGCGGACGGCCAAGCTGCCCGCCCCCTTTGCGCTATGGACGGGAGACTATCGCCTAATCTGCCGTGCGCAAGTATGTTGCGTGTCTGCGACATGCTCGTCCAAAGGGGATCGGACGAAAAAGGGACGGGACGATGATCGAACTGCTGCGCACTCCCCTACTGACGGACCTGCCGCATGGCTTTGCCGGGCGCCGGGGCGGCGTATCGACCGGGGTCCATGCGGGCCTCAACGTCGGGCTGGGATCGGAAGACGGGCGGGAGGCGGTGCTGCGCAACCGCGATCTGGCGCGCGACGCCCTGCTGCCCGGCGCGAGTCTGGTCACGGTGCGGCAGGTGCATTCCGCGAACGTAGTGACGGTGAGGCACGCGATCGCGGAGGACCAGCGCCCGGCCGCCGACGCCATGGTGACCGACCGGCCCGCCATGGTGCTGGGCATCCTGACCGCCGATTGCGTGCCGGTGCTGTTTGCCGACGGGCAAGCCGGCGTCGTGGGGGCGGCCCATGCCGGATGGAAGGGTGCGATCGGCGGCGTCACCGACGCCACCATCGAGGCGATGGCGGCGCTCGGCGCGCGGGTGGACCGGATCGCCTGCGCGATCGGCCCGTGCATCGGCCGCGCCTCCTATGAGGTGACGGATGCGTTCGCCGCCCATTTCGAGGCGGAGGATGCGGCCAATGAGCGCTTCTTCACGCCCGGTCGGTCGGGCCATTGCCAGTTCGACATCGCCGCCTATGTCGCCGCGCGGTTGGCGCGGGCCGGCATCGAGCGGATCGCGATGCTGGACGAGGACACCTACAGCCAGCCGGATCGCTTCTACAGCTATCGCCGGTCATGCCATCGCGGCGAAAGCGACTATGGTCGGCAGATTTCGATGATCGCGATGCCCGCCTGAAGCGGCTCAATCAGCGCGGAAGAGGGATTGCAGGGTGCGCGGTTCCGAGCGAAGATATTGGCCCGGAACGCGGATTGACGCACCGAGAGCGGCCGCCGCATGCCAGGGCCAGCGCGGATCAAAGGTGATCGCGCGGGCAAGCGCGATCATGTCCGCCTGTCCGGTCGCGAGGATGCCCTCGGCCTGCTCGGGGCTGGTGATGAGGCCGACCGCTACCACGGGAATATCCACGGCCTGCTTGACCGCGCTGGCAAGCGGAACCTGATAGCTGGGGCCGACCGGAATGGCCTGGTCGGGATGCAGGCCGCCACTCGACACATGGATAGCGGCGCATCCACGCGCCTCGAGCGCCGTGGCGAAGGCCAACGATTGCTCCAGGTCCAGCCCGCCGTCCACCCAGTCAGTGGCGGAGATGCGCACACTGACCGGGCGGTCCGCCGGAAAGGCGGCGCGCACGGCGTCGAACACTTCCAGTGGAAAGCGCATGCGGTTTTCCAGGTTGCCGCCATAGTCATCGTCGCGCTGGTTCGACAGCGGCGACAGGAATTGATGCAGCAGATAGCCATGCGCGCCATGCAGCTGGATGAGGTCGAGGCCCAGCCGCGCCGCGCGCAACGCACTGGCGACGAAGGCGTCCCGGATGGCGGCGAGATCATCCCGATGCAGGGCGATAGGCGCATTTTCGTCGGCCTTGAAGGGAATGGCGGAAGGGGCGACGGTCTGCCAGCCATGATCGGCAGCCGGCGCGATCTGGCCGCCGCCAAGCCATGGCTTTTCCTGTGACGCCTTCCGGCCCGCATGGGAAAGTTGGATGCCCATCGGGATATCGGACACATGACGCACCGATTCCAGCACGCGGCGCATCGCGCTTTCGGCTTCGTCGCTGTAGAGGCCGACATCGGCGTAGGAAATCCGGCCTTCGGGCAGAACCGCCGTCGCCTCGATCGTGAGCAGGGCCGCGCCCGACAGGGCAAGACCGCCCAGATGGACGAGATGCCAGTCGGTCATACACCCGTCGACGGCCGAATATTGGCACATAGGCGCGATGACGATCCGGTTCGGCAGATCGAGCCTGGCTACGCGAATGGGCTGGAATAGCAATGGCTTGGGCATCTGATCCACCTTCGACTCGTTGTGCGCTCGCCACGCTTATCGGCCCTGCTGGAAGATGACACGCCAAAAGACCGACGGTGCCATAAGGAGGCGCTATTCCCACCTGGTGCTCGGGGATACCGATGCGGCATCCCATTGCAAGAATGTCATCACATCATGTGCATTCCTGATAATATGCCTACGAAGAAGCGAGTCATCATCGGCTTTCTGATAAGAATATTCGGCCATGGATGCTATCGTTACATCATACGCCCACCGCCGACTTGCCGCTGCGCGAGGGGCCGGGACGATGACCCTGCATGGACAGGGATTGCCGAGAGGATGCATTCATGACCAGCCCAGACAACCCCATCGGCCTTGACGGCTTCGAGTTCGTGGAATTCAGCGCGCCCGAGAAAGGCTTGCTGGAGCCGGTGTTTACGGCAATGGGCTTCACCCTCATCGCCCGCCATCGCTCCAAGGATGTGCAGCTGTGGCGGCAGGGCGGCATCAACCTCATCGCCAATTACGAACCGCGCAGCCCCGCCGCCTATTTCGCTGCCGAGCATGGCGCGTCGGCGTGCGGCATGGGATGGCGGGTGAAGGATGCTGCGAAAGCCTATGCGCTCGCCATCGAGCGCGGCGCCGAGCCGGTCGAGGTACGCACCGGCCCGATGGAATTGCGGCTGCCCGCGGTGCGCGGCATCGGCGGATCGATCATCTACCTCATCGACCGCTATGAGGACGAGAAGGGCGGCCTGTCGATCTACGACATCGACTTCTTGTACGAGCCGGGCGTCGACCGGCATCCCGAAGGCGCTGGCTTCAGGATCATCGATCACCTGACCCACAATGTCTATGGCGGCCGCATGGCCCATTGGGCGAGCTTCTACGAGCGCGTCTTCGGCTTTCGCGAAATCCGCTATTTCGACATCAAGGGCGAATATACCGGCCTCACCAGCAAGGCGATGACCGCGCCCGACGGCAAGATCCGCATCCCCCTGAACGAGGAAGGCAAGGCAGGCGGCGGCCAGATCGAGGAGTTCTTGCGCGCCTATAATGGCGAGGGCATTCAGCATATCGCGCTGCTGTGCGACGATCTGATCGCCGCGTGGGACCGGCTCAAGGCGCTGGGCGTGCCGTTGATGGCCGCGCCGCCCGCCACCTATTATGAGATGCTGGACGAACGGCTCCCGGGCCATGGCGAGCCGGTGGGCGAGTTGCAGGCGCGCGGCATCCTGCTCGACGGATCGACGCAGGACGGCGACCCGCGCCTGCTGCTCCAGATCTTCGCGCAGCCGCAGATCGGCCCGGTCTTCTTCGAGTTCATCCAGCGCAAGAAGGATGAGGGCTTCGGCGAGGGCAATTTCACCGCCCTGTTCCAAAGCATCGAGCGCGACCAGTTGCAGCGCGGCGCGCTGAATGTCGGAGAGCCGGCATGACCCAGGCCCCCGAACTCAAGCGCATCCATCATGTCGCCTATCGCTGCAACGATGCGAAGGAGACAGTGGAATGGTATCAACGCGTGCTGGGCATGACTTACACTACCGCCTTTGCCGAGGACAAGGTGCCCTCCACTGGCGAGGACGACCCGTACATGCACGTCTTCCTCGATTGCGGCGGCGGCAACGTGCTGGCCTTTTTTGAGCTGCCCAACCAGCAGCCCATGGGGCGCGACCCCAATACCCCGGCCTGGGTCCAGCATCTGGCTTTCGAGGTGGAGGATGAGGCTGCACTGCTCGCCGCCAAGGCGCATGTAGAGGCACAGGGGACCGACGTGCTCGGCCCGACCTGCCATGGCGTATTCCGGTCGATCTATTTCTTCGACCCCAACGGCCATCGCGTCGAGTTGGCCTGCAACATCGGGACGCGGGAGCAATATGCCGAGTTGCGGCGCGTGGCACCTTTGATGCTGGAGGAATGGAGCCGGACCAAGCGCGCGCCGCGCCATGCGGAATGGCTGCACGAGAACCCCGACGCATGAAGCTGGCCAGCCTGAAACATGGTCGCGATGGCCGGTTGGTGGTGGTGTCCGACGATCTTTCCACCTGTGCCGATGCGCGCGCCATGGCGCCGACCATGCAGGCAACGCTGGACGATTGGGCAAGCATCGCGCCGAGGAGCAGGTTCGTCCTTAGAGGAGCAAAAGATCGACCGCATCGGTCGTGAGCGGCCGGCCCGGGATGATATTTGGTTCTTTAGGATGAAATGCAGCCGGGATTTACCCTTCGGTAATGACGTTTGGGCTACGCCTGCCTGACCAGTTCAGGCTTGAGGGGATTCCCGTGGCGTCGGTTGTGCATAGTGCAAGGAGTTTCGATCGCCGCGCAGACATGCGCTTGAGCATCGATCGGCCCGCCGTGCTGCGCACGGACGATCAGGCATATGAGATCCGTGTCGACGACCTGACCCGCAACGGTTGCCGAATCACCGCGGACGTCGACCTGGAGGTTGATACGGTCGTGACGCTGGGCTTTGCCGGCGTGGGCCAGAGCCGCGCCCAGATCGTCCGGCGGGAAGAACTTGGCGACGCGTTCGTCTATGGCTGCTATTTCGAACAGCCCCTGCCCTCCGGCGCGGTGACGGCATCGACCCGCAACAATATCGGCCGGCTGACCGACGAAGGCGAGATGATCGAGGCCTTTTCTCCGGCAGAGGTGAAGCTGGGCGCGCGGCATCGCATGCTGCTGATCATGGGCATTTCCGGTGCCTTGTGGGCGGCCATAGCCGGCGGAGCGTTCATCTTCCTTCTGGTTTGAAGGCGATCGCCGGAAGGCGGTCGGGAAACGCGATGTTCGCGTTACGAAAGGGTGAGGCTGATCGTCTCAACCGGGCGCGATCGCGGGATCCTGTTGCAAATCGCTCCGCACGAGCCACCCCAATCACAATAGTTATAGTCTCCGCTATGCGATGACGGTATCGAAGCGCGTCACGAAGCGGAGCGAGTAACCCTGGATGAAAATCGCAGTTTTTGGCTTGGGCTATGTGGGCCTGTCGAACGCCGTCTTGCTGGCGCAGCATAATGAGGTGGTGGCGGTCGACATTTCGCAGGATCGCGTCGACAAGCTGAATGCGCGCCGGTCGCCCATCATCGATGCGGAACTGGAGGATTTCCTCGCCAATCGCCCGCTGAACCTGCGCGCCACGACGGACGCGCAGGACGCGTTGGCCGGTGCCGACTTCGCGATCGTGGCCACGCCCACCAATTATGACGTCGACACCAACAAATTCGACACCAGCTCCGTTCAGGCCGTCATCGCCACTGCCATCCGCGCCAATCCCGATGTGACCGTCGTGGTCAAATCGACCATCCCGGTGGGATTCGTGGACGATGTGCGCGCCAGCCTTGGTACGACGCAGGTCATCTTCAGCCCCGAATTCCTGCGCGAAGGCCGGGCGCTGTATGACAATCTGCATCCATCGCGGATCATCGTGGGCGAAAGATCGGAACGCGCGCGCGTCTTCGCCGACCTGCTGCTGCGGGGCGCAGAGAAGAAGGATATCGACGTCCTCTTCACCGATGCCCGCGAAGCCGAGGCAATCAAGCTGTTCGCCAACACCTACCTCGCCATGCGCGTGGCCTTCTTCAACGAACTGGACAGCTATGCCATCGCCGGTGGCATGGATACCCGCCAGATCATCGAGGGCGTGAGCCTAGACCCGCGAATCGGGCCGCATTACAATAATCCGAGCTTCGGCTATGGCGGCTATTGCCTGCCCAAGGACACCAAGCAGCTGCTGGCAAACTATGCGCAGGTGCCCCAGAACCTGATCCACGCGATCGTCGAGGCGAATCGCACGCGCAAGGATTTCCTGGCGGACCAGATCATCGCCCTGAGGCCGCGGACGGTCGGCGTTTTCCGCCTGGTCATGAAGGCGGGATCGGACAATTTCCGCCAGTCCTCGATCCAGGGCATCATGAAGCGGATCAAGGCCAAGGGCATTTCGGTCGTCGTGTATGAGCCCGCGCTTTCAGAAAGTGACTTCTTCGGATCGCAGGTGATCCCCGATCTCCAGGGCTTCCTGGAAAAAGCAGACGTCATTATCGCCAATCGCATGACGGCGGAACTGGAGCCGGCAAGGGAGAAGGTGTTCACGCGCGACATCTTCGGATCCGACTGACCCCTTTCGAAGCTTCTTGGCAAAGCCACTGGCTGCGTTCCATATGGGCAGGTCGAAGGCCTAGATTCCATGTGAGCGGTCCATGTTCAGCCTGTTGTCGAAAAAGGGAAAGGCCAGCGAGTCCAGGTCTCCAACAGGCGGACTTGGACGGACATACGCCGTTGGGGACGTTCACGGCCGGTTTGACCTGTTCGTCGGCATGCTCCGGCTGATCGAGGACGATCTTGCCAACCGTCCCACAGACATCTTCAAGATCATATTCCTGGGCGACCTGATCGATCGCGGTCCGCAATCAGCGGACATTATCGAGCTGGCCGAGACCCTGTCCCGTTCGACATCCCACCTTCAGTTCCTGAAGGGCAATCATGAGGAGATGTTTCTGCACGCCTTTGCAGGGGACGAACAAGCCGCCGGCTTCTTCTATTCCGTCGGGGGCCGCGAAACGCTGATGAGCTACGGTCTCGATTGCGCGGAAGGAGACACGATGTCCGGCGAGCAGCTGGTCGCGTGGATGAAGCTCCACATTCCCGACTCGCATATCAGGTTCATTTCCCGGTTCGATGACATGGTGCAGTCCGGCGACTTCATTTTCGTTCATGCCGGCATCAAGCCGCATGTTCCGCTGCATCGCCAAGCCCTCTCCGATCTTCGTTGGATCCGGAACGAATTCCTGAACTGCGAAACCCTGCATCCCGGCGTCATCGTGCATGGTCATTCGATCACCCAAGAGGTCGAAGAGCGGCCCAACCGTATCGGCATAGACACCGGCGCCTATTTCAGCGGGCGGCTGACAGGGATCGCGATCGAGGGGGAGGACCGCTGGTATCTGACCGCCACCAATGATGCGCCAGTCGCCACGGCTTTGGCGGAGACGGCCGACACGCCCTGAACGCTAGGAGGAATGGTGGTTGCACAGCATCGCGACATGGAAGGCGGCGGGCCCCCGTCCTTTTAGCGCACGGTGCGCCGAAGCGAGGTTTTTTGTCGATATAAAACGCCCTTGCCCCTTCGCCAGTCTCGGCAGGGCCATGTATGGCATCGCCAGTAACAGAGCGTTAGTTATTGTGCTGCAACGCAGCATCAGCTAGGAATGAGGGTATCGATCATGTTGGGCGAGCAGAAATAGCGACGAACTGTGCATGACAAGCGGCGATTAACTTTTCTTCGCTACGTTGCACACAGGCGCATGGTTCCATCCATCCCGTTGGCCATCGGATTTCTTCAATGTTCTGAAAGGTTATTGGAGAATTTCATTGAAAAAACTTCCTTTCGGGCGCTGAGAAAGAAGAAACTGTGCTGGACGCTTGGCAAATGACCGGAGACGCGGGGGAGTCCCAAACAAGGTCCAAATGGGATCTGCGACTGCGCATGTATGTCCTGTTGGCTGTTGCGGATGCGCTGGCAATATCGGCCAGCTTCTGGGCGGCGTGTCATCTCCTATACCTGCGTCAGCCCAGCGCCATGGCTTTCGAGCAATTGGCGATGTTCATACCACTCTTCTTGATCATCGCCCATCTGAACCGGTCTTATTCCACCCCCGCAATCCATGACCGATGGGCGAGCGTGGGCCTTGCCGTCAACGCTCTCGTCCTGGCGGCCGGCGCGGTCATTTTGATGGCCTTCTTCATGAAGGTCAGCGCCGAATGGTCGAGACTGACCTTCGTGGGCGGCGTATGCCTGTCGCTGATCGCCGTCAGCACATCCCGCTACATGCTCGTCCGCCACGCCCACCATATAGTGGGCGACGATCCCTATAATGTGATGCACATATTCGATGGCGTCAGTGCTGCCGACGCCGGCAGCCTGCGCGGCAGGTCGATCGTTTATTCGAGCGACATGCTCGACCCCGCCCGGCTCGATCCATCGACCTACGACAGGTTGGCGAAGGAAATCCGGCATGCCGACCGCGTGATCGTGCACTGCCCCGAAGCCAAGCGCAAGATTTGGGCAAGGGTGCTGAAAGGGGCCAACGTGCAGGGCGAGGTGATCGCTCCGGAACTGTCGGACCTGCAGCCGCTGGGCATCGCGCAGCGGGCCAGCACGCCCACGCTTATCGTGTCGCGCGGGCCGCTCGGCCTCAAGGACCGGCTGGTCAAGCGGGTATTCGATCTCGTTGTCGCAGGTAGCTTGTTACTGTTGCTGGCGCCGATGCTGATCGTCGTCGCGCTCATCATCTTCCTGCAGGATAGAGGCCCGATCTTCTTCGTGCAGATCCGGGTCGGCCGATCCAACCAGATGTTCCACATCTACAAGTTCCGCAGCATGTATGTGGAAAATTTGGATCATGCAGGCAACCGCTCGGCCAGCCGCGGCGACGATCGCATCACGCCGTTCGGACGCTTCATCCGCGCCACCAGCATCGATGAAATCCCGCAGCTGCTCAACGTCATGAAGGGCGAGATGAGCATCGTCGGACCACGCCCCCACGCTCTGGGTTCCATGGCCGAAAACAAGCTGTTCTGGCACATCGACGATCGCTATTGGCATCGCCACATCATCAAGCCCGGCCTCACAGGCCTGGCGCAGGTGCGCGGTTATCGCGGGGCAACCATAGTCGAAAGCGATCTGGTGAACCGGCTGCAGTCGGACCTTGAATATGTGCAGAACTGGACGCTGTGGCGCGACATCACGATCCTGGTGAGAACCGCTGGCGTGGTGCTGCACAAAAACGCCTATTGAGATCCACCGGGCGGCCGGCTTGCGCGTCCTTGTCCAGCGGCTCGCGCAACGCGCGGCCGGTGACGGCGAACTTGCCTCGCTGTGCGGAACGCTATTTCTTGCGCTCACCGGCAAGGATGGTCTGGTCGATTTCGGCTATGGAGCGCACGCCTGTCAACGCCATGGCGACGCGCATTTCGCTTTCCATCAGCGATAGCAGCCTGGCCACCCCTTCCTCTCCGCCGGCGGCAAGGGCATAGACGAACGCCCGCCCGATCAGCGTCATGTCCGCGCCCAAGGCCAGCATGCGCACGACGTCCAGCCCGGATCTGATGCCCGAATCAACGAGGATGCTGATGTCGCCCTTCACCGCATCGGCGATGACGGGAAGCGCGCGGACCGTGGACCGCACGCTATCGAGTTGCCGCCCGCCATGGTTGGACACCACGATCCCGTCCGCGCCGAACCGAACCGCATCGCGGGCATCCTCAGGGTCGAGTATGCCCTTGATCACCATCGGCCCCTTCCAGAAATCCCGTATCCATTCGAGATCGCGCCAGGAAATCGAGGGGTCGAAATTGGCCCCCAGCCAGCCGATATAATCCTCCAACGCCGTGGGCGTCCCCCGGTAGGCGGAGATATTGCCCAAGTCGTGCGGCCGCCCTCTCAACCCCACATCCCAGGCCCAGCGGGGATGGGTTACCGCCTGCATCATGCGGCGGACACCGGCATAGGGGCCGGACATGCCGGAATGCGCGTCCCGATAGCGCGCGCCAGGCACGGGCATGTCGACCGTGAAGATCAACGTCGTGACCCCGGCGGCTTGCGCCCGCTCCAACGCGTCGCGCATGAACCCGCGATCCTTCAGCACATAGAGCTGGAACCAGATGGGCGCGCTGGACGCCGCCTGCACCTCACGGATCGCGCAGACCGACACGGTGGAAAGCGTGAAGGGCACACCCTTCGCCGCCGCCGCGCGTGCGGCCTGTACCTCCCCGCGCCGCGCATACATGCCCGTCAGGCCAACCGGCGCCAGCGCGATCGGCAGGGCCATGCGGGTTCCGAACAGTTTGATCGCGACGTCGCAATCCGCCACGTCCCGCAGCACCCGCTGGCGAAGCTCCACCTCCGTAAGATCGCCCACATTCCGCCGCAGCGTATGTTCGGCATAGGCACCACCGTCGATATAGTGGAAGAGGAACGGCGGCAGGCGTCGCCGGGCCGCTTCGCGAAAGTCCATCGTTGCCGAAATGATCATGGCTTTCCACCTTCTTCCTTGGGGCCACTGAAGGTTTCAGTCCGCCATGCCGTTGGCGTAGCCGATGATGAGGGTAGCGAAGGCAACCCCGGATGCGCCGCCCGCGATGACCGCTGCGCGCCCTTCAAATCGGCCCGGCCAGACGCTCATCCAAGCACCGCGTTCCTCAGGTGGCGCCATTCGACGACATTCTGCCGCTGTGTGCCGAGCTTCGCGATGCCCAACTCCATGACGTCGCCGGCCTTGAGGAAGATCGCCTCGGGTTTCTTGCCCTCGCCCACGCCGGGCGGGGTGCCGGTGATCATCAGGTCGCCGGGCTGAAGCGTCACATATTCGCTGACATAGGAGATGAGCTGGGCAATGGTGAAGATCATCGTCTTCGTATTCCCGGTCTGCATCCGCGTACCGTTGACGTTGAGATACATGTCGAGAGTCTGCGGATCGCCGACCTCGTCGGGCGTCACCAGCCAGGGGCCGACAGGGCAGAAGGTGTCGTGGCCCTTGCCTTTGCTCCACTGGGTTCCACGCTGCTTCTGGTTGAAGCGTTCCGACACATCGTTGACGAGGACATAGCCCGCCACTTTCGACAGCGCCTCCTCCTCGCTGACGTAACGGCACGTCTCGCCGATCACCACGCCCAGCTCGACCTCCCAGTCACTGTGCGTCGAACCCTTGGGCAACATGACGTCATCATTGGGGCCGTTGAGCGCGGACAGCGCCTTCATGAACATGACCGGCTCGGTCGGAATCGGCAGGTTGGATTCGATCGCATGATCCTCATAGTTGAGGCCGATGGCGACGATCTTGCCTATGCCCTTCACCGGCACGCCATGGCGCGGCGCGCCCTCGACCACCGGCAGGGCGGCGACATCCACGCCTTTGGCGGTGGCGAGTGTCTCAACCGTCAGTTCAGGAATGATCGCGGACAGGTCGCGGACATTGCCTTCGCTGTCGATGACACCGGGCTTTTCCTGGCCGGGCTGGCCGACACGGCAAAATTTCATGGGCTGGCTCTCTTTTCTGAAAAACGTGGGTGCAGGGACGGCACAACGCAATATCGCGGTTGAGATCGACGCCAAAGCCCGGCGCGTCAAGGGCCGTGACCTTCAGACGGACGTGCTATGGGCATCGGCAAGGGCACTGATCTTCAAGAGCTCGATGAGGCCGCCCGCACCAGCCGCCGACCCGGTGACCTTCGCCCTGGCCGTGATTATCCGTCCCTCGCCCGCGCGGTCGTGAACGATCCCTCGCTGCTGCTGGTGGACGAGCCCTTCTGGGTGCTGGACATGCCCACCGCCGAGACGCTGCGCATCGACTTGCTCGATCTGTGGTGCGAGGGGCGGATGCCGATCCAATCGATCCTGGTCGTGACCCACAATATCGAGAAGGCCGTGCTGATGTGCGACCGCATCCGTCTTCTCCTCCAATCCCGGCCGGGTGGCGGCGGAAACCACGGTCGATCTGCCGCAGCGGCGACCGACTCGATCCGGCGTTCCGCGCGCTGGTTGACGACATCTATGCGCGGATGACGGCGCGCGCTCCGGCGACATCGGTGAACGACGGCCTTTTCCCTGGCACCGGCATCGCGGTGGTGCTGCTGCGCCTATCCACCAACAGCCTTGCCGGACTGATCGAGGAGGTGGATGGCACCCCGTTCGACGAGCGGGCCGGATTGCATTTATTGCCCGGCTGCAATCATCTCACGTTCGGCGACTAATCGATCTATATTGCGTAGGAATACGGCTAGAGTTGGGGAAGGATTGTCCGCGCGATAACCAGCGGCGATCTCGATGACGGGGCCATTGCCGGCAAGCGGACGACTGACGAGCGAGGCGGGCAAGAGCGCTTCCACGTAAGCCGGAAGCAGCGTCACCCCTCTGGTCGAGGCGACAAGTGAAATGCCGGTAGCGTATCCGTCCAGGAAGTGGGTCGGGGCCATTGCCAGATTACGGTCCCGGAAGTAGCGTTCCACAATGCCCCGCAAGACATGTGGCGGGTCAGCATAGCCAATGAAACTCTGCGGATCGATTGCGCGGGAATCGACCTCCCGGCCGGCAGCGAGAGGATGTTCTCGCGGCATTACGACGACGATCGGTTCATAAGCGATCACCTTGTAGGTGACGTCCGGCTGCGGCTCAATCCGCGAAAAGCCAAGATCGATATGGCCTCGCTGGACCGCAGCGCCGATCGCCGTCGAAAAATCGCTGGTGACGCGGAAATCGACGTTCCGCAATTCGTCGCGTAAAAGGCTGCTGACGTGCCGGAGCCATTCGACCTCCTGCCCAGTCAGAAAGCCAACCGAAAAACGGGCCTTGGCCGGCTTGGCAGCGCGCCGGGCGGAGGCGACCGCTTCGTTCGCCTGAGCAAGTGCGAGCCGGGCATGATCGAGGAATGCCCGTCCTGCGGAGGTGAGCGCAATCCCACGCGGCCCTCGCACGAAAAGTTGCGCGCCGACTTCCAGCTCCAGATCCTTAAGTTGCCGGCTCAACGACGGTTGTGACGTATGAAGCCGCCGCTCGGCAGCCTCGGTCAGGCTACCCGTTTCAGCGACGGCGACGAAGTAGCGGAGATGGCGCAGTTCCATAGAGCCATAGCTTACAGGCATGGCTGACCAACATGCAAAGTCTTTGTTACTGCCGCTATAGCGCACTATTTCCGATACCACCGGAGCAAGACGACTTGCTTCGACGGAATGGCAGGCATTCATCAGACCGAGGCTGATAACGCGCGGAATATGTGTTCCGAGCGAGAAGTCCCTTCGTCTGCCTGGCTGGCTGTCCACCCTCTGGATCGTGCCGATCCCCAGAGTCGGCGCGGCCTCAACACGCTGAAGGAGAATGACATGACCAAGATTTTGATCGTTCTGTCGGCCGCGACTCAGTGGACCCGCGCTGACGGCAGCAAATATGAAAGCGGCGTCTGGGCCGAGGAATTTGTTGTGATGGACGAAAAGTTCGTCGCCGCCGGCTGCGCTGTAGACATCGCGACGCCTGGCGGTGTCTCGCCGAAAATCGATCCTCACAGCATGAGCCCGGATGTAGTCGGGCAGGAGAAGGTCGATCACTTCCAGGCCTATCTCGACAGCATCGCCGATCGTCTCGCCAAGCCTCTCGTCCTCGCCGATGTGGACGGTCGCAACTATGACGCAATCGTGATCCCGGGAGGCCACGGCCCGGTCGAGGATCTCTACAAAGACAAGGATATGGGCCGGATCCTGATCGAAGCGGATCGAGCCGGCATTCTCATCGCCCCGGTCTGCCACGGCCAGGCGGCTTTGCTGGCAACCCGTGCCACTGATGGGAACTGGCCCTTTGCCGGCCGGGCGATGACATCGTTCAGCGACGAGGAGGAGGTGGAGCTTGGCACAGCCGATAATGCACCCTGGCTGCTTGCCGACACGTTACGTAAGGCCGGCGCGCGCTACGAAAAGGGTCCGAACTGGGGCGCTTTTGTCGTCCGCGATGGCAACCTGATGACGGGCCAGAACCCGGCGTCGAGCGAGCCTCTTGCCGAGGCGGTGCTGGCGGCGCTGCGCTGAACGCGAGCAGGCAAAATCGCATGATGGGGCCGGCTCGCCCGGAGCCGGCCTCCTCACTCTTCGCCTCATGAAAGCCACTTGATCCAACTGCCTGTCATGACGCGGGTAGGCGAACCAATAACCAGTCACTCCGGTTGAGAACTTTCAGGCGCTCGCTGAGCGCAGGGGAAGTCGACATTCTCAACTCGCGCCGCCGATCGCGCCTGGGGTGAGCGCCAAAGCCACAAAAATAAGGGCGATACCGATATAGGCCCATATCCCCATGCCGCGCCAAGCCAGCTGCCAGCCGCTTTCATCGATTGGAGCGGCCTTTGCTAATCGTGTTGCATAGATCATCGTGCCGGTCACTGCCATGGCGGTAAGGGCCGCGCCGAAGAGGAACCAGATCACCTTCGTCCAGAGCCCGCCGAACGTGCCGAAGTGCAGCGGGTCGGCCATTTCGGAAATGCGCTGATGGATAGTGAGATCGCGGCCATCCAGTCGGGCGATCACCCTTTGCGTTACAGGATCGACCGCGACGCCATTAGCTCGATCGCGCACAAGCCAGGCAGAAGACTGCCCGAGGAATATGACGCCGTGCTCCTGCGTGAAGCGGATTTCCCGTATATCGAGCTGCTGGTCTGATCGCCGGGCAAGTGCGACGAGGCTGTCAAGCCGGGCGCCGACCGGGGGAGCATTGGCGGCAGTCCGCGGCATTTCCGGCACGGGCGCGCTCCCGCCCAACGTCTCGACCAGATACCAGACGCCCGTCAGCGCGATGAGCGCGACGAACCAGAGGCTCCACACGCCTATCAGGCGATGCAGGTCGCCAGTCAGGCGACGAGTGTCGCCTGCGCGCGGTGCGCGGAAGAAGCCGCGCCACCATTTCTTGTAGGTGACGATACCCGATATCAGCGACACCGTCAGCAGCAGCGCGAGTGAAGACACCAGCGGAATGCCGATCTTCGTCGGCAACATGAGATGGCGATGCACCTGCCGCAGGAAGCGGTGGACATTGGCCCAGCCGTGCTGGCCGGTCACCTCCGCCGTCCAGGGATCGACATAGACCCGCTCAGGCGCGCCTTTGCCATGGCTGACCCATGCTTCGGCGGCGAACCACGGGTCGATGGGCGCGTAGAGCGTCTGAAGCCGTGCCTCCGGCGCCGCGCGCGTCACCGCGTACGCCAACGCCCCCCAGGAGGCGACCGGTTCCGTGCGCGGCGATACACGCATGGCCGGTGTCACCAGCCAGTCGATCTCATGGGCGAAGACCGCAAGCGTGCCGGTCGCGAGGATGAAGGTCAGGAAGATGGAGAGCTTTAGCCCGATCCAGCTATGCACCACCCACCAGAGCGAGCGGCCCTTCTTGGCATTTGCCTTGCCCATGGATTAGAAGCTGAAGCGCAGTTCAGCGAGGAAGGTGCGAGGCTCCCCTGGGAAATGCCCGCTCTGTGCGGAAAAGCCGGAGGCCGCGTAGACCTTGTCGAAGATATTATCGACCCGCAGCATCAGTTCGGCAAAGCCCAGCCCCTTGGTGATGGACGCATCGAAGATCGTGTAGGGCTTCACGCCTTGTCCGGAGAGGCTGATGCGTCGCGATACATATTCCCCGCCCACGGCAAAGGCCGCGTCGATGGCCGGCACCTGATGGCGCGTCCAGAAGCCGAGCTTATGCTTGGGAGCATTGGCGAAACGGTCGCCGACTGCGTTGGTGATCGCCTGCCCCGTAATCGTTCCGGTGATCTTCGTATCGTTATAGCCGTAGTTGACCAGTGCGACCCAGTTGGCGGTGATATCGGTCGACAGGTCGAACTCCAACCCCTTGCTCGTGACCTCGCCGATCGGGCGCAATTGATCCTGGCCGTTGACGGGCGGCAGGCTGGGGTCCGCTTGCAGGATGTTCTTCCGCACGATCCGGTAGGCGGCGAAGTTGGCCTGAAGGCGGCCGTCGAACAGGTCTGTCTTGACCCCGCCTTCGAACTGATCGCCCGTTACCGGGGCGAACGGACCGCCTGCATCGACCGTCTGGCTAGACGCGCTCTGCGGCTCGAAACTCTGCGACCAACTCACATAGACCGAAACATCCTTACGCGGTTTGAAAATGGCGCCCGTGCGGAAGGTGACGTCATCGTCGGTGTAGAAGCGGTTGCCCACGACGCCGTCCTCGAATTTGTCATATCGGACGCCGCCCACCAGCATGACCCTATCGGTCAGGCTGATCTGGTCCTGCAGATAGGCGCCCTTGCGCTTGGTGCGGGTGTCGGTGACGGTGAAGGGCAGCAGGGCCGCCCGAGCCACATCACGCGCGCTGTTGGTATAGACCGGGTTGCTAAGGCTGAGCGGCGTCACACCCGCACGCAGGATGCGGCTGTTGAGTACGCTCGTTTCGTCATACCAGTCCGCGCCAGTCTGGAATTTATGCTCCATGCCCAGCAGATCCACGCGTGCCGTCAGGTTGGCAGAAAAGGAAAGTCCGTCCACATCGCGGATCTGGTCGCGAAACTCGCGCGCGACAAGATCGGTGCTTCCCGCCACGAATCCGCGCGGTTCGTGATATTGCTGTGTCTCCGTCGCCTTGAAGTAGCGCACACCGGCGTCGAAGGCGACGGCATCGCCGATCGCCGTAGCGTAGCGCGCCTGGTAGGCGTGCGACTTCAGATGCAGGAAATCCGTGGGCTCGTTGGCGTTCCAGCGGATGTCGGTCAGGAAATTGCCGGCATTATCGGTGAGCACACCGCGCAGCCGGTTCGCTTGCAGGTCATTGTCGTAGACCGTCGCCTGGAGCGTCAGCTTGCCGCCTTCGTTCGTCCGGATCGCCACGCCGCCATCGCCGATCAGCGACACATTCTTCGTGTTCACCCGATAGGGGTTCATGGCTTCGTAAAAGCCGCCAAGCCGATAGGTAACGATGCCGTTGTCATCGACCGGGCCGGTCGCTTCCGCTGATACGCCGCGACGATCATAGTTGCCGCCGGTCGCCACAAGCCGCATTGCCGTCTTGGTATCCGGCACCTTCGACACATAGTTTATGATGCCGCCCGGCGAGCCCGGTCCGAAGAAGAGGCCCGCCGGACCTTTGAGCACCTCGACCCGCTCGATGTTGAAGAGCTGGGGCACCGAAAAGCCGATGAAAGGGTTGCCCCGCATGCCGTCGTAGAAGGACTGATCCTGCCGGAAGCCGCGGAAGGTGACGCCGGCATAGCTGAAGAAGCTGACGCCCGAGATGTTGCGATAAATGTCCGTCGCGTCGCGCGCGCCCTGATCGGCGAACAGATCCTTGTTGATAACCTGCAGGGCCTGCGGAATGTCGAGCGGATCTTGAGCGCTTTTCCCCACAGTCGTCGTCTCGGTGCGGTACAGGCGCTGGGCGCGGCCGGTGACGATGATCTGGTCCCCTTCTACGGCTTCGGGGGAAGGAACAGCTATCTGCCCAGCATAAGCCGCAGTGGTGCAGAGAGAAGCGGACGCAAGCAGCGCCGCACGAATGACAAACAAATCAGCCCCCTATCAACAGATTCGCTAATGCGGTTCATTCGCAGTAGAACGACTGAGCGTTCGGCGCAAGGGGCACTGGCTGAACGGGATCACCCCCGGAACAGCAGTTGCTGACCGTCCGCATCCGAGGCACGAAATTCGATTGCCGAGTGACCCGCTTGAGTCGACGACAGCGAGGACTTTGGCGTCTCTTTCAACTTGCGTCGCGGGTTATGTCTCAGTAGCTGTGACGCAGTTAGGCCTCTTCCCCGCCTGCAAGCGACTGGGATAAGGTCGCGATACCGCCCATCTCGGTCAGCGTTTCGCCCTGCGCGATGATTTTTCTGTCCGGGCGTTCCGATCGGGATTTCCACCGAAACCAGGAAGGGTTGGCGTTGGATACGCTCAGCAGTATTTCCTTCTGCGACACCATCTTCTGCCTAGCCGGGACTTGCGGCAGCGCAAGGCCAGGCCCCGTCGCGCTTTCATTACGCAGGATCAGCACTATGGTCGTCGGCGCGCCGTCCAGCATCTGCCAAGGGAAGATGGTGCGACGATATTGTTCCGAAACGGACGATTACCGAGGTTGCGTTCCGATCGGGTTTCAATGACTTGAGTAGCTTCGACCGCAATTTCTGCAAGCGCTATGGCGCATCGCCGCGGAATGTCCGGTCGTCGGGCCAAGCCAATGGGCGACCAGCGTAAGAAGCGTCGCTAAGCCATAGCGATGGTTCCCGCAGCGAGTCGGCGATTGGCTTACCGCCATCTAAGATGAGAAAATTAACGGTGGCGCGACCGGGATGAGCCGGCCGTCCTTGTATCCTTACGATGGATGGCGACGTCCATGTTCCGCGTTCGCGCGAGAAGCTGACGCTAAATACGATTTTTCAACCGACCATTCTGCAGACCTGACCGGCAAGTGATCCCTTCCGCAACAAGGCATCCATTGACCAGCCACCGCCACCGCGTGCAATCAGGGGTAGAAGGATCGCGACCCAGCCGAGATGCGTGGGCCATGCGTCGGGATAGACGAAAATCTCGATCACCGCAGTCATCATCAGGAGAGCCAGCGCCGAGAAACGCGTGCCCAGCCCCAGCACCAGCAGGATTGGAAAGACGTGTTCCGCCGCCGTCCCCATCACCGCCGCTATGTCAGGCGGCAGCAGCGGCAGGGCATATTCGGTGCGGAACAACTCATATGTGCTGTCCGTGATCGTTAAAACGCCCTCCACCTTGGTGCGGCCGGACAGGAAGAATATGGACGCGATGGCCAGACGGCCGACGAGCAGCAGCAGCGCGTCCGGCAGCAGCGCCGCGAGCCGCCGACCGGCAAGGTCATAAACTTGGACGAGCATCGATTGTCTCCAGCATGGCCGGGACGGTCGATCGTCCCGGCCTCTTCGGTCATGCCTTGGGGGTGAGCGATCCGTTGCCCTTGGGCGTCTTGATCGAGGTGCAGGTTCCGGCCTTCACCAGCTTCCAGGCGTTGCCCTGGTAATTGACCTTGGACGTGCCCGCGCAGCTCGTGCCGGGGCCGGCCGCGCAGTCGTTCTTGCCCGCAAGCGAGACGCCGTAGCATTTTTCCATCTTCGGCTTTTCCTGGGCATTGGTGGGAATGGCGATCGCGGCTGCCGAAGCGACGGCGATGCCTGCAGCGATCGCAGCATGGGTGGTACGCATGATGATGTCCTCTCTGATCCGGCGCCTCTTCGCGCGGCTCGGACTGGCCGAGCCGCGCGGTGACCGGGGAGGAGGCGGGGGAAGCCCGTGTCACGGCGGCAAGTTCGTGGCAGACATGCCTCCGGTTACAGCCGACCGGCGCGAAAATTTTTCATTGACGCTGTAACCTGTCCGAGCCCTGGCCCGAACATGCAGGCGAGGAGAATGAATGCAGGCCACAGAGGAACATCTGCGCGCATTGATGATCGATGGGCTGAACGGCGATGCCGACGCCCACGAGGCATTGCTGCGCCTGCTTGTTCCGCTGTTGCGGGGCTTCTACCGGCGTCGACTTCGCGGCGCTGACGATGATGTCGAGGATCTGGTGCAGGATACCCTTATTGCCGTTCACACGCGCCGTGCCTCCTATGATCGGGGACGGACATTCACCGCCTGGCTTTACGCGGTCGCACGCTACAAAATGATCGATCACTTCCGCCGCGTGGGTCGCTTGAGGCCGATCGAGGATTACGACGAATTGCCCGCCGCCGATTTCGAGGCGAGCAGCATCGCGAGGCTCGACGTGGACGATCTGTTGCAAGCACTGCCGGACAAGCAGGCGCGGATGATCCGCGCCACCCGGATAGAGGGGCTGAGCGTCGCAGAGGCGGCGAGCGCGGAGAGCATTGGTGAATCGGACGTCAAGGTGTCGGTGCATCGCGGCCTGAAGGCGTTGATGGCGCGGGTGCAGGGGGCGGCACGATGAACACCGACGATCTGGTTCGGCACCTCGCCGCCGACACCCGGCCGGTCGCGCGCAACAGCGTCACGCGACGGCTCGTCGCTGGTATGGCCGTCGGCGGCGCCGGATCGGCCATGATCATCCTGATCGCACTTGGCTTTCGGCCCGATCTGGGCACGGCAATGCGCGGCGCTTCCTTCTGGATGAAGTGGGGATATACGTTTTCCCTGGCCGTCGCGGCGTTGGTCATGACTGCGCAGCTCGCGCGGCCCGATAGCGGTCGACTGCGCGGCCTCTGGTTGCTCGCGATGCCGGTCATCCTTCTTGCTGGCGTCGGCCTGCTGGAACTGGTGCATACCCCTTCTTCGCAATGGCTGGCGATGTGGCTGGGCCAGAGCTGGCAAAGCTGTCCCTGGCTGGTCCTGTCGCTTTCCGCGCCGATCTTTGCGGGATTGCTCTGGTCGTTCCGCAGACTTGCTCCCACCCGGTTGCGGGCGGCCGGCGCGACGGCGGGTCTCTCCGCCGGTGCATTTGCGGCGACCGTCTATTGCCTGCACTGTCCCGAAGTGTCGGCCATCTTCGTCCTGACTTGGTATTCGCTCGGCATCGTGCTGGCGACCCTGCTCGGCACGGTGGTGGGGCCAAGGCTGCTGCGCTGGTAAGGCGGTGCGTCGGAGGTCGGATCGGTAAAATTTCTCTGGTTGCTGTAACCAGGCGCCCGACCGGATCGAAAGATGGGGGCCATTCTGGCTCAACCTGTGTTTCGGAGAATCCATCATGCGCACCCTCAACACCGGCATCGGCATTGCCGCCTCCGCCGCCTCCATTGCCATCGCCGCGGCTGCCGCTGCCCCCGCCGTGGCGAAGGACAGCGCCGATACGAAGGTCGTGCACTGCTACGGCATCAACAGCTGCAAGGGCACGTCCGACTGCAAGACGGCCAGCAACGAATGCAAGGGACAGAATGTCTGCAAGGGGCATGGCTTCAAGGCCATGACCGTCAAGGCCTGCAAGGCTGCCGGCGGTAGCCTGACCGAACCCAAATAATTCTCTCGAAGCCCGGCGCTGATGAGGGCGCCGGGCTGCCCTCCGCAGCAAGGAGCGCCCCTCATGATCCCCTCGTTCGCCGGCTTCGGCCTTGGCCTGCGTGCGCCGCACTATGCCGATTTTCTCGATGGTCTGGTGGCAGTCGATTTTCTGGAGGTGATCTCCGAAAATTTCATGATCGATGGCGGTCGGCCGCGACGGATATTGCGCCAGATCCGCGAGCGCTACCCGGTCGCGCTCCACGGCGTATCGATGTCGATCGGCTCCGCAGATGGCGTGGATCGCTTTTACCTCGACCGGCTCCGCGCGCTCGTCGATGAGATTGAACCGCTGTTCGTTTCCGATCATCTGAGCTGGTCGCGGATCGAGGGGTTCAATTCGCACGATCTGCTGCCCTTGCCCTATACCTGGGAGGCGCTCGACACCGTCTGCACCAATATAGAAAGGGCGCAGGATGCGCTGGGCCGAGCGATGTTGGTCGAAAATCCCTCCACCTATCTCGACTTCATGTCGGCCGACATGACCGAATGGGAATTCCTGAACTTGGTGTGCGCGCGGACAGGCTGCGGGATATTGCTCGACGTGAACAACGTCTTCGTCAGCGCCAGCAATCACGGTTTCGACCCCATCGCCTATCTTGACGGCATCCCGCGCGGCCATGTGCGCCAAATCCACCTAGCCGGCCATAGCCAGGGCGAACATCTGCTGATCGATACGCATGATCGGCCGGTCCCCCCTTCGGTGTGGAGCCTCTACGCCCATATCCTTCCGCGCCTCGGCCCGGTTGCGACGATGATCGAGCGTGACGACCACATACCGCCGCTCGGCGACTTGCTGGTCGAACTTGACACCGCACGGCGGATCGCCGCCGGCAGGATGGAGGCGGCGGCATGAGCCTGCTCGCCCTTCAGCGCGACATGCGCGCCTGGCTCGTGCATGCCGACATGGCCGCCGCAACGCGTATCCAGCCGTCGGCCGAGCCGGGCTTCGCCGTCTATCAGAATAACTACCGCTCCCAACTCGTCGCCTGTCTGGAAAGCAGCTTTGCACGCACCCGTGCCTGGATCGGCGAGGACAGGTTCCTTCAGGCGGCCGTACATCATATCGACGATGTGCCGCCCAGCAGCTGGACGCTCGACGCCTATGCGCATGACTTTCCGGTGACCCTTGCGCGGCTTTATCCCGACGACGAGGAAATCCCGGAAATTGCCTGCCTGGAGCTTGGGCTGGAAGAACTGTTCGTATCGGCAGACAGCCCGGCAGTCCGCATCGACCGGTTGAACGACGTCGAATGGGACCGCGCCGTACTGACGTTTCAGAGGTCGATCGATCTTGTCGCTCTGAAGACGAACGCCTTTGTCATTTGGTCCGCATTGGGCGCTGGGGAAGAACCGCCCGCGTCCCGATATCTGAATACGCCCGAGACGGCCCTGCTATGGCGTCAGGACGAACAATGCCGCATCAGGATCATCGACGCCTCCGAATTATGCGCCTTGTTGGACGTCCGGAGCGGGATGGCTTTCGGGCAGGTTTGTCGAAACATCATGCGAAGGTTCGGTGAAGAGCATGGCGTAGCGCTGATCGGTCAGTGGCTGGCGCTGTGGCTATCCACCGGCATGATTGCCGCGATAGACGACCAGGAACTACAGTGCTTGGCTCGTTCGTGATCGCTGCGCAATTGATATTCTTGAGAGCATGACGCCGGCGTCGCGATGCAGTCCGGCGCTTAATGTTGCCACGGCTAGCTGAAGATCGCCGTAGCGCAGCCGAGGAAGTCACTGGTTCAACTGAGAATTGATCGGGGCTCGCCAACCGTTGCATCGTCGCTTGGCGTTATGTTGCGGCGCGCTGCGCGAACCGCGCCAGCAGGCTCAAGGCTGCACGAGCCGTCCTGCGGCGAAGTCGCGCGCGAGCGCGACAAAGGCTTGGAAGGCGGCGGAGGAATTGCGGCGATTGGGATAATAGAGGCACAGCGGCGCCAGCGGCGGCGTCCAGTCTTCGAGGATGCGCACGAGCCGACCCGCCGCAATGTCTTCGCGGATGTCAGTCTCCATGAAATAGCCGATCCCCACGCCTCTCGTCACCGCGATCCGGGCCAGGGAGGCTTCGTCGAGAGTGATCGGGCCTTCGACATCGAGCTGCAATTCTTCACCACCCTTCTCGAACCGCCATCGGAACAATGCGCCGTTGGGGAGCCGCACACGGACGCAAGGATAAGTGAGCAACTCCTGCGGCACCTGGGGGACGACCCTCCTTTCAAAAAAGGCGGGCGATGCGGCGACCGCCATGCGGCGCATCTGACCCAGCGGTATCGTGATTGCGTCGCTGGGCACCAGATCCGCGCTGCGCACCCCCAAATCGAAGCCCGCTGCCACGACATCGACAAGCCGCCCCTCGGTGACAAGGTCAATATGAACTTGCGGATAACGCTGCAGATAGGTCAGGACCAGAGGCGCCATGATCTCGCGCGCCGCCGTTGCGAAGGCATTGATGCGCAAGGTGCCAGACGGCGTCTCCTGCTGCGAGCGAGCCGTATTCATCGCTTTCTGGATATCCTCCAGCGCGGATTTGATCTGCGCGACGAAAATCCGCCCCGCATGGGTAAGCGAGACGCTGCGGGTGGTACGATTAAACAAGCGCACCGCAAGCTCCCGCTCGAGCTTGCCCACCGCATTGCTGATGGCCGTCGTCGACATGCCGAGATCGAGCGCCGCCGCTCGAAACGAGCCGCACCGCACGATGGCGAGAACGGCCTCAAGCTCGATCAGAGAATGGCGAGTCATTGTTCTGATTTCCGTGACACCCTATGCCGATTTGTCTCGATTATCAGGCGAGAAGTCTATCGTTAAATATGACTCATCACCGTTGAGGAGATGAACATGTCAATGAACCTACCCAAGCCGATCGCCGACTATGTCGAGGCAAATGCCCGTCTCGATATCGAGGGCATGGTAAAGCCCTTCCTGCACGACGCCGTCTTCATTGACAACGGCAAGCATTTCGAAGGACAGGCCGCAATCCGCCAACTGTTCGAGGAAGAAGTGATGCCCGTTAAGGCGATCTTCGTGCCCGATACCGTTCGGGAAGAAGATGGCGAAGTCATCGTCGAAGGTCCGGCGCATGGCGACTTCCCGGGCAGCCCGCTTCGTTTCACCTATCGCTTCACGCTGGTGCAGGGTGCCATCAAGACGCTGGAGACCACGGTATGAGCATCAAGGCCGATCCGACCGAGTTCGCCGGCAAGCGCGTACTCGTCAGCGGTGGCACCAAGGGTCTGGGCCGTGCCACCGTCGAGCGCTTCCTGGCCGGCGGAGCCCGTGTCGTCACCGCTGCGCGCGCGATCCGGGATCCGATAAAGGGCGTCGACTATGTTCAGGCGGACCTGACCACTGCGGAAGGCGGCGAAGCGCTGGCCAAGGCCGCGATCAAGCAGCTAGGCGGCATCGACATCCTTGCCCATGTTGTCGGTGGTTCGGAAATGCCGCCCGGCGGTTTCGTTGCGCTAACAGACGAGATCTGGCTTTCGGAACTGAACCTCAACCTTCTGGCGACGGTCCGCCTTGATCGCCTTCTGATCCCGCAGATGATCGAGCGCGGCAATGGTGCAGTGGTGCACGTCACCTCGACCCAGTCAAAGCTGCCGCTGCCACAGTCGACCACCGCCTATGCCGCCGCCAAGGGGGCGCTGAGAACCTACAGCAAATCCATTTCCAAGGAGCTGGGGCCGAAGGGGGTCCGGGTCAACATCGTCTGTCCCGGCTGGATCATGACCGAGGGTGCCGACGACCTCGTGAAGAATGTGCAGACTGCCAATGGCGGCACGTTCGAGGAAGCGCGGCAGGCGGTCATGGCGTGGATCGGTGGAATCCCGATCGGACGCGCGGCTGCGCCGTCCGAGGTCGCCGACCTTATCGCCTACTTGGCCTCGGACCGCGCCGCCGCCATCCATGGCGCCGAGTTCGTCATCGACGGCGGCACCGTTCCGACCGTCTGAAGCCCTGGCCCACATTCGCTTTCTCTAAAGGGAGGGCGAATGTCGGCGTCCGGATGATTGCAGTCGATGGACGCTGCCATCCAGCACCATCGCAGGCGCGTCAGGATAGAATATCTCTCCGTCTATCTTGAGTAAGATCAGGACTCATTGACCTGGACGAGAATGCACGCCCATCCTTCGGGCGAGAATTTGAAGGCCAACGAATTCCTCCATAGGCGGCTGACGGCCCAAGATGCCGCTGCAGCCCATCTTGCCGCGCTCGACGCACGCCCGACATCGGGTTCGACACGTTCATCATCTCTGCGCCCACGCCGTTCGCGCGAGAGGATGTTCACAAGCTGAAACGCGATGCCGCAGACGTCATCCGGGCGAAGTTCCCGGACGCCGCTGATCTCTACGCCGCACGCGGATGGACCCTGCCCACCAGCATCGGGCGCGTCTATGATGCCGGCCATGCCGAGCGGCAGCTTGGTTTTCGTTGCTCGACCAGTTTTTCCGACATTCTTGCAGCGTTGCGCGAAGGCACCGAAATGCCGTTCTCCCATGACCCCAGCTACATCTCACCCAAGGAATAAGGCCCGCATCTGAGCCGATGGGCAAATGGCAGCCATGTAAGGTTTTCGAGCCAAACCAGAGCAGCCTGGCTCCGTGAACGCGGGCCAAGACGTCGGCTGCCCCGCCCTAAAAAGATCAATGGCTTGTTGCAGAAAGCCCGTTTGACGCTGCCGGGTGTGTCGCGGACAAGCTGGTCGGCGATCGGCAGGCAAAGGGGGGTATTTCCATGCACATCCATCGGCGGGCTTTGATGGCGAGCATGGCCGCGCTGGTCGCAATGCCCCGCCAAGCGAGGGCTGCTGCGGCGGCGACCGATCCTCAACTGGCGCGCTTTATCGCTGCCATGCCCAAGACGGAATATCATGTGCATCTTGAGGGCACGCTGGAAGCGGACATGAAGTTCGTGCTGGCGCACCGCAACGGCCTGAAGCTGCCGTTCGCAGATGTGGCCGCGATGAAGGCCAGCTATAAGTTCAACGATCTGCCCAGTTTTCTTGCCATCTACTATGACGGGATGAAAGTCCTGCTCAAGGAGCAGGACTTCTACGACCTTGCCTGTGCCTATCTGACCAAGGCGGCGTCGCAGAACATTGTTTATACTGAAATGTTCTTCGACCCTCAGGAACATCTGAAGCGCGGTGTGCCCATGGCAGCGGTAATCGGCGGGATCACGCGGGCCCGCCACGATGCGCAAGCCGCGCTGGGTATCCGGTCACAACTCATCCTTTGCTTCGTGCGCGATCTTTCGGCGGAAAGCGCGATGGCCGCATTGGATGCGGCCCTGCCGTTCAAGGAGCATCTGGTCGGGGTGGGGCTGGATTCGGACGAAAAAGGCAACCCGCCGGAAAAATTCCGAGCCCATTTTGCCAAGGCTCGGGCGAATGGCCTGCATGTGACGGCCCATTGCGATGTGGATCAGGTCGATACGTTGCGTAATATCCGCACGGCGCTGCTCGACCTGAAGGTGGATCGTATCGATCACGGCGGCAACATCGTGCAATCGCCGGAACTGGTAGCCATAGCGCGTGAGCGAGGCATCTATTTCACGGTCTGCCCGACCTTTTCGGGCACCTTGCGGGCAGCGATGCAACAGCCGGTCGATGTGGTGCGAGCCATGTTGGACGCAGGGCTGAAGCTTACGATCTCGTCCGATGACCCTGCTTATATGGGCAGTGAATATCTGAATGATGTTCTGATCCGCGCGGCCGATCGGAGCCAGCTGACCCGCGCCGAAATCACCATGATTGCTCGCAATGGATTCGAAGCCGCGTGGCTGCCGGCGGCCGACAAGTCCGCCATGATCGCGCGGCTGGAGAATTATGTGCGCCCTGCTGCTTGAAAGCCGGCGCACATCCTCGGCTGCCGCAATCTGCACCGAAGCGGAACCCCGCCCTTTCCGACACGGCCCTACTTAACGGTGCCAGCGCTATTTTTTGCAACGATCCGTGCCGATCATTGCGTTGGATAGAGAGGGGCAAAACGGGCATCAGGATCATACATGCGCGTCATCCGCTTTATTCCGTCCATCGACCCGTTTCTGCTGTTTCTGATCGCGACGGTAGCGACGGCGTCCTTCTTGCCTGTCCGGGGTGGCGCGGCTGCGTGGGTCGGGCTGATCGCCGATCTGGCGATTGCACTCCTTTTTTTCCTGCATGGCGCAAAGCTGTCCCGCGATGCGATAATGCAGGGCATCGGCAATTGGCGGCTGCATCTGCTGGTGTTTGCGTCCACTTATATGCTGTTTCCCGCGATCGGCCTGGCCGTCAGCGGTCTTTCGGGCCGCTGGATCGATCCGCTGCTACTGTCGGGCCTGCTTTTTCTGACGCTGCTGCCGTCCACCGTGCAGTCTTCGATCGCTTTTACCGCGATCGCCGGTGGCAATGTCGCGGCGGCGGTGTGCAGCGCCTCGCTCTCCAACCTGATCGGCATCGTGCTGACGCCGCTGCTCGTCAGTCAGTTGATGACCGCTAGCGGCAGCGGCGTACAGATGAGCTGGCATTCGGTGGAAGCACTTCTGTTGCAGTTGCTGCTGCCCTTCGTCGCAGGGCATCTGCTGCGGCCGATGATCGGCGGCTTCGTGGCGCGCAAAAAGGCGATCCTGCAGATCGTCGACCGTGGATCGATCCTGCTGGTCGTCTATTCCGCCTTCAGCGCGGCGGTCGTGAATGGCATCTGGCTGATCTTAGGGTGGGGCGATATGACGGCGCTGCTGATACTGAGCGCGATCATCCTGGCGATCGTCATGGTGGCCAATCTGCTGACCGCGCGATTGCTCAAATTGCCGCGCGAGGACGCGATCGTGCTGCTCTTCTGCGGATCCAAGAAAAGTCTGGTCTCGGGCGTGCCGATGGCGGGCGCCTTGTTCGCGCCGGCAAGTGTCGGCATGATCGTGCTGCCACTGATGATCTTCCACCAGTTGCAGCTGTTCGTCTGCGCCGCGCTCGCCGCGCGCTACCGCCGCCAGATGGAGGCCGGCTGACATGGAGGAACCCCGCATCCCGCTGACCGAGGACGAAGTGCTGGCCGCCGCGGCGATGCTCGACCTGCCGATCCTTGCGGCCTGTATGCCGGGCGTTCTGGCCAATCTCGCGCTGCTCGACCGTCACGCGCGTACGCTGCTGGCGCAAGGGGGCACGGAATGCGAATGACATCTGCCACCGCGATAGCCGATGCGGTGCGGGCCGGCGCGGTAACGGCCGTTTCGGTTCTGGAAGATTGCCTGGCGGGGCTGGAACGAGAGGGTGGAAGGCTGATCGCCGTCACCCGCCTGCTGGCTGATCGGGCGCGTCGGGAAGCGGAGGCCGTGGACGCCATCGTCGCGGCGGGGGGCGATCCGGGGCCGCTGGCCGGCGTGCCCTACGGCGTCAAGGACTTGTTCGATGTCGACGGTCTGCCGACCACAGCCGGGTCCAGCCTCTATGCCGATGCGCCGCTCGCGACCGCCGACGCCGAGGCGATCGTGAAGCTGCGGGCGGCCGGCGCAGTGCTGGTCGCGACGCTAAACATGGATGAGTTCGCCTATGGTTTCGCGACGATCAACGCGCACCATGGCACGACGCGCAATCCCCATGATCCGGATCGGCTGGCGGGCGGATCTTCGGGGGGATCGGCGGCGGTGGTCGCCGCTCAATTGCTCCCCTTCTCGCTCGGCTCCGACACGAACGGATCGGTTCGGGTGCCCGCCAGCCTGACCGGCATCTATGGCCTGAAACCGACCCATGGCGGGCTGCCGATGGGCGGCGTCTTCCCCTTCGCCGACAGTTTCGACGATGTCGGACCCTTCACCTCGTCGATCCGGGACATGCAATGCGTGTGGAGCGTTCTGACGGGCAAGAACCCTTCCCCCCGCACGGGCGCGCTCCGCGTCGCGCGGCTGGGCGGCCGCTTCCGCGACAATGCCGATCCCGACCAGATCAAGGCGATAGACGCGATCGCGCCCAACGCGCCGCTGGTCAAACTGCCCGATATCGGCGCTGCCCGATCGGCGGCGTTTCTGATTACCGCGGCGGAGGGCGGCGCGTTGCACCGCGCGGCGCTGGGACGCGATCCTATGGCGTTCGATCCTGCGACCCGCGACCGCCTGCTCGCCGGCGCGCTATTGCCGCCGGAACTCTATGGGAAGGCGCAGGATTTCAAGACGGGCTACCGCCGGCGGATCAATGCGCTGATTGCTGACCATGACGTGCTGCTCGCGCCGGCTACGCCGTGTGTCGCACCGTCGATCGCCGATCCGCGCGTCCTGATCGACGGCACCTGGTCGCCGGCCCGCGCGGACCTCGGCATCCACAGCCAACCGATCAGCTTTACGGGCCTGCCGTCGCTCTGCGTTCCGCTCAGCCGACCGGATAAGTTGCCGATCGGCATACAGCTTATCGGCAAGGTGAGCGAAGAAGCCACTTTATTCCGCTTCGCCGCGATGCTGGAAGAAGAGGGGCGGATCGGCGTAACATCGCCGGCGGGATTGTTTCAGGGGGATATGTTATGACCGAAGCCGTTTCGCCGGATCCGGCGGCCACAGCGCCGCCGCCGCCCAACCGCCTGGACCGCTATTTCGCCCTGACCGAGCGCGGCACCACCCCCCGCACCGAGATATTGGCGGGCATCACCACCTTCCTGACCATGGCCTATATCGTGCTGGTCAACCCGTCGATCCTGAGCGCGGCGGGGATGCCGGTCGCTTCGGTCGCGGCGGCGACCTGCTTCGCCGCCGCCTTCGCCTCCATCCTGATGGGCATGGTCGCTAACACGCCGCTGGCGCTGGCGCCGGGCATGGGCCTCAACGCCTATTTCGCCTTCACCGTCGTCGGCCAAATGGGTGTGCCCTGGCCGGTGGCGCTGGGATGCGTTTTCATTTCCGGCGTCGCCTTCCTGATCCTGACGCTGACCGGGGTGCGGCAGATGATCGTCGCAGTGATCCCACCCTACCTGTTCGCGGCGGTGGCGGGGGGCATCGGCCTGTTCATCGGTTTCATCGGCCTCAAAAATGCCGGCATCGTCGCCGCCAGTCCGGCGACCATCGTGGCGTTGGGAGACCTCAAGGCGCCAGGCGCGGCCCTCGCGCTGCTGGGCCTCGCGATGATTGGCGCGCTCAGCGTCTGGAATGTGCGTGGCGCCATGCTGTTCGGGATTGTCGGCACGACCATCATCGGGTGGTTGACGGGGCAAGTGACGGTCAAGCCCGAACCCTATGACCTGTCCGCGCTGACCGGCACGGCGTTCAAGCTGGATCTGCCTGGCGTGTTCGGGCTGACCGGGTCGCACGGCATCGGCCTTATCGAAATCCTGTTCGTGTTCCTGTTCGTCGACCTGTTCGACAATATCGGCACGCTGGTCGCCGTTACGAAGCGCGCGGGGCTGATGGACGCGGCGGGCCGCATTCCAGGCCTCAACCGCATCCTGATGACCGACGCGGTCGCGACGATGGTGGGATCGATCGCGGGCACCAGTACCGTCACCTCCTATGTAGAGAGCGCGGCGGGCGTGCAGGCCGGCGGGCGCACGGGCCTGACCGCCGTGGTCACCGGCATACTGTTCCTGGCGACGATGTTCGTCGCGCCCTATGCGCAGATCGTGCCACTGGCGGCAACCGCCCCTGCGCTGATCATCGTCGGTGGGCTGATGCTGCTGCCGCTGACGGAAATCGAATGGGAAGACCCGATGGCGGCGATCCCTGCCTTCCTCACGGTGGCAATGATTCCGCTGACCTTCTCCATCGCCAACGGTCTCGCCTTCGGCATCACCGCCCATGCGGCGCTGAAACTGATCCGGGGCCGCGCGACGCGGACCGACTGGTTCCTGTTCCTGCTCGCCGGGCTGTTCGTCGTGCGCTTCGTCTGGATGTCCGCTGCATGATCCGTTTTCTTGCCTTTGCGCTGCTCTCATTGTTCGCAGCGCCCGCGCTCGCCCAGAAGCTGGACGAGACGCCGCGCACGGTCGTGATGACCGCTTATCGGCCGGAATGGAATGCGCTGGTCGCCCATGTCGAGCAGCCGTGCGAGCAGAAGATCAACGGCATGACGCTGCTGACCGGCACTATGTCGGGCAAGCCCGTCATCCTGATGATGAGCGGCGTGTCGATCGTGAACGCGGCGATGAACAGCCAGATCGTCATTGATCGTTTCGCGGTGAAGCGCATCGTCTTTTCCGGCATCGCCGGCGGCGTCGATCCGGCGCTGTCGATCGGGGACGTAATCGTGGCGGACAGCTGGGGCCAATATCTGGAAGCGAGCTTCGCCCGGCGCACCAAGGCCGGCTATGTCCCGCCGGAAAATGCGGGGCCGGACGCGCCCGCCAACTGGAACTTCATCTTTCCGCGTGGGACCACCGTCAGCAATGACACAACGCCGGCAAAGCGCTTCTTCCGCTTCGCCGTCGATCCCGCGTTGCTGGACATCGCCCGGAAAGTCGTGCCCGACGTCCAACTGGAGCGCTGCGTCCCCCATCATCCCGAAGCACTGCCCGGCTCCGCGCTTTGCCTGCCGAAGTCGCCGAAGATCGTTGTCGGCGGCACCGGCGTATCGGCCGGCATCTTCGCCGACAATGCGACCTTCCGCCAATATCTGCACAAGGCGTGGGGCGCGCGCCTGCTGGACATGGAGAGCGCGGCGGTGGCACAGGTCGCCTATGCCAATCGCGTGCCGGCGATCTTCTTCCGCAGCCTCTCGGACCTCGCCGGCGGCGATGCCACCAAGAATATGGAGGATACGTTCGAGCACCTGGCCTCCGTGAATAGCGCGCACGTCGTGCGCGCCTATGTCGCGGCCTTGCCAGACTGATGACGATGCAGACCATTTCCGGCCGGCACGGCATGACGACCGCGCCCCACCACCTGGCCGCAAGCGCCGGGTGCGACGTGCTGCGCGACGGCGGCAACGCGGTGGAGGCCTGCGTGGCGATGGCCGCGACGCTGGCCGTCGTCTATCCGCATATGACGGGAATAGGTGGCGATGGATTCTGGCTGATCGCCGAACCGGACGGGCGCGTCCACGGCATCCATGGCTGCGGCGGCGCAGCGATGAAAGCGGACATCTCGCTCTATGCCGGGACGGACGCGGTGCCGACGCGCGGCCCGCTGGCGGCGAATACCGTGGCGGGGACCATTTCCGGTTGGGAAGCCGCACTGGCCGGCAGTAGCGGGACGATGCCGCTCGACCGCCTGCTGCGCGACGCGATCAGCCATGCTCGGGCGGGCGTGGCAGTGACAAAGGGCGGCGCAGCCATCGCGGCGGCCAAGGGCGGCGAGTTGCGCGTCCAGCCGGGCGGCTATGGCGCGATCTTTGAACCGGAGGGCCGCCCTCTGGCGGAAGGCGACATTCTAAAGCAGCCCGTTCTTGCCGACACGCTGGAGTGTTTGGCTGCGGATGGGCTCGCGGGATTCTACACAGGCGCTCTCGCCGCAGACATCGCCGCCGATCTTGAAGCGCTGGGCAGCCCCGTTTCCGCCGCCGATCTTGCTGCGCATGAGGCCACCCACCCGGCCCCGCTCCATGTTCCAATCAGCGGCGCGACCCTCTACAACAGTGCACCACCCACACAGGGCTTCGCTTCGCTGCTCATCCTTGCGCTGTTCGACCGGCTACGGGCCGGGAGAGCCGACGGCTTCGATCATGTCCATGGTCTGGTCGAGGCGACCAAGCAGGCCTTCCTGCTGCGCGACGTCCATGTCGGCGACCCCGCTTTCCACGATTATGACTATCAGGGGCTACTGGACGACCGCCAAGCGCTCGACCATCTGGCTACGCAGATCGACCCGGCGCAGGCGCTGCCATGGCCGCAGCCGCCGCAATGGGGCGACACCTGCTGGTTCTCGGCGGCGGACAGCCACGGCCGCGTCGTCAGCTGCATCCAGTCCACCTATTTCGAGTTCGGCTCCGGCGTGGTGCTGCCCAGGACCGGCATCACCTGGCAGAACAGGGGTTCCAGCTTTCGCCTTGCGCCGGGCAGGTGGAACGCACTCAAGCCCGGCCGCAAGCCCTTCCACACGCTCAACCCCGCGCTAGCGCGGTTCGATGACGGCCGCGTCATGGCCTATGGCACGATGGGCGGCGAGGGCCAGCCGCAGACGCAGGCGGCGCTCTTTAGCCGCTACGCCCGTTTCGGCGTCGATTTGCAGCAGGCGATAAGCGCGCCGCGCTGGCTGCTTGGCCGCACCTGGGGCGAGGAAAGCACGACGCTGAAGCTGGAAGACGGGTTCGATGACCAGCTTTATGCCGACCTCGCCAGCGCCGGACATGATGTCGAGCGGGCTGGGCCGCTGACCGCCACCATGGGCCATGCCGGCGCTATCGTGCGGCATCCCGACGGCACGCTGGACGGCGCGAGCGATCCGCGCAGCGACGGCGGGGTGGCGACATGGTGAGCGGGGGCAGGCGAGCTGTGGCGCGGTGCGACGCGCTGGGCGTCGCGCCCTATAGCGACATGGAGGGCGGGCTGTTCCGCGCCTATCTGACGCCTGCCTATGCGGCGGCGCAGAGTGCGCTTGCCGGCTGGATGGAGGAAGCGGGCATGAGCGTCCGGCTGGATCCGGCCGCCAATCTCATCGGGCGATACGAGGGCATGGTTGCCGATGCCCCGGCGCTTATGATCGGCAGCCATCTGGACAGCGTCAAGGATGGCGGGCGCTATGATGGACCGCTCGGCATAATGCTGGGCGTGGAAGCGGTGGATGCGCTGAACCGCGAGGGAAAGCGGATGCCCTTCCCGATCGAAGTGATCGCTTTCGGAGACGAAGAGGGATCGCGCTTCCCCGCCGCGATGCTGACCAGCCGCGCAGTGGCGGGCGTGCTGGATCTGGGGGCGTTGGAGGTCGTGGATGGAGAGGGCGTCACGTTACAGGATGCCATCGCTCACTTCCGTCACCCCAGGCTCGACCCAGGATCCCGCTTTTCCACGGCCGCAGGACTAGGCAGCGGAACCCCGGATCAAGTCCGGGGTGACGACTATCTGACGGCAAAGCACCCCACTGCCCTCGCCTATCTCGAAGCCCATATCGAGCAAGGCCCGGTCCTTGAGGCCAAAGGCCTCGCCGTCGGCACCGTCACCGGAATTGCCGCGCAGTTGCGCTACCAAGCGGTCGTCACCGGCCAGGCGAACCATGCCGGCACCACCACTATGCCACTACGCCGCGATGCGCTGACAGGCGCGGCGGAAATGGTGCTGGCGATCGAGACGATCGCGAGGGGCGACGCCTCCGATCTCGTCGCGACGGCCGGCCGTATCGAGGTGCTGCCCGGTGCGCCGAACGTCATCCCCGGCGAAGCGCGCTTTACGATCGACATCCGCTCCGGCGACCCCGACCGCCGCGATCGGGCGGCGGGGCAGATCATTGCCGCCCTCGAGGCGATCGCGCTCGCGCGCGGGCTGACGCTCACGGTCGATCTTATACACGATCTGCCGGCCAGTCCCTGCGCGCCAGATCTCATGGATAGGATAGACGCCGCGATCGCCATCGTAGGCCAGCCGCCCTTCCGGCTCGTCTCCGGCGCCGGGCATGACGCGATGGTCATGGCCGCGCTCTGCCCGACCGCGATGCTGTTCATCCGGTGCAGGGACGGCGTCAGCCACAACCCCGCCGAGCATGTCGATCCCGCCGACGCGGAAATCGCGCTACAGGTGATGCTGGGCTTCATCGATCGACTGGGAGATTCCGTTGCTGCCGCTTGACCCCACCTTATTCGGCGAGATCGATCCGCCCCAGCGCCTGCTGATGGGGCCTGGCCCGGTCAATGCGCATCCGCGCGTGCTACGCGCCATGTCGGCCGACCTTCTGGGCCAGTTCGACCCCGAAATGACCGACTATATGAACCAGGTCATGGCTTTATACCGCCCGATCTTCGGGACCGACAATCGGTGGACCATGCTGATCGACGGCACCGCGCGGGCGGCGATAGAGGCGTCGCTCGTCAGTCTCGTGACCGCCGGCGATACCGTGCTGGTGGTCAATTTCGGCCGCTTCGGCCTGCTGCTCCAGGAGATATTGGCGCGCATCGGCGCGGTCGTTGTAACGGTCGATGCGCCGTGGGGCGAAACGGTCCCGCTCGACGCCATCGCCGCCGCAATTGACCGTGTCGGCCCGAAGATCGTCGCCACCGTGCATGGCGACACTTCGACGACGATGGCGCAGCCGCTCGATGGCCTGGGCGACCTTGCGCACGCGGCCGGCGCGCTGCTCTACGTCGATGCGACTGCGACCATCGGCGGCATGGAAATGGCGAGCGACCGCTGGGGCGCGGATATCGTTACCGGCGGCCTCCAGAAATGTCTCGGCGGACCGTCCGGCTCAGCGCCGATCACCATCTCGGACCGCGCTGCCGACCATATCTTCGCGCGCCGCCATGTCGAAGCCGGCATAAAGGCGGCGGGCACGACCGACGGCGCGGGGCCGCGCATCGGGTCCAACTATTTCGATCTCGCCATGATCATGGATTATTGGAGCGAAAAGCGCCTCAACCATCATACCGAGGCGACATCGATGCTTTACGCCGCGCGGGAATGCGCCAGGATCATGCTGGGGGAAGGACTGGAGGCGCGCTATGCTCGCCATGCGCGCGCGGGCCGCGCCGTGACGGCGGGGCTGCGCGCCATGGGGCTGACCGTCTTTGGCGATGACGCCTATCGCATGACCAATGTGACCGGGGTCTACATCCCCGCAGGCGTAGACGGCGAACGCATCCGCACGATGATGCGCGAGGCGTTCGAGATCGAGATCGGCACGGCCTTCGGCCCGCTTGCCGGCAAGATCTGGCGGATCGGCGCGATGGGCTACAATGCCGCCCGGCATAAGGTGCTGATCACGCTCGGCGCGCTAGAAGCCTGCCTGCGCCGCGAGGGGCATGGCCTGCCGGCGGGCGCGGCCGTGGACGCGGCGATGGAGGCGTGGGAAGGATGAGCCGCGATCTCATCGGTTATGGCGCTTCCCCGCCCGATCCGCGTTGGCCCGGCGGCGCGCGGATCGCGGTGCAGTTCGTCATCAATTATGAGGAGGGGGCGGAAAATTCGGTCCTCAACGGCGACGCGCGATCGGAAGCCTTCCTGTCGGAAATGGTCGGCGCGGCCAGCCACCCGGATCGGGCGATGGCGATGGAAAGCCTCTACGAATATGGCAGCCGCACCGGCTTTTGGCGGCTGCACCGGATTTTCATCGAACGGGGACTGCCGGTGACGGTCTTCGGCGTGGCGAGCGCGATGGCAATGAACCGGCAAGCGGTCGAGGCGATGCTCAGGGCCGACTGGGAGATCGCAAGCCACGGGTATCGATGGATCGACTATCAGTATGTGCCCGAAGATGTCGAGCGCGAGCATATTACGCAGGCGATCGCGCTCCATGAAGAACTCACCGGCGCTCGCCCGCTCGGCTGGTATCAGGGGCGCACGTCGCCCAATACCGCGCGGCTTGTGCGGGAAGAAGGCGGCTTCCTCTACGACGCGGACAGCTATGCCGACGATCTGCCCTATTATGCAGAGGGCCAGTTGATCGTGCCCTACACGCTCGACGCCAACGACATGAAGATCGTGGCCTATAACGGCTTCACCGAGGGTGAGCAGTTCTTCCGTTACCTGCGAGACACGTTCGACCAGTTGCGCGAGGAGGGCGGTCGCATGATGTCGGTCGGCCTGCATGGCCGCATCGCCGGGCGGCCGGGCCGCGCCCGAGCCCTCGCCCGTTTTCTCGATCATGTAATTGCCAGCGGCGATGCCTGGGTCACGCGCCGCATCGACATCGCCCGCCACTGGATGGAGGTCCACCCCGCATGAAAATTGATGATCCCGTCCTGCTGGCGGAAGTCACCGCCGCCTTCATGGAATATGAGCGCGCGCTGATGGAGGATGATATCCCGGCGATGGACGCGCTGTTCCACGACGCCCCCACCACCAACCGCTATGGCGTCGGCGAGGTGCTGTATGGCATCGAGGAGATACGCGAGTTCCGCAAAGGCCGCGGCGGGTCGCCGCAGCGCCGTCTGGGGAAGGTCGCCATCACCGTCTATGGCGATAGCTTCGCCACCGCCGACGCGGAATTTTTCCGCGAGAATAGCGATCGGCGCGGCCGCCAGACGCAGAGCTGGGTCAAGTTCGCTGATGGGTGGAAAGTCGTGTCCGCCCATGTGTCCCTGGAAGGGAGCACGCATTGACGGCCTTGTTCGAACATAGTCCCTGGGTCGAGGCGCGCGCCGACGCACTGCCGTCATCCGGCGACCGCCATGCCGATCTGATGGCGGTCATGCACGCGGCTACGCCCGACGAGCAGCTGGCGCTGATCCGCGCGCATCCCGAACTGGCGGGCAAGGCCGCGATCGACCGGACCCTGACCGACGCGTCAGCCGCCGAGCAGGCTTCCGCCGGGCTGGACCGGCTTACGCCCGAGGAGTTTGCGCGCTTCCACGACCTCAACACCGCCTATCGCGGCCGCTTCGGCTTCCCCTTCATCATCTGCGTGCGCCTGACCGACAAGGCGGGAATATTGGCGGCGATGGAAACTCGCCTGTCCCACGATCGCGATACCGAAATCGCGACCGCGCTGGCGCAGATCGGCGAGATCGTCAGGCTCAGGCTCAAGGACAGGGAGGTGCAGCAATGACCGGCCTTGCCAGGCTCGAAGCGGAGCTTGCCCGCCAGCTCTTGCTCATCGGCTTTGGCGGCGCGGACTGGACGCGGCCGCGCGTCCGTGGCGACGGCCATGTTTTCGATGTCGTCATCGTCGGCGGCGGCCAGAGCGGCCTAGCGGCAGCCTTCGGTCTGCTGCGTGAGCGCGTATCCAACATCCTGATCATCGACGAAAGCCCGGCGGGTTATGAAGGCCCTTGGGACACCTATGCGCGAATGATCACGCTGCGCACGCCCAAGGAACTCAACCCGATCGATTTCGGCATCCCCGCCCTCACCTACCGCGCCTGGTGGGAGGCGCAGCATGGGGCTGCCGCCTGGGACGCGGTGGACAAGATCGCGCGCGGGGACTGGATGGACTATCTGCGCTGGTATCGGCGGGTGTTGGGCCTGCCGGTCCGCAACGACACACGCCTGACCGCGATCGAGCCGATCGGAAACGGGCTTCACAGGTTGCATGTCGAAGGGCAGGCTGCGCTGCTCGCGCGCAAGGTGGTGCTGGCGACCGGCATCCAGGGCGGGGGCGAATGGCATACGCCCGCCATGGTCAAGGATGCGCTGCCCCGGCACCTCTATGCCCATACCAGCGAGCCGGTCGATTATGCCGCCATGGCCGGCAAAAGCATCGGCATCCTGGGCGGCGGCGCATCTGCATTCGACAATGCCAATGCCGCGCTGACGCTCGGCGTCGCGCAAGCGCATGTCTTCATCCGACGGAAAGTCCTACCGCGCATCAATCCGATCCGCTTCATGGAGCGGGTCGGCTTCACCGGCCGCTATCCGGCGCTGTCGGACGCGGAAAAATATGCGGTGATGGCGAGCTTCCTCGGCCATAACCAACCGCCGACCAACGACACGTTCGAGCGCGCCGCGCGCTGGCCCGGCTTCGACCTGCATCTGGGGTCGCCCTGGACGGCGGTCGAGCATGTGGATGGCAAGGTGCGGGTAAAGACGCCGACCGCTACGCACGACTTCGATTTCGTGCTGCTTTCGACCGGCCTGATCAGCGATCCCGGCCTGCGCCCGGAGCTTGCGAACCTATCCCCCTATATCGCCCGCTGGGCCGATCGCTTCACCCCGACGAGCAACGCCAACGCGCTGATCGACGCCCATCCCTATCTCGGCCCCGGCTTCGAGCTGCTGCCGCGCACGCCCGGAGGCGAAGCGCTGCTGCACGGCCTGTTTGCTTTCAACTATTCTGCGCTCATCAGCCTTGGCCTGTCCGCCTCGGCGCTTTCGGGGCTTCAGACCGCCTTGCCGCGCTTGGTGCGCGGGGTCACCGACCAGCTTTTCCTCGACGACCGGGACATGCTGGTCGCCGACCTCCTCGCCTATGAGGAGGCCGAATTCGTGGGCGAATGGCCGCGCGGGGAGGCGGTGGAATGAGCAGTCTGTCCACCCATGTTCTCGACACGGCGCATGGTTGCCCGGCGGCGGGCATCGCCCTGCAGCTGTTCGACAAGGACGGCGCACTCCTGTTCAGCGGCGTGACCGATGCCGACGGCCGTTGCCCCGGCCTGCCTGCGCTAAGTCCCGGCCGCTACCGGCTCGGTTTCGGGGTAGCCGACTATTTCCGGGCACGCGGCGTCAGCCTGCCCGATCCGCCTTTCCTCGACATCGTGACGATCGATTTCGGCATCGCCGATGCGGACGGCCATTATCATGTGCCGCTGCTGGTTTCGCCTTTCGCCTACTCGACCTACCGGGGGAGCTAAGATGGGCGTGCGCTTCCTGCTCGACGGCGATGTCGTGGAGATCGAAGATGTCGATCCAACCGCCACGCTGCTGGACCATCTGCGCTATCGCATGGGTCGCACCGGCACTAAGGAGGGCTGCGCCGAAGGGGACTGCGGCGCGTGCACCGTGCTGGTGGCCGAACTGGAGGAGGACCGGGTGCAATGGCGGTCGGTCAACGCCTGCATCACTTTCCTGCCGATGCTCAATGGCCGGGCGCTGATGACGGTGGAGAGCCTGGGTGGCGCGGACGGCGCGCTCACGCCTTTGCAAGACTGCATGGCGGCCAATGGCAGTTCGCAATGCGGCTTCTGCACGCCGGGTTTCGTCATGTCGCTCCATGGCCGCTGCATCGGCGCGGTAGGCCATGATTTGCCGGTAGCGGACGTAATCGCGGGCAATCTGTGCCGCTGCACCGGCTATGGCCCGATCCTGGACGCGGGGAAGACGGTGGGTCCAGTAACGCAGGATGACACGGCGGTCGCGTTGGCGCTCAAGAACCTCTCCTCGCCGGAAACCGCAACGGGCAACCATCAGGGCCGCCAATGGTTCGCGCCGCGAACCGTTGCGGCCTTGATCGAGCTTCTCGCCGAACACCCCGACGCACGCATGGTGGCGGGCGCGACGGATGTAGGGCTGTGGGTGACGAAGGGATTGCAGATCATCGACACGCTCATCTTCCTGGCGGATATCGCTGAGTTGCGCAGAATCGAGGAAGAAGCCGATGGTCTGAGGATCGGCGCCGGCGTCCGCTATGCCGACGCGCATGCGGCCATGGCGCGGCTACACCCCGACCTTGGCGAACTTGTACGTAGGGTGGGCGGACTTCAGGTGCGCAATGCAGGAACAGTCGGCGGCAATATCGCCAACGGATCACCGATCGGTGACGGCCCGCCCGCTCTCATAGCGATGGGCTCCCAACTGACATTGCGGAGCCGCGAGGGTCGCCGCACGATACCGCTGGAGGAGTATTTCCTGGATTATGGCAAGCAGGATCTCCGGCCAGGCGAGTGTGTCGAGAGCATCTGGATACCCCGACCGGCGAAGGACGCGCTAGTACATATATCCAAGCTTTCGCGTCGGTTCGACAGCGATATTTCGGCAGTCTGCGGCGCATTCAACCTGACGGTCGAGGCCGGAATGATCATGAGCGCGCGCGTCGCCTTCGGCGGCATGGCGGCCACGCCGCGGCGGGCGGGCAGGTGCGAAGCGGCGTTGACAGGTCAGCCCTTCTCACGCGCGACCATGGAAAAGGCGGCAGATGCCCTGCACGCGGACTATGCGCCGCTGAGCGACGTTCGGGGATCGTCCGACTATCGCCTGGAGGCCGCCTCCAACCTGCTGCTGCGCCTGTGGCATAGCGCGCAGGGCGACACCGTATCCGTGCTGGACGGTCTTACGGCTCATGGCTGAGCGGGATTCCGAGCGGCCGGTCTTGGCCAAGCCCTCCCATCCGCATGATAGCGCACGGCTCCATGTCAGCGGCATGGCGCGCTACGCCGACGACTCGGCGGAGCCGGCGGGCATGCTTCACCTCGCCTTCGGCCAGAGCAGCGAGGCCCATGCGCGCCTCGCCGCCATGAATCTCGACGCCGTGCGGGCGGCACCCGGCGTGGTTGCGGTCTTTACCGCAGCGGACATTCCGGGTGCTAACGACGTCAGCCCCGGCGCGGGCGACGACCGGCTGCTTGCCGATGGCGAAGTGCTCCATGTGGGGCAGGCGGTCTTCTTGGTCGCCGCCACCAGCCAGACGGCGGCGCGCCGGGCGGCACGGCTGGGCCGGATCGACTATGAACCGCTACCCGCCTTGCTCACCATCGAAGCAGCGCAGGCGGCGGGATCGCTGATCGAGCCCACGCAGCGCATGGCGCGGGGCGACGCCGACGCCGAGTTGGCCGCCGCGCCACTCAGCCTCACCGGCGAGTTTGATATCGGTGGCCAGGATCATTTCTATCTGGAGGGGCAGGTCGCCGTCGCCACGCCCGGCGAGGACGGGCAGATGCACATTCTCTCCTCGACGCAGCATCCCAGCGAAGTGCAGCATCTGGTCGCCCACATGCTCCAGCGCAGCTCGGCCGACGTGACGGTGGAGGTGCGGCGCATGGGCGGCGCTTTCGGCGGCAAGGAGACGCAGGCCGCCCTGTTCGCCGCGGCCGCCGCGCTGGTCGCGCATCGCACCGGGCGGCCCGCCAAGTTCCGCGGCGACCGGGACGACGACATGGCGATGACGGGCAAACGCCATGCGTTCCGCATCGGCTATGATGTCGGGTTCGACGCCGAAGGGCATGTGCTGGCGCTCAAGCTGCGCCTCGCCTCGCGCTGCGGCGCTACGGTGGACCTGTCTCCGGCGATCAACGACCGCGCGATGTTCCATGCCGACAATTGCTATTATCTGCCCGCAATCGAGATCGTGTCGGAGCGGCTCAAGACCAACACCGTTTCCGACACCGCGTTTCGCGGCTTCGGCGGGCCACAGGGCATGATCGCGATCGAGCGGATCATTGACGATGTCGCCGCGCATCTGGGGCTGGACCCGCTCGACGTCCGGACGGCCAATCTCTACGGCCCCGGCCGCGACATAACCCCCTACGATATGACCATCGCCGACAATGTCGCGCCGCAGATCATCGCCCGGCTGCGCGCCGACGCCCGTTACGACGAGCGGAGCGAGGAGATCGCCGCCTTCAACGCGGCAAGCCCGATCATCAAGAAAGGGATCGCGCTGACACCCGTCAAGTTCGGAATCAGCTTCACCACGACCCATCTCAACCAGGCCGGTGCGCTGGTGCTGGTCTATGCGGACGGCAGCATCCAGATCAATCATGGCGGCACCGAAATGGGCCAGGGGCTGTACATCAAGGTGGCGCAAGTCGTCGCCGATGTCTTCGCCGTTCCGATCGATCAGGTGCGGATCACCGCGACGCGCACCGACAAGGTGCCCAACACATCAGCAACGGCAGCTTCCTCCGGTGCCGACCTCAATGGCATGGCCGCCTACAACGCCGCGATGACCATTCGCGCGCGGCTGACCGACTTTGCGGCGCGAACCTTCGGTTGCTTGACCGATGAGGTGCATTTCACACCCGATGGCGTCGTCGCCGGCCGGGAAAGCCTGTCCTTCGGCCAGCTTTGCCGCAAGGCGCATATCGGCCGCATCTCGCTTGCCTCGACCGGCTATTATGCGACGCCCGACATCGCCTATGATCGCGCCGCGCATAAGGGGAGACCCTTTTATTATTTCGCCTATGGTGCAGCGGTCAGCGAGGTCGCGATCGACCTGCTGACCGGAGAGCATAAGGTGCTGGCCGTGGACATCCTTCATGATGTCGGCAAATCGCTCAATCCGCTCATTGATCTGGGCCAGATCGAGGGCGGCTTCCTTCAGGGGCAAGGCTGGCTGACGACCGAGGAACTGGTCTTCGACGATAAAGGCCGCCTCCTCACCCATTCGCCCGCGACCTACAAGATCCCGACCGCGTCGGACCGGCCGTTGCGGATGACGATTTCGCTGTGGAACGGGGAGAATGTGCAACCGACCATCAACCGGTCCAAAGCGGTTGGGGAACCGCCCTTCATGCTGGCGATCTCGGTCTTCTCGGCCCTGACGCGCGCGGTCGCTTCGGTCGCGCCGCACAAGCGTGCCCTGCCCGCGCTCAGCGCGCCGGCAACGCCCGAGCGGATTTTGTGGGCCTTACGGGATCATCGCGCGCCATGATCGACTGGCTCGGATGGCTCGATGAGGTCGCCCGCAGACACCCCGCAGCGCTGGTCAGCATCCTTGCCAGCGAAGGCTCGGCTCCGCGCGGCGCTGGCACCCGGATGTTGGTGACCAGCGACGCACTGTTTGGCACAATCGGCGGCGGGCAGCTGGAATATCGGGCGGTCGAGCAGGCGCGCGCGATCCTCGCCCTGCCGCCCGGCAGTTGGCGCATACAGGACTATCCGCTGGGGCCGCTGCTCGGCCAATGTTGCGGCGGGCGGGTGCGGCTCCTCATCGAGCATGTCGATCCGGCGGGGCTAGGCTGGATCGGCGATGCCGGCGAGGATCGGGCGCTGGTCTCGACCTTCATGGCCGAACGCATCGACCGGCACTGCACCCACCCCCTGCCGGCGACGCCCCTCTCGGCGCGGGGCGATCGGCCGCGCGCGGGGAGCAGCGTGGTGGAGCTATTCGGGCAGCGCCGCCGCCCGCTCTATCTGTTCGGCGCGGGTCATGTCGGTCAGGCGATCGCGCGCCATAGCGTCGGCCTGCCCTTCCGCCTTGCCTGGTTCGACACGCGGCCGGTGTTCGAGACGGTCGAGGGCGTGACTGTCGTACCCGAAGCCGGACTCGAGCAATGCGTCACCGAAGCGCCCGAGGATACCGCCATCCTGATCCTGACGCACGATCACGCGCTCGACTACAGTCTGACAAAGGCGGCCCTCAGCGGCAATCCGGTCACCTTCGTCGGCCTGATCGGGTCGGAGACCAAGCGGGCTCGTTTCCATTCCCGGCTGGAAAAGGACGGGATAGATGCTGCAACGCGCGCGCGGCTGACCTGTCCGATCGGCATCGCGGATATCGCCGGCAAGGAGCCGGACGTCATCGCCATCGCCACGCTCGCCCAGTTGCTTCAGATGAGGCAGCAATGACACTTAAAGCCTATCGCGGCGAAATCCTGTCGGTGTCGCTCGATCCGCTCCCCCGTCCAGACGCCATCCGGCATGACCCTGACGGGCTGCTGGTGGTCGAAGACGGCATCATCGTGGCGCGGGGCGCTTACGCGGATCTCGCCGACCGGTATCAGAGCATCCTCGTGGAAAGCCTGGCCGGCTTGATCGTGCCGGGCTTCGTCGATGCGCATGTCCATTATCCGCAGATGGACCGCATCGCCGCGCATGGCGAGCAATTGCTCGACTGGCTGGAACGGCATATCTTTCCGGCCGAGCAAGCCTTTGCCGATCGCGCTCATGCGAGGGAAGTAGCGGACCTGTTCCTGGACGAACTGCTCCGCAACGGCACGACCAGCGCGCTGGTCTTCCCCACGGTTCATGCCCATTCGGTCGATGCGCTATTCAACGCGGCGCTTGCCCGCAACATGCGGATCGCGTCGGGCAAGGTGCTGATGGACTTGGGGCCTGATGGGCTGCGCGACACGGTCGAAGCCGCGCGCGACGACAGCGAAGCGTTGATTCGCTGCTGGCGGAATCGAGGACGGCTATCCTATGCGGTGACGCCCCGCTTCGCGCTGACCTCCAGCGACGCGCAACTGAGGCTTGCGGGCGAGCTGCTGGCGGCGCACCCCGACATGCTGCTCCACACGCATCTAGCCGAAAATGTGCAAGAATGTGCGGCGGTGATCGATCGCTTTCCCGACGCCTATCATTATCTCGACGCTTATGACCGGTTCGGCCTCGTCGGCGCGCGGTCGGTCTTCGCCCATGCCATCCATATGTGCGGCCGGTCCTGCGCGCGAATGGCGCAGGCAGGCGCGGGCATCGCCATATGCCCCAGTTCCAACCTGTTCCTGGGATCGGGCTTCTTCGATTTCGCGCAAGCCGACACGCATGGCATCCGGCTGGGCCTTGGCACCGATATCGGCGCGGGCACGTCCTTCTCGATGCTCTTCACCGCCGGTCTCGCCTATCAGGCGGCGCTG
>JACESO010000069.1 GCA_013911745.1 Sphingobium sp. | reverse complement strand
CCCCCGCCCCCGCCCGGAACCAAGGCCGGCGACATGCCGCCTCCGCCGGATGAAAGCCTGGTCTGGTCGGCAGATGTCGCGGCCGACAACAGCCGGCGCGTCACCGTGAAGATGTGGACCGGCGAGGCTTATGAAACCGTGATCGACGACAAGGTTGCCGCGTCATGATGGCGCTGTTCCTGTCCGCCTTCGTCACCCTGTTCGTGGTGATCGATCCGCCCGGCTGCGCGCCCATCTACGCCAGTCTGACGACCGGGGCGAGCCAGGCGCAGCGGCGCGCGATGGCGATCCGAGCGGTCGGTATCGCGACGGCGATCCTGCTGATCTTCGCGCTTTGGGGCAAGCAGCTGCTGGGCGTGCTGGGCATCCAGCTCGACAGTTTCCGCATCGCGGGCGGCGTGATGCTGTTCATCATCGCGATGGACATGGTGTTCGAGAAGCGGACGCAGCGGCGCGAGGACCGCGCTCAGAAGATCGCCGAGACGCCCGAGGTGGAGGATGTCTCCGTCTTCCCCATGGCGATGCCGATGATCGCGGGGCCGGGATCGATCGCGACCGTCATGCTGCTGATGTCGCGGGCCGACGGCTTTGCCGAACGCGGCGTGGTGCTGGGCGCGGTGATGCTGACGCTGGTGCTGATGCTGGGATCCCTGCTGGCGGCCGGACCGATCATGGCGCTCCTGGGCGCAAAGATCGAGGCGGTCATCACGCGGTTGCTGGGCGTACTGCTGGCGGCGCTAGCCGCGCAGTTCGTGATCGACGGGATCAAGGCGAGCTTTTGATAGAAGCGGGGCGAGCCGCACCGGCCCGCCCCTCGATACCCTTCAGCCGCGCACGTCGCCTTCGGTGACGGGCGCGATCTTGATTTCGACGCGGCGGTTGGCGGCCTTGCCCTCCTCGGTCGCGTTGGAGGCGATCGGCTGGGTCTCACCAAAACCGCGCGTCGCGATGCGGGCGGACTGAACACCCTTGCCCACCAGATAGTCGGCGACCGACTGGGCGCGTCGTTCGGACAGCGTCTGGTTGTAGGCGTCCGACCCGTCGCTGTCGGTGTGGCCATAGACGTCGATATAGGTCTTGGGATATTGCGACAGGACCGAGGCGACGTCGTTCAGCGTCGGCTGGAACTGCGGCTGCACGTCCGCCTTGTCATAGGCAAAGGTGATGCCGGATGGCATGCGCAGGAGGAGGTTGTCGCCGTCGCGGATCACGTCCACGCCGGTGCCGGCGGTTTCCTCCCGCAGCTTGCGTTCCTGCGCATCCATATAGGCGCCGATGCCTGCACCGGCGACCGCGCCGATGCCAGCGCCCAGGATCTTTTCGGTCCGGTCGCGCCGGCCGCCAACCAGATCGCCGAGCAAATAGCCGCCCAGCGCGCCGCCGATGCCGCCGATCGCCGCCTTCGACACGCGTCGCTCGCCCGTGTTGGGATCGGTGGTGCAGGCGGCGGTGGTGGCGAGCATGGCGGCCAGGCCAGCCGCGCCGATGATGCGATGAGAAATCTTCATGATGCGTGTCCCTTGTTATCGCGCTGCCGTCAAAAAGGCCGAGCGAGCGGCTTTGTTCCACCCCCGAACTGAACTCTTGCTGATGGCGATGTTGTGAAATTGAAAGAATAGCGGTTATAGCGAGTCGCTGACCGCCATGGCCACGATCCCCCCTTCCCCCCTGACGCCCTTTCCGTGGGGTGACCTGCTCATCATCCTCGTGCTGGTGGCGCTGAACGGCGTGTTCGCCATGTCGGAGCTCGCCGTGGTATCAGCGCGGCGACCACGATTGCAGGCTCTGGAGAAGGCGGGACGCAAGGGCGCGGGTGCGGCGCTGTCGCTGGCGGCGGACCCCGGCAAATTCCTGTCCACCGTCCAGATCGGCATCACCCTGATCGGCATCGGCACGGGCGCCTATTCGGGCGCGAGCCTGGGCGGGCCGGTGGGCGAGCGGATCGCGGCACTGGGCGTCGCGCCGAATTTGGCGGAAAATATCGGGTTTGCGGTGGTCATCGGCCTCACTACCTATGCCTCGCTGATCGTGGGCGAGCTTGTCCCCAAGCAGTTCGCGTTGCGCGCGCCCGAGCCGATCGCTCTGGTCGTCGCCCGGCCCATGATGGGCCTTGCCAAGGTCACTGCCCCCATCGTGTGGGTACTGGACGCGTCGAGCAGCCTCATCTTCAAGGCGCTGGGGCTGGCGCGGGAATCGGAAAGCCATGTGACGGCCGAGGAATTGCACCTGATCGTGGCGGAAGCCAGCCGATCGGGCGTGATCGAGGAAAGCGAGCGGGCGATCATATCGGGCGTCGTGCGGCTGGCCGACCGGCCGGTGCGCGAGGTGATGACGCAGCGGATGGACGTGGACTGGATCGACATCGGCGCGGACGAGGAGACGATCCGCGCCAAGTTGCTGGCCACGCCGCACACCCGCCTGCCGGTGGGCCGGGGTTCCGTGGAGGACATTATCGGCATCGTGCAGGCGCGCGACATCATGGCGGCGCTGTTCCGGGGCGAGCCGCTGGTGATGGACACGCTGATGCGGCGGGCGGAGATCGTGCCCGATCAGGTGGATGCGATGGACGCGCTGGAAGTGCTGCGCAAATCCGACGTGCCGATGGTGATGGTGCATGACGAATATGGTCATTTCGAGGGGATCGTGACCCCCGCCGACCTGCTGTCCGCGATCGCCGGCCACTTCGCGTCCGACCGGGACGCCTATGACGAACCGGATGTGGTCGAGCGGGAGGATGGCAGCCTGCTGGTGTCGGGCCAGATGCCGATCGACCAGCTGGCCGAACGGATCGAGATATCTCTGCCCGAGGATCGCGACTATGCGACGGTGGCAGGCCATGTGCTGTGGTTGCTCAAACGCCTGCCCGAGGTCGGCGATTTTGCCGAGGACCAGGGATGGCGGTTCGAGATCGTCGACATGGACGGGCGCAAGATCGACAAGCTGCTGGTAGCGGCGCGCTGATCATGGCGACATCGGCCGCGCTGGAGGCCGTGGTGGCGCTGGCGGGGCGGCTGGTGGCGCCAGGCGCGAGGCTGGCGGTGCTGGGCATCGCGGGGGCGCAGGGAAGCGGCAAATCGACGGTTGCCCAGGGGATCAAGGCGCGGATGGATGCCAGAGGGGTGCCATGCGCGCTGCTCTCTATCGACGATCTTTACCTGCCCCTTGCTGAGCGCGAACGGCTGGCGGCGGAGGTGCATCCGCTGCTGCGCACACGCGGGGTGCCCGGAACGCATGACGTGGCGCTGGGGCTGGCGGTGATCGACGCGCTGACGCGGGGCGAGCCGGCGCCCCTGCCTCGCTTCGACAAGGCAAGGGACGATCGTGTGACGGAGGCCAATTGGCCGCGCGCGCCCGGGGCTACGAGGCTGTTGATCCTGGAAGGCTGGTGCGTCGGCGCGCGGCCGCAGGCGGAGGAGGATTTGGCCGCGCCCGTCAACCGGCTGGAGGCGGAGGAGGATGCGGACGGGCGCTGGCGGGCTTATGCGAATGCGGCGCTTGCGGGGGATTATCAGGCGCTGTTCGGACGGATCGATGCGCTTGCCTTCCTGGCCGCGCCCGATTTCGCAGTCGTGGAACGGTGGCGCGGCGAGCAGGAAGCGGCGCTGCGGCGGCAGAGCGGCGATGGTGCGGGCGTAATGGACGCGGCGCAACTGTCGCGCTTCATCCAGCATTATGACCGGATTACGCGACACATGCTGGCGGAGACGCCGGCACGGGCGGATGTGGTGGTGAGATTGCGCGAGGATCGGTCGGTGGCGGGCGTCGCAGATCGGGGATCTCGAGATAGAGTTCCAACTGACCCACAGAGATAAGCCGTCACCCCGGACTTGATCCGGGATCCCGCTCCCTTGCCGATACAAGCGCTTGAAGAAAAAGCCGGACCCCGGATCAGGCCCGGGGTGACGAGAAAATAGGATTCTTCATTCCAGCGGCACAAAAAAGGCGGCCCGAACCGGACCGCCCTTCCCTGTCTCGCAATGGCCGATCAGTTCGCCGCGGCGACACCCTGGTCGGTCATCAGCTGCTGCAGTTCGCCGGCTTCGTACATTTCCATCATGATGTCGCTGCCGCCGACAAATTCGCCCTTCACATAGAGCTGCGGGATGGTCGGCCAGTCGGAATAGGCCTTGATCCCCTGACGGATGCCCTGGTCCTGCAGCACGTCGACCGTGTCATAGGCGACGCCCAGATGGTCGAGGATGGCGATGGCGCGGCTGGAAAAGCCGCACTGCGGGAAAAGCGGGGTGCCCTTCATGAAGAGCACGACATCATTGCCGTTGACGATGTCGGCGATCCGCTGCTGCACGGCGTCGGTCATGTTTCTGGTCCAATCTGTCTGGCGCGCCTGCCGGCCACGCGGAAATGTCTGTGGCCGGTTAATTGGGAACGGCGGTGGTCAGTTGCAAGGCGTGGAGCACGCCCCCCATGCGTCCGCCGAGCGCGGCATAGACAGCGCGCTGCTGCGCGACACGGCTCAGCCCTCGAAAGCTTTCCGCCACGACGCGCGCGGCATAGTGATCGCCGTCGCCGGCAAGGTCGGTGATCTCAACCTCCGCATCGGGAATGGCGGCGCGGATCATGTCCGCGATGTCGTCTGCTGCCATCGGCATGGGATGCGTCCTATTCGATGAACATGCGGCGCGCGATCACCGCCTGCTCTTCCAGCGCGGCGCGCACGCCCGCTTCGTCGATGTCGATGCCGGCCTGGGTCATGTCACCCACCAGCTTGCGGATCACATCCTCGTCGCCCGCTTCCTCGAAATCGGCCTGCACCACAGCCTTGGCATAGGCGTCGGTTTCCTCGGGCGTCAGGCCCATCTTCACCGCGGCCCATTCGCCCAGCAGGCGGTTGCGGCGCGCCTGGATGCGGAATTCCATTTCCTGATCGTGGGCGAACATATTTTCGAACGCTTTTTCGCGATCGTCAAAAGTGGTCATGCGTGTCGAGCCCTGTCTGATGCGGTGCCGTTATCCTGTGATAGGAACTACGGACGCATTACGCAACGGCGGCGGGGACGATCCAGGGCTGTTCCTGTGCCTGTCGCGCTTCGTAGCGGTCGATCACATCGACTTCGCCCAGCGTCAGGCCGATCTCGTCCAGCCCGCCCAGCAGGCAATGCTTGCGGAACGGGTCGATATCGAACGAGAAACGGTCCTGGAACTGGGTGGTGACGGTCTGCGCTTCCAGATCGACATGGATCGGATCGGTCCTGGCGACCTCCAGCAGCCGGTCCACTGCTTCCTGCGGCAGGACCACGGTGAGGATGCCGTTCTTGAACGCGTTGCCCGAGAAGATGTCGGAAAAGCTGGGGGCGATCACGACCTTGATGCCGAGGTCGGCAAGCGCCCAGGCGGCATGTTCTCGGCTGGAGCCGCAGCCGAAATTGTCGCCGGCGATCAGGATCGGGCTGCCGGCATAGCGCGGATCGTCGAAGACGTTGCCCGGCTCCTTGCGCAGCACTTCGAACGCGCCCTTGCCCAGGCCCGATCGCGAGATGGTCTTGAGCCAATGAGCGGGGATGACGATGTCGGTATCGACATTCTTCATCCCGAACGGATAGGCCCCGCCTTCGACGACAGTCAGCTTGTCCATCAATGCGCCTTCTTCGCCTGCGCCTGCGGCGAGTCTTCGGCACGGCCGAGCGTCGCGGCCATCGCCGCGCTGGCGAGCGCGCCCAATGTCAGCAGCCAGAATATCTTTTTCATCGCGATCCCCTCCCTTATTATGACAGCAATTCACGCACGTCGGTCAGCCGGCCGGTGATGGCGGCGGCGGCGGCCATGGCGGGCGACACCAGATGGGTGCGCGATCCGGGGCCTTGACGGCCCATGAAATTGCGGTTGCTGGTCGATGCGCAACGCTCGCCCGCCGGCACCTTGTCCGGGTTCATGCCCAGGCACGCGGAGCAGCCCGGCTCGCGCCATTCGAAACCGGCGTCGAGGAAGATGCGGTCCAGCCCCTCCTCTTCCGCCTGAGCCTTCACCAGGCCGGAGCCGGGGACGACCATGGCGTGCTTGACGCCCGGCGCGATGTGGCGGCCCTTCAGCAGCGCGGCGGCGGCGCGCAGATCCTCGATCCGGCTGTTGGTGCAGCTGCCGATGAAGATATGTTCGATGGCGACATCCTGCATCCGCTGCCCGGCGGTGAGACCCATATAGTCGAGCGACTTACGCGCGGCGGCCTGCTTGGAGGGATCGGCAAAGCTCTCCGGATCGGGAACGACGCCTGTCACCGGCACGACATCCTCGGGGCTGGTGCCCCAGGTGACGCTGGGCACGATATCGGCGGCGTCGATGACGACGGTCTTGTCGAAGATCGCGCCTTCGTCGCTGTGCAGCGTCTTCCAATAGGCGACCGCCGCGTCCCACTCCGCGCCCTTGGGAGCCATCGGGCGACCCTTGAGGTAAGCGAAAGTCTTCTCGTCGGGCGCGAACAGCCCGGACCGGGCACCCGCCTCGATCGACATGTTGGCGACGGTCAGCCGCCCTTCGACCGACATGTCGCGGAATACGGAGCCGCGATATTCCATGACATGGCCGGTGCCACCCGCCGTGCCGATGCGGCCGCAGATGGCGAGCGCCACATCCTTGGGCGTGACGCCGGGCGCCAGTTCGCCCTCGACCACGACTTCCATCGTCTTCGATTGTTTGAGCAGCAGCGTCTGCGTCGCGAGCACATGCTCCACCTCGCTGGTGCCGATGCCGAAGGCCAGCGCACCCAGAGCGCCGTGCGAGCTGGTATGGCTGTCGCCGCAGACCAGGGTGGTGCCCGGCAGGGTGAAGCCCTGTTCCGGCCCGATCACATGGACAATGCCCTGTTCGGGGTCGGCGTCACCGATCAGTCGGACGCCGAATTCGGGCGCGTTGCGTTCCAGCGCGGCGAGTTGCTGCGCGCTTTCGGGATCGGCAATGGGGATGCGATTGCCCGCAGCGTCCCGCCGCGCGGTGGTGGGCAGGTTGTGATCCGGCACCGCGAGCGTCAGGTCGGGCCGGCGCACCTTGCGCCCCGCCATGCGAAGTCCCTCGAACGCTTGGGGACTCGTCACCTCATGCACGAGGTGGCGGTCGATATAGATGAGGCAGGTTCCGTCCGGGCGGCGCTCCACGACATGCGCGTCCCAGATCTTCTCATAGAGGGTGCGAGGCTTAACCATGATGGATCAGCCCCTAGACCCGTTCGAAGAATCAGGAAAGAGGGCGGGCGAACGATTTGCCCTGTTTTTCCTATCGGCCAGGCAAGAAAGTTACACCGCCCTATAGTCCGCCACGATCCGGCCCGCCGCGCCGATCTCCGCCTCATGGCTGTCTTCCCGCCATGTTTCAGCGAGCGCTTCTGCTTCCCACTGTTTCATGGCGGCATGATCGAGCATGTGATCGACCCACGCTTGCCCCACCGGCCCCACGTCGAGGCCGTAGGTGCGGACGCGGAAGGCGACGGGGGCGTAGAAGGCGTCGATCGCGGTGAAGACCTTCCCCGCCAGGAAGGGGCCGCCAAACCGGTCCAGCCCCTGTTCCCACAGCTCGCGCAGACGCGCGATATCGCGGCCCAGCGCGGGCGAATGCATGTGCGGTTCGACCCGGACGCCGACATTCATGGTGCAGTCGCTGCGCAGCGTGGTGAAGCCGCTGTGCATTTCGGCGGCGGCGCACTGGGCGAAGGCGCGCGCGACCTCATCCGCCGGCCACACACCGGGATGCCGGTCCGCCAGATAGAGGGTGATGCCGAGCGAATCCCAGACGGTGCGGTCGCCGTCCACCAGCGCGGGCACTTGCCCCGTAGGCGAGAAGCTGCGGAAGGCGGCATAGTTGGCGGCTGATGTGAAGGGTTCGATCCGGTCCTCGAACGGGATGTCCAGCGCCTTCATCAGCACCCAGGGGCGGAGCGACCAGCTGCTGTAGTTCCGGTTCGCGGTGATGAGGGTGTAGGTCATGCGTCAGTCCTCCGTGCCTTGCGGGCGCGGCATAGCCGATGGGGCGGCAGCGATACAGGCGCAACGATCGATCAAGCTCACAAGCTGGGCTTATCGATCGGGCAAAGCGCAGGCAGGGTCTAGCCAAGTCCCTGTCTTCACGGCACAAAGGGGCATCCACAGGCGGCGCTTGACGCCCCTTTCCCATGATCATGGAGCCATAGTCGTGAACCGACGCCAGTTTCTCGTCACCAGTGGCGCGTCCGCCATCGCCGCTGCTACTCCCAATGTCTTCGCCCAGGCAAGCGACGCCGATGCCCGGTTCCGCGCGATGCTGGACCAGTTCTTCTACGACCGGCTGGCGGATTCACCCGAAAGCGCGACGCGGCTGGGCCTAGACACCGGACCGCGCGCGGCGTTGCGCGGCAAGCTGAGCGACACCAGCGCGGCGGGCGTGGCGCGCGACCTTGCCCGCACCAAGGCGCAGGCGAAGCAGCTCGCCGCCGTCGACCGCGCGACGCTGAGCGAAGCGAGCCGGATCGACTATGATGTCGTCGCCTACCAGTTCGACCGGGCGATCGGCGGCGAGCAGTTCGGCTATGGCGAGACGGCTGGCCGCTATGCGCCCTATATCCTGTCCCAGCTGACCGGCAGCTATCGGGAGGTGCCCGACTTCCTCGATTCGCAGCATCGGGTGAAGGACGCGGCGGACGCCGACGCCTACCTGTCGCGTCTGGAAGCCTTCCCGGCGGCGATGGACGGGGAACTCGCCCGGCAGCAGGTGGACGCGGGGAAGGGCGTCTTCGCGCCGGACTATATCCTCGACACAACGATGAAGATGCAGGCGGCGCTGCGCGATCAGCCGGCGGGGCAGACGGTGCTGGTCACGTCCTTCGCGAAGAAGCTGGCCGACGCGGGCCTGCCGCCCGAACGCGCCACGCAGGCCGAGCGGATCGTGGCGGAGAAGATCTTCCCCGCCGTCGATCGTCAGCGCGCGCTGGTGCAGCAGCTACGAGCGAAGGCCAGCCATGACGCCGGCGTGTGGCGGCTGCCCGACGGCGAAGCCTTCTACGCCGCCGCCGCCGAAGCCGCGACCACGACCCGGCTGACCGGCGACGAAATCCACCGGATGGGGCTGGACCAGGTGGCGAGCATCTCCGCCCGGATCGACACGATCCTGAAAGGCCAGGGCATGACGCAGGGCAGCGTCGGGGACCGGCTGGTGGAACTCAACAAGCGGCCCGACCAGCTCTTTCCAAACACCGATCCGGGGCGCGAGGCGCTGCTGGCGCAGCTCAACCGCCAGATCGTGGCGATGAGCAAACGCCTGCCCGAAGCCTTCTCAGCCCGCACATTGCCCAAGGCCCCTGTGGAGGTACGCCGCGTGCCGGTCACGATCCAGGCGGGCGCGCCGGGCGGCTATTATCAGAACGCCTCGCTCGACGGATCGCGGCCGGCCATCTACTTCATCAACCTGCGCGACACGTTCGACCGGCCGAAATTCGGACTTGCAACGCTGACCCATCATGAAGCGGTGCCGGGCCATCACCTGCAGGTTTCGGTGGCGCTGGAATCCGATGCCATTCCGATGATCCGGCGGCGGGGCGGCTTTAGCGGCTATACCGAAGGCTGGGCGCTCTATTCCGAACAGCTGGCGGACGAGATGGGAATGTACGACGGCGATCCGCTCGGACAGGTCGGCTATCTCCAGTCGCTGCTGTTCCGCGCCACGCGTCTGGTGGTGGACAGCGGCATGCACGCCAAGCGCTGGAGCCGGGAAAAGGCGACCGATTATCTGATCGCGACCACCGGCATCGCGCGTGGCCGCAGCCAGGGCGAGATCGACCGTTACACCGTCTGGCCGGGCCAGGCGTGCAGCTATAAGATCGGGCACACGGTGTGGAACGACCTGCGCGAAGAGGTGAAGAAGAAGCAGGGCGCGGCCTTCGACCTCAAGAAGTTCCACGAGGTGCTGACGCTGGGCGCGATGCCGCTCGACATATTGAAGCAGACGGCGCGGCAACGGGCGGGCATCGCATAGACCATTAAAAAAAACGGCCCGGCGAGTGTCCCGCCGAGCCGTCAAGTCCTTCCACCCAAGCGCGTGGCGAGTGTCGCAGTCTCCACGCGATGGCCCTGATCGCGGCTCGCCGGCCGCGAAATTCTTTTTGCGCCCCGCCTCCCCGGCGGCATCGGGCTTTCTGCCGGGGAGGCGGGGCGCTCCGCGGTCCGCACACCGCGAAGCCGTTCGTCGGCGTCAGGCTGCGAACTGGTTCATCGTGTTGTGCGCGCCGCCGGCCTTCAGTGCCGCTTCGCCCGCGAAATAATCCTTATGGTCGTCGCCGATGTCGGAGCCGGCCATATTCTGGTGCTTGACGCAGGCGATGCCCTGCCGGATTTCCTCGCGCTGGACCTGTTTGACATAGCCCAGCATCCCTTCCTCACCGAAATAGCGCTTCGCCAGATTGTCCGTGCTGAGCGCGGCGGTGTGATAGGTCGGCAGGGTGATGAGATGGTGGAAGATGCCCGCTTCGCGCGCCGCGTCTTTCTGGAAGGTGCGAATCCGCTCGTCCGCTTCGACGCCAAGCTCGGTACCGTCATAATCGACGCTCATCAGCTTCGCACGATCATAGGCGGAGAGGTCGCGGCCTTCCTTCTCCCACGCGTCGAACACCTGTTGGCGGAAGTTCAGCGTCCAGTTGAAGCTGGGCGAATTATTGTAGACCAGCTTGGCGTTCGGAATGACCTCCCGGATGCGGCTGACCATGCCGCCGATCTGGCCGATATGCGGCTTTTCCGTCTCGATCCACAGCAGGTCCGCGCCGTTCTGAAGCGCGGTGATGCAATCGAGGACGCAGCGGTCCTCGCCGGTGCCGGCGCGGAACTGGTAGAGGTTGCTGGGCAAGCGCTTGGGACGCAGCAACTGGCCGTCGCGGCTGATGAGCACGTCGCCATGACCGATCGCGGCGGGATCGACGGGATCGCAGTCTAGGAAGCCGTTATAGAGGTCGCCAATGTCGCCGGCCTGTCGGGTGTAGGCGATCTGCTTGGTGAGGCCAGCGCCCAGGCTGTCGGTGCGCGCGACGATGATGCCGTCGTCCACGCCGAGTTCCAGGAAGGCGTAGCGGACGGCCCGGATCTTCGCGAGGAAATCCTCATGCGGGACGGTGACCTTGCCGTCCTGATGCCCGCACTGCTTTTCGTCGGACACTTGGTTCTCGATCTGGATGCAGCAGGCGCCCGCCTCGATGAACTTCTTGGCGAGCAGGTAGGTCGCCTCCGCATTGCCGAAGCCCGCGTCGATATCGGCGATGATTGGGACGATATGGGTTTCATATTCGTCGATCTTGTGCAGCAGCCGGTGCGTCGCGACAGCGTCGCCCGCCGCCTTCGCTGCATCCAGCTCGCGGAACAACATGCCCAGTTCGCGCGCGTCAGCCTGACGCAGGAAGGTGTAGAGTTCTTCGATCAGCGCGGCGACGCTGGTCTTTTCATGCATCGACTGGTCCGGGAGCGGCCCGAATTCGCTGCGCAGCGCGGCGACCATCCAGCCCGACAGATAGAGGTAGCGCCCCTTGGTCGTGCCGAAATGCTTCTTGATGCTGATCATCTTCTGCTGGCCGATGAAGCCGTGCCAGCAGCCGAGCGACTGGGTGTAGGCTGCGGGATCGCCGTCATAGGCAGCCATATCGGCGCGCATGATCTGCGCAGTATAGCGTGCGATGTCGAGGCCGGTCTGGAACCGGTTCTGAAGGCGCATGCGGGCGACGGATTCGGCCGCGATGCCGTCCCAGTTGGCTTCGGTGCCGATCCGGTCGCCGGCCGCCGCGATTTCACTGTGATAGGTCATGTCTGCATCCTTGGGTGGTTGGATGGACAGCGAAGTAGACAGCCAGATCGCGCTTGCGCAGGGCTATCGCGGTTCAGTTGTCGATCTTTACAGATTTATGCTGTAAAGTTGTAAATAGATGCACAGGAGGATGTCGTCATGAGCAGGGACCGCCCCGTCTATATGGGTCCGCGTCTGCGGCGGTTGCGCCGCGACCTTGGCCTGACGCAGGCGGACATGGCGGCTGACCTTGAGATTTCAGCTTCCTATGTCGCACTGCTGGAACGCAATCAGAGGCCGTTGACGGCCGACATGCTGCTGCGCCTGGCCCGCACCTACAAGCTCGACATGGCGGAGGTGGCGGGCGACGGCGGAGCGGAGCAGACGGCGCGGCTGCAGGCGGTGCTGCGCGATCCAATGTTTGCCGACATCGACCTGCCGGCGCTGGCGACCGGAGACGTGGCGGTCAACTATCCGGGCATCGCCGAAGCGCTGACGCGGCTCTACACCAGCTATCGCGAAGAGCATCTGGCGCTGGCGGATCGGAATGCCGGCGACGCGCCGCGGGAGGAAGCGGCCGATCCGGTGGCAGAATCGCGCCGCTTCCTCGCCGCCCGGCGGAACTGCTTCCCGGCGCTGGACGATGCGGGGGAAAAGCTGGCGGCGGAGGTGGAGGCGGAAGGCGGCCTGGCTGGCTGGCTGCGTGCGCGGCACGGGCTGCGGGTGCGGCGGCTGCCCGGCGACGTCATGGCCGGGTCGATGCGACGGCTGGATCGGCACCGCGACGCCGTGCTGCTGGACGACGGGCTGGACGGAGCGAGTTCGCAGTTTCAGCTTGCGCTGCAGATTGCCTATCTGGAGATGCGAGCAACATTCGACAATCTGCTGAAAGACGGTCAGTTCGCCAGCGAAAGCGGACGGCGGCTGGCGCGGCGCGCGCTGGCAAGCCATGGCGCGGCGGCGATCCTGATGCCCTATGGCGCCTTTGCGAAGGCGGCGGAGGCGAAGCGATACGATGTGGAGGCGTTGGCGCGGCAGTTCGGCACCAGCTTCGAACAGACGGCGCATCGGCTGACCACGTTGCAGAAGCCGGGTCAGGAGCGCGTCCCCTTCTTCTTCCTGCGCGTCGATCCGGCGGGGAATGTGAGCAAGCGGCTGGATGGCGCGGGTTTCCCCTTCGCGCGGCATGGCGGCTCCTGCCCGCTCTGGTCGGTGCATCGCGTGTTCGAGCGGCCGCGCGAAGTGGTGACGCAGTGGCTCGAGCTGCCCGACGGGCAGCGCTTCTTCTCCATCGCGCGCACGGTGACGGCGGGCGGCGGCGGATGGGGCGCGCCAAAGGTGGAGCGCGCGATCGCGCTCGCCTGCTCGGCGGAACATGCGCACCGACTGGTCTACACGCAGGGACAGGCGCAGGAGGAGCCGACGCCGATCGGCGTCACCTGTCGCCTCTGCCATCGCCCCCGGTGCATGGCCCGCTCCGCGCCGCCCATCGGCCGCGAGATGCTGACCGACGATCATCGGCGGACGCGCGAGCCCTTCGGGTTTGAGGGGTGAGTTTCAGCCCTCGACGAAATCCAGATAGGCGACCACGTCATTGTCGGTGGCGAGGAAGAGGCCTTCCTGGACTTGGGCGGGCTGCTGCTCCGCCGCGAGCAGGGCCTGGCTCAGGGGGCCGTACATGATGGTGGTCGCGCCGCCGTCATCGCCCAGATGGTAGAGGCGGACGGTCGCGCTGTCATAGGTGGTGCGCATTGCGCCATGGTAGCGCAAATGCGCGGCCGAGTCAGCGGCGGTCCTTCACCTTCATCGACGGAGCGAGTTGGTTCGCGCCGATCTTTACCGGATCGTCGGTGAAGTTGGCGACGAAGGTCGATCCGCGCTCCAACCCCGGAACGAAGCCGGCCTTGTTGCCTTCGATCACCAGGCCTGCGCTCGAATGTTCGCGGCCTTCCGGCGCGACGGTGATGAAGGCGGACCAGTTATCCTTGTCCTTGCCCTGCACCATTTCGTTACCGGAAATAACGCCGCTCGCGCCGTTGCTGAGGTCGATCATGTAATTGGTGAGATGGCCGCCGCTGTCGTCGAAGCTGTTGCCGGTGATGGTCACACGCGCCGTGCGGGTCTTGAGATAATGGCCGCCGTCGCCCTGGTCGAAGCGGCTGTTGGTGACGGAAAGGCTGGTGAGACGGCCGATATAGACGCCGTGCGCGCAGTCGAGATCGCGGTCGCACCGGCCTAGCTTGCGGAAGGTGGACTTGTCGATCCGCACCTGACCGCCATCGAAGTCGCCGGTCAATATGCCTTCCTCGCTGTTGCGGAACAGGCTGTTGCCGACGGTCAGGTTGCCGCTTTCCAGCCGGATGCCCGCGCCATTGCCGTCTGGCACGCGGATATTCTGGAAGATGATGCCGTCGACACTGCTTGAGCGGCCGCGCAGCACCAGCGCCGCCTTGCCTTCGCACGGCACGCCGTCGAAGATGACGGTGCCGGACGTCGCGGCGCGGATCGTCACGTCGCCGCCCTGTTGCACGGCGCATTGGCGGTAGGTGCCGGGCGCGACGAGGATCGTGCCGCTGCCGTCGCCGACCGCCGCCAGCGCGTCGCGTAGCGTGGCGAAGGAGCGGCCGGATTCGGCCAGCGTGAAGGGCGCTGGCGTGCCTTGCGCCAACGCGGCGGAAGCAATCGCGGCGGCGGCGAGGAGGCTGGTCGAGAGGATGCGCATGGGCGGCAGGATAGGCGCTGGGGCCATGCCCACCAAGGCGGGAACAGGGTTAATGCGCCGCTGACCCGATATGGGACAGGCGGCGCGCCAATGGCTTAGGCGGGAAAGAGGTCGATCCGCTCCGCCTCGGGCAGAACGGCGTCCAGCAACAGCGAGCGGTGGCAGCCGGAGGGGTCGCGCTCGAAGCAGAGCAAGGCGGTGGGCGTGTCGCGCGCCATGTCTTTGAGCTGTTCCGCCTGCACGATGGCTTCGGGGAGATCGAGCTGGCGCGCGTAGATTTCGGCGAGCCGGGCGTGATTGCCCTTGCGCGCGGCTTCGCGTCCTTCGGCCGGCGTGCCAAGCGCCTTCAACCCGACATAGTCGATCCCTGCTTCCCTGAGGCCGGCGGCGAGGATGTTCTTGGAAAAGCCCGGCCGACGCGACAGCGGCACGGCGCGGACATCCGCGAGCAGGCGCACGCCCGCTTCGCGCAGTGCTTCGATCAAGGCCGCTTGCGTGGTGCCCTCATAGCCTATGGTGAAGATTTTCATGAGGCACAGATAGGAAGCGGACGGCCATTTCCCATGACCGGCGCTGTTATTCCTTGCGCGCCGCAGCGACCATCGCGTCCCAGCTTTCCCAAGGAATCGAGCGGCCGGGATAGGCGACTTTCGCGAAGGGCCAGTCCTTCCCTATCCACTGCACGACCCAATCATATAGTTCGGCGTCGAAGCCGGCGTCATATTCGGCCTTGGTCACCCACAGCCTGGCCACCGCGTCATATCCCGCGACCGTGCCGGGATAGACATAAACGCAGCCACGCTCACGGCGGCCATCGGGAGTCAGCACGGCGTAGGCGAAGGATTCGCGCTTCTTGAACCGCGCCTCTTCGGCCTCCATGTCGCGCATCGCGTCAGCCGATGAAATGCCCGCATGGGGCCAGTCGGTGCTGCGCGTGAACGTCTTCTGCAGATGCTCGATCGACGACATGTAGGCGTCGAAATCAACTTTGACCAAGGCCGGGCCGAGCGGGACCAGCTTGAACGTGGCGGTCCGCACCAGCATCGGAGGGCTAAAATCAGACGGGATGAAGGAAGCCGTCGACGTCTCGGCAGCGTATGGCGCAGTCGCTGCCGCCGAAGGAACCGGACC
>JACESO010000068.1 GCA_013911745.1 Sphingobium sp. | reverse complement strand
CGGGCGTGGCGAAACTGGTAGACGCGCCAGATTTAGGTTCTGGTATCGCAAGATGTGGGGGTTCGAGTCCCTTCGCCCGCACCAGTGCGCCGCCTGCGGCCAAGCCACCGAAATTCAGCTGAAGAAAGCGTTTGAGAGAAGAGATGCACACTGTCGAGACGTTGAACGAGGGCCTGAAGCGCGCCTATACCGTGACCATCACGTCGAAGGATATCGACGCCCGCGTCGATAAGGAAGTGAAGGCGATCGCCCCGCAGGTGAAGATGCCCGGCTTCCGCCCCGGCAAGGTGCCGGCGAACCTCGTCAAGAAGATGCACGGGGAATCGCTGCAGCGCGACGCGCTCAACAATTCGATCCAGGACAGCATCCAGAAGCTGATCGCCGACCAGAAGCTGCGCCCCGCGATGCAGCCGTCGGTCGAGCTGGACGAGAATTTCGAGTTCGGCAAGGACGCTGAGGTCAAGGTCGAGCTGGAAGTGCTCCCCGAAATCGCGGCGCCCAGCATCGAAGGCCTGAAGCTGGAGCGGCTGACCGCCGAGGTGCCCGAGGCGCAGGTGGATGAAGCCGCCGGCCGCATCGCCAGCCAGCAGGGCGCGCTGGAGGAATATCCCGCCAGCCACAAGGCCAAGGATGGCGACACGCTCTCCATCGACTTCGTCGGCAAGGTCGACGGCGAGGCGTTCGAGGGCGGCACCGCGCAGGACGTAAAGCTGAAGATCGGTTCGGGCCAGTTCATCCCGGGCTTCGAGGAACAGCTGACCGGCGTGAAGAAGGGCGACGAGAAGACCATCACCGTCACCTTCCCCGAGGATTATGGCGCGGAGCACCTGGCCGGCAAGGAAGCGACCTTCGACATCACGGTCAAGGCGATCCTGGACGGCGACAAGCCCAAGCTGGACGATGATTTCGCCAAGTCGCTGGGACTTGAAGGGCTCGACAAGCTCAAGGAACTGCTCAAGGGGCAGATCGAGCAGGAGCATAACGGGCTCACCCGCACCTATATGAAGCGCAAGCTGCTGGACCAGCTGGCCGCCGCGCATGATTTCGACGTGCCGCCGAGCATGGTGGAGGCCGAGTTCAACCAGATCTGGCAGCAGCTTCAGCATGAAGCCAGCCATGAGGAAGATCCCGAAGCGGCGCTGAAGGAAATGGAAGCCGAGAAGGACGATTATCGCGCCATTGCCGTGCGTCGCGTCCGCCTGGGCTTGCTGCTGTCGGAAATCGGCCAGGCGAACGGCGTCACCGTGTCGGATCAGGAAATGAACCGCCTGATCATGCAGGCCGCGCAGCAGTATGGCCCGCAGGACCGCGAGCGCTTCGTGCAATATGTGCGGCAGGATCCGATGGCTGCCGCCCAGCTGCGCGCGCCGCTCTATGAGGACAAGGTCGTCGACTTCCTGTTCGAGAAGGCGGAGATCACTGACCGCACGGTGACTCGCGAGGAACTGGAAGCAGCGATCGAAGCCGAGGACGGCGACCTGAAGCCGCATGTCCATGGTCCGGGCTGCGGCCATGACCATGATCATGACCATGGCGAGAAGCCCAAGGCGAAGAAGGCTGCTGCCAAGAAGAAGGCCGAAGAGCCTGAAGCCGACGCCGCCCCGGCCGCCGAAGAGGTGAAGGCGCAGGACGCGCCGAAGAAGGCCGCGCCCAAGAAGGCCGCCGCGAAGAAGGAAGAAGCCGTCGCTGAGGACGCCCCGGCCGCGGAGGAGAAGCCCAAGAAGAAGGCCGCTCCCAAGAAAGCCGCCGCCAAGGCCGAATAATCCGGCATTTCTGCCGCAGGAACAAGCGCCCGGCTTCCCCCGAGAAGCCGGGCGCTTTTCATTTCGGCGGCGGCATGGCAGATGAAATGTTAAACATGATGGTCCATGGCAGCGGCATGGACAGGGAACGGCAGCAGCGATGAAGGAATATCCGCCGATCACCGGCGACAGCGCGACCGGGCGCGCGGAGGGGGCTGTAGCGGCGACGGGGCCGCGCATCGCCGTGATCCTGCCCTGCTACAACGAAGCTGGCGCGATCGTGCAGACGGTGGCGGATTTCCGCCGCGCTCTGCCCACCGCCGACATCTATGTGTTCGACAATAACAGCAGCGACGGCAGCCGCGAACTGGCGGCGGAGGCGGGCGCGATCGTCCGCCGCGTGGGCCAGCAGGGGAAGGGCCATGTGGTGCGCCGCATGTTCGCCGATGTGGATGCCGACATCTATGTCATGGCCGATGGCGACGCGACCTATGAAGCCGCCGCCGCGCCGCGCATGGTCGCCGCCATGCTGGAAGACAATCTGGACATGGTCGTGGGCGCACGCCGCGACGAGGTGGAAGCGGCCTACCGTCGTGGGCATCGCTTTGGCAACTGGGCGCTCACCGGCCTTTTGAAGCAGCTGTTCGGCCGCAGCTTCACCGACATCCTGTCGGGCTATCGCGTCTTTTCCCGCCGCTTCGTGAAGAGCTTCCCCGTGCTGTCCGCCGGTTTCGAGATCGAGACCGAGATCAGCGTCCATGCGCTGGAACTGGCCATGCCGGTGGCCGAGGTCATGACCGCCTATGGCGCGCGCCCCGAAGGATCGGTGAGCAAGCTCAGCACCTATCGGGACGGATGGCGCATCCTGCGCACGATCATCACGCTGTACCGGGTCGAACGGCCGGTGCTGTTCTTCGGCATCATCGCCGCTTTCCTGGCCGCGCTGGCGCTGGGGCTGGCGGCGCCGCTGGTCGTTACCTATATGGAGACGGGCCTTGTGCCACGCTTCCCGACCGCCATCCTCGTCACCGGACTGATGATCCTGGCCACATTATCCATGATGTGCGGCCTCATCCTCGACACGGTGGTGCGCGGGCGGCGCGAAGTGCGGCGGCTTTCCTATCTTGCCTTCCGCGCGCCATCCGACTTCGCGCGGCGCGATTGACGGCCCGCGCGGTCCTGCGCGTCCCCCCTTGAACCATTCCGCTTTTGTCCCGATGTAGGGCGTGGGCAAAAGCAATCACCCGGAAAAGAGCAACAATGACCGATATCATGTCCGATCCCATGGCCGCGCTGGTCCCCATCGTCATCGAACAGTCGAACCGCGGCGAGCGCAGCTTCGACATCTATTCGCGCCTGTTGCGGGAACGGATCATCTTCGTCACCGGCCAGGTCGAGGATCATATGGCCTCCCTGATCGTCGCCCAGCTGCTGTTCCTGGAATCGGAAAATCCGAAGAAGGACATCTGGATGTACATCAACTCGCCGGGCGGCGTTGTGACGGCGGGCATGGCGATCCACGACACGATGAAATATATCCGGCCACAGGTCGGCACCGTGTGCATCGGCCAGGCCGCATCCATGGGCAGCTTCCTGCTGGCAGCCGGCGAGCCGGGCAAGCGCATCGCGCTGTCCAACGCGCGCATCATGGTGCACCAGCCGTCGGGCGGCGCGCAGGGCATGGCGTCGGACATCGAGATCCAGGCCAAGGAAATCCTGCGCATCCGCCGTCGCCTCAACGACCTGTACGTCAAATATACGGGCAAGAGCCTGGAGGAAGTCGAGCGGGCGATGGACCGCGACACCTTCCTGGAAGCGGACGAAGCCAAGGCGTTCGGTCTGGTCGACGAAGTGTTCGACCGCCGGCCCGTCTCGGCCGAAACAACAGAGGGCTAAAGGCTATCTTTACCGCGGTGCGCCATTTTGACCCCTTGTGGAAGGGGCGCGCCGCGGTCTAGGATGGACTTTGGACCAGAAAATCCCCCGATCGAACCCGGTCAGGCGACCGGCAGGGCGGGGGAAGAGAGAAAAAGCGAATGACTAAGCTTACCGGTTCGGACTCGAAAAGCACACTTTACTGCTCCTTCTGCGGCAAGTCGCAGCATGAGGTGCGTAAGCTGATTGCCGGGCCGACCGTCTTCATCTGCGACGAATGCGTGGAATTGTGCAACGACATCATCCGTGAGGAGACCAAGGGCGGTCTCGTCGGCCGGAAGGATGGGGGCGTGCCGACCCCGCAGGAAATCTGCGATGTGCTCGACGATTATGTGATCGGCCAGAACCGCGCCAAGCGGGTGCTGTCGGTCGCGGTCCACAACCACTATAAGCGCCTGAACCACGGCTCCAAGCCGGGCGAGGTGGAACTGGCCAAGTCCAACATCCTGCTCGTCGGCCCGACCGGCTGCGGCAAGACGCTGTTGGCGCAGACGCTCGCCAAGACGTTCGACGTGCCCTTCACCATGGCGGACGCGACGACTCTGACCGAAGCGGGCTATGTCGGCGAGGATGTGGAGAACATCATCCTCAAGCTGCTGCAGGCGTCGGACTATAATGTCGAAAAGGCGCAGCGCGGCATCGTTTATATCGACGAGATCGACAAGATCAGCCGCAAGGCCGAGAACCCCTCGATCACCCGCGACGTGTCGGGCGAGGGCGTGCAGCAGGCGCTGCTCAAGCTGATGGAAGGCACCACGGCCTCGGTTCCGCCGCAGGGCGGGCGCAAGCATCCGCAGCAGGAATTCCTTCAGGTCGACACGACCAATATCCTGTTCATCTGTGGTGGCGCGTTCGCGGGGCTGGAAAAGATCATCGGTGATCGGCTCGAAGCCAAGTCGATCGGCTTCGGCGCGCATGTCGCCGCGCCGGAGGAGCGCAAGACCGGCGAGCTTCTGCGTCAGAGCGAGCCCGAGGATCTGCTGAAGTTCGGCCTGATCCCCGAATTCGTCGGTCGCCTGCCGGTGATCGCGACACTGGAGGATCTGGACGTGACCGCTCTGGTCAAGATCCTGGTCGAACCCAAGAACGCGCTGGTGAAGCAATATGCCAAGCTGTTCGATATGGAGAATGTCGAACTCAGCTTCACCGACGACGCGTTGACCGCGATCGCGAAGAAGGCGATCGAGCGGAAGACCGGCGCGCGCGGATTGCGGTCGATCCTGGAAGCGATCCTGCTAGATACCATGTTCGACCTGCCGTCGATGGAGGGCGTGGGCGAAGTGGTGGTGGACAAGGATGTCGTCGCCGGCACGAAGGAGCCGATTCGCGTGTTCAGCGACAAGAAGAAGCGGGCCGAAGACGCGGCCTGATCTCGGTTAGTTCCGGGTGACGTGATTGAGGGGTCGGCGATCGCATCGCCGACCCTTTTCTCATACGGTTCCTTGCGCCGCACAAAAAATCCTGCCGCGTTGCAAAATTGCACCACTGTTCAACGAGCAGTATGAATCGCCATAAATTCTATTATTTTCAGTAGGTTGATGAAGTTCTTATGCTGTCCTGCAGGGGGCGTGGCGGGGTCGGCGTGCGAATGTGACAGTCTCGCTGGCGCATTGTAACAAAATTGCAATCGACGCATCACAGGGGCGTCGTCAGGCGCCGCCAAAAGCGGCCGCGGCTTGAAATAAAGCATGAACGGGGGCGCACGCGCCACTCTTGAAAAGGGACAAGGGTCATATGAAGAAGTTTTTGATGGGAAGCGCCGCGGTCATCGCCGTTGTCGCTCCCACCGCTGTGTCGGCGCAGTCGACGGGTTCGATTGATTTCGACAATGAGATCGTGGTGACCGGTTCAACTACCGAAAAGGGTATTGGCGGCGTTATCGTGCCGGATACCAGCCGCGCAAAGGCCGTACTAGGTGCCGAATTCATCCAGGCCCAGACCCCCGGCCAGACGATCAATGAAATCATCAACCAGATGCCAGGCGTCAGCTTCCAAAACAACGACCCCTTCGGCTCGGCCGGCGGCACGCTGACGATCCGCGGTTTCGACGACCAGCGCATTTCGCAGACCTTCGACGGCCTGCCGCTCAACGATACCGGCGGTTATGCGCTTTATTCGAACCAGCAACTCGATCCGGAAATCATCGATCAGGTGAACGTAAACCTGGGTTCGACCGATGTCGACAGCCCTACGGCCGCAGCCACCGGTTCAACCGTCAACTATCGCTCGATCACCCCCGGCGAAGATTTCAGCGCTAAGATGGTGGCGTCGGTCGGCGATTTCTCCTTCTTCCGCATGTTTGGTATGGTCCAGACCGGCAGCTTCACGAAATGGGGCACCCGCGCCTTCATTTCGGCCAGCCGCGCCAGCAACGATGCCATATACGGCGGCATTGGCGAAATCGACAAGAAGCAGTATAATGCAAAAATCTATCAGCCGATCGGCAGCAACGGAGACTTCATCTCGCTCGCCGGCCACTATAACGAAAACCGCAACAACTTCTTTGGTTCGGTCCCACTACGCCTTGATGCCAACCGTGTCGTCGGCGGCGGCAGCGCCAACCGCTTTCCCGTTGGGAAGGACGAGCGCTTCTATGAAACTGCGCGTTGTCTTACGCCCACCCCGCGCGCTGGGTTGGTGGACACGGCCAGTAGCTGCGGCTCCGATTTCGAATATCGCTTCAACCCGTCCAACACCGGTAATATTCGCATCAATTCGCGCTTCACGCTGTCCGATGGCCTTATCCTAACTGTCGACCCCAGCTATCAGTATACGAAGGCAAACGGCGGCGGCACTCTGATCGCCGATGAACGCTTCACCACCATTGGTGGACAGCCCTACACCGGCTTCATCCAGGGTTCGTCCAGCGTCCCGAACTACTTTTTCGGCCGCGACCTTAATGGCGACGGCGACGTGCTGGATACGATTCGCGTCCACTCGCCCAGCCAGACTCAGACCCATCGTTATGGCCTGATCGCTTCGCTGCGTTACGACATCGACCCCGACAACACTGTACGTCTGGCCTACAGCTACGATCGCGGTCGTCACCGCCAGACGGGTGAAGCGGGCTATCTGACCGGCAACGGTTTTGGCGCTGACTATTTCCCGGTCGACAATCCGATCCTCGACGCCAGCGGCGACGCGCTTCAGAAGCGCAATCGTCTTTCTTATGCCATCCTTCATCAGGTTTCAGGTGAATATCGTGGCACCTTCATGGATGCGATGACCGTCACCCTTGGCCTGCGTGCGCCCTTCTTCAAACGCGACCTCAACAATTACTGTTTCACGGCCACGGCATCGGGCAACCTGCGTTGTTTTGGCGACGGTTCCGCCGCTGGAGACGCGTTCGCCGCAGCCAATCCGATTGTGCAGGGGCCGCAGCGGCGCGTGTTCAAATACGACAAGCTGCTGCCGAGCGCCGGTTTCGTGTTCAATGCAACCGACGCTTTCGACATTTTCGGCAACTATTCGAAGGGTCTCCAGGTGCCGGGCACCGACAACCTGTATCAATCCTTCTTCTATGCGGCGGATGACGATCGCGCCAACCCGTCTCCAGAAACCACGGACAATTTCGACCTGGGCGTGCGCTATCGGTCGGCCAAGCTTCAGGCACAGGTGTCAGCATGGTACACGATCTACAATGATCGCCTAGCGTCGGCCTATGATCGGGAATTGGACACGACCATCTACCGCAATCTGGGTCGCGTCGACAAATATGGCATCGACGGGTCGGTCACCTATCGTCCGATCCCGGAAATCATGGTCTATGCGTTCGGCTCCTATCTGAAGTCAGAAATCAAGGACGATGTCGAGTTGTCGGCCAGCACCGTCGCCCAAACGGCGGGCAAGCGGGAATCGGGTGCACCGGTCTACACCATCGGCGGTCGCCTCCAGGGGGAACTTGAAGGCTTCCGTCTGGGCGTGCAGGCCAAGCGCACCGGCCGCCGCTATGTGAACGATCAGAACCTGCCTGTCTTGCAGACGATCGGCGGCGTTCCCACCGCGGTATATGGTTCTGCGGCACCTGGTTACACGCTGGTCGATCTTGATGCCCGTTACTCGCTGGCCGAATTCGGCGCGCCCGGCGTTGCGGTTCAGTTGAACATCACCAACCTGTTCGACAAGGTTTACGTCGGCGGTTTTGACGGTACGCTATCCAATACGAGCGTTTCCTTCGCTCAGATTGGCGCACCACGCACGTTCATCGGATCGGTCGTGGTCGGCTTCTGATCCTCGTCAGTCGGCGGCAAGCGAAAAGGGCGGGGAGCGATCCCCGCCCTTTCTTGTTGGAGCGGCTGCTGTCCTATCGAAGGGCGGTGCGGCAGGTTGGTCGTTGCTGGAACGAGCCTGCATTCCGATAGGATCAACGCCGCGCAATTTTATGATGAATTATACGGGAAATATGCGAAGTTAAGCGCAGGATTTCCTATTTCATCTGAGGCAGCTGTCCAGCCCGTCGCGCTGGACGATGCCGATGCGGCGGGCGATGCTGTTGCCGTAGCGGCGGGTGAAGCCGCCGGGCGCGACGGCGGCGCGGCGCTTGGGCAGGGGGAGGACGGCCGCGATGCGGGCGGCTTCGGCGCGGGTCAATTTGCCCGCGCCATGATGGAAATAGCGGATCGCCCCGGCCTGCACGCCATAGGTGCCGATGCCGGTTTCCGCGACGTTCAGATAGACTTCCATGATCCGCCGCTTGCCCCAGATCGCTTCGATGAGGACGGTGAACCAGGCCTCCAGCCCCTTGCGCACGAAGCCGCCGCCCTGCCACAGGAACACGTTCTTCGCCGTCTGCTGGCTGATGGTGGAGCCGCCGCGGATGCGGCCGCCGCTGGCATTGTGGATCGCCGCCTTCGCGATGGCGTCTACGTCGAAGCCGTGGTGGAGGCAGAATTTCCCGTCCTCCCCCGCGATCGCGGCGCGTGCCATGTTCGGGTCGATCTCGTCCAGGCTGGTCCAGTCCTTGGTGATGCCATTGGAGTCCAGCAGCATCGTCCATGTGACGGGCGGGGGCACGAAGCGGTAGAGGACGGTCATCGCCACCGAAAGGACGATGAAGCCGAGCAGGATCTTGAACGGGATGGCGATCCAGCGGGAGCGGCGGCGGGCGGCGGAGACGGAAGGAGCGGTCATGCCGCCAGCCTAGCGCGCCTGCGGCAGGGTTCAAGCGGCGGCGGTTCAGGCGGCGGCGAGCGTCTGTGGCCGTCCGCGATTGATGAGCAGCACCAGGCCGGCGCCGACCAGGCAGAGCAGGCCGGCGGCGATGAAGGCGGGCATGTAGCTTTGCCAGACGGTGCGCGACAATCCGCCGCCCAGCGCCGCGCTGGCCGCGCCCAGCTGATGCCCGGCGAAGATCCAGCCGAAGACGATGTTAGCCTTTTCAGGGCCGAAGCGCTGCGCGGTCAGCTTCACCGTCGGCGGGACCGTCGCCACCCAGTCGAGGCCATAGAAGACCGCGAAGATGGACAGGCTGTAGAGCGAGAAGTCGCTGAAGGGCAGGTAGAGCAGCGAAAGGCCGCGCAGGCCGTAATACCAGAAGAGCAGCCAGCGATTGTCGAACCGGTCGCTGAGCCACCCAGATGCCAGCGTGCCGGCGAAGTCGAACAGGCCCATCATCGCCAGCATCGACGCGGCGCCGACCGCCGCCAGCCCATAGTCGCCGCAGAGCGATATGAAATGCGTCTGTACGAGGCCATTGGTGCTGGCCCCGCAGATGTAGAAGGAGAAGAAGAGGATCCAGAATGTCGGGACCGACGCAGCTTCCCGGAGGATCGTGAGGGGCGTCAGCAGCAGCGCGCCGAGGCTGTGCGGCTGGGGGGGGGCGGGCTGAACCTGCGTGTCGCCATAGGGCGGCAGGCCAAGGTCGGACGGGCGGTCCCGCATCAGCAGCAGCACAACCGCCGCGGCCAGCAGGATCGCGCCGCACACCAGCAGCAAGGCCGCGCGCCAGCCATGATCTTCCGTCAGGCTGGCGAGCAGCGGCAGGAAGGCGAGCTGCCCAGTCGCCGTGCTGGCCGAGAGGAGACCCATGACGAGACCGCGCCGGTCGCTGAACCAGCGAGTCGCCACCGTCGCGCCGAGCACCATGGCGGTAAGGCCGGTGCCAAGGCCGATCACCACGCCCCAGAGCAGCATCAGCTGCCACAGGCTGGTCATGCCAAGCGACAGCAGCAGGCCGCCGATCACGATCGACAGCGAGATGAGCATCATCCGCCGCACGCCGAAGCGGTTCATGAAGGCGGCGGCGAACGGCCCGATGCCGCCGAACAGGAGGAAGCGGATGGCGAGCGCGCCGCTGATGTCGGCAGCGCTCCAGCCGAACTCCTTCTGCAGCGGCACGATGAACACGCCCGGCGCGCCGACTGCGCCCGCCACCACCAGCATGGTCAGGAAGGTCGCGCCCACCACGGCCCAGCCATAATGGACGTTGCGCGCGGACAAGCGGATGGCGAGGGCGTTGGAGAGCATCGGATTCCCCTGCGTGGCGAAAGGCCTGGTGTTAAATGACGATCGTCATATATAAGTCAAGGGCCGGTTGAGAAGGACAGGATATGAAGGTGAGCCGCGAGCAGGCATCCCGCAATCGGGAAAAGGTGGTTGAGACCGCGTCGCGGCTGTTCCGCGCGCATGGCGTGGACGGCGTGGGCATCGGCGAGGTGATGCGGGCCTGCGACCTGACCCATGGCGGGTTCTATAACCAGTTCGAGTCGAAGGACGCGCTGGCGGCGGAAGCCTGCGCGGCGGCGCTGGCAAAGAGCGCTGCGCGGTGGAGCGGGATCGCCGCAGGGGCGGAGGATGCCGCCGCCGCAATCGCCGACGACTATCTGAGCCCGCGAAATCGCGACGCACCCCAGACGGGCTGTGCGCTGATCGCGCTGGGGCCGGATGCCGCGCGGAAAGGCGGCGATCTGGCGGGGGCGTTCCGGAAGGGGTTCGAGGAACTGGCAGGCATATTGGAACAGGCCGGCGAGATGGATCGATCAGCGGCGCTGGCCCGCATGGCGCAGATGGTGGGAGCGCTGGTGCTGGCCCGCGCGGTCGGCGACGCGGACCTGTCCGAGGAGATTTTGCAGGCGGCGCGGGACGCCGCAGGGTAGTTCGCTTGCGTTCGGACACAAAAAAGGCCCCGGATCGCTCCGGGGCCTTTTCGCCATGGGGGCTTGGGTCAGATGGCGGCGAGCTTTGCCATGCGACCGATCCGGTCGCCGGCAATGCGCATCATCGCCTTCTGTAGCTTTTCAAAGGCCCGAACCTCGATCTGGCGGACGCGTTCGCGCGACACGCCATAGACCTGGCTCAGTTCCTCCAAGGTCTTGGGCTCCTCGGCAAGCCTACGCTCTGCAAGAATGTGCTTCTCGCGGTCGTTGAGGTCGTCCATCGCCTCGACCAGCATGTCGTGCCGCAGAACCTTTTCCTGCTCGTCGGCGACGCGCTCGTCCTGCAGCGGATCGGTGTCGGCCAGCCAATCCTGCCACTGGCCTTCGCCATCCTCGCGCATGGGGACGTTGAGCGACGTGTCGCCGCCCATCGCCATGCGGCGGTTCATGGAGACCACGTCATCCTCGCTGACGCCGAGATCCTTGGCGATCTTCGCGACATCCTCGGGACGCAGGTCGCCGTCCTCGAACGCTTCGATATTGTTCTTCATCCGGCGAAGGTTGAAGAACAGCTTCTTCTGCGCCGCGGTGGTGCCCATCTTCACGAGCGACCAGGAGCGGAGGATGAATTCCTGGATGGAGGCGCGGATCCACCACATGGCGTAGGTCGCCAGCCGGAACCCGCGATCCGCCTCGAACTTCTTCACGCCCTGCATCAGGCCGATATTGCCTTCGCTGATCAGTTCGCTGACGGGCAGGCCGTAGCCGCGATAGCCCATCGCGATCTTTGCGACTAGGCGCAGGTGCGAGGTCACGAGTTGCGCCGCAGCCTCAGGATCCTGATGTTCCTGATACCGCTTCGCCAGCATATATTCCTGCTCGGGGGTGAGCAGCGGAAACTTGCGGATTTCCGACAGATAGCGGTTGAGGCTGGCTTCACCGCCCAGCGCCGGAACCGCGGGGACATTGCTCTTGGCCATGTCGTCACCTTTCCCTTTCATGCGCGGCGGGACCCAGAAGAGGCGTCGCTGCGCCGTCGCAAACTTGTCAAAACCTATACGTGAAGCTCGCTTAACAGTTCCTGCATATCGACGGGCAATGCACTTTGGAACAGCAGGGGCTTATCCGTTACGGGATGTATGAACCCCAGTGTTTTCGCGTGCAATGCCTGCCTTTTGAAACCCAGCGTTTCCAGTATCGATTTGAAACCTTTCCTCTCTCTACCGTAAAGCGGATCGCCGATCAAGGGGTGTCCGATATGCGCCATATGGACGCGGACCTGATGGGTGCGGCCCGTTTCCAGCCTGCATTCCACCATAGCCGCCCCCTTGAGCCGCTCAATCATACGATAGTGTGAGCGGGCGTGCTTGCCGCGTCCTTCCCGATGAACGGCCATCTTCTTTCGATCGGCGTCGGAACGGCCGATCCACGTATCGACGACGCCGCTAGGGGGCACGGGGTGGCCATAGACGATGGCGGCGTAGAGCCGATCGATGCTGTGATCCTTGAACTGGCGGGCAAGCCCCTCATGCGCGCGGTCGGACTTGGCGACGACCAGCAGGCCTGATGTGTCCTTGTCGATCCGGTGGACGATGCCGGGGCGCGCCACGCCGCCGATGCCCGAAAGCTGACCATCGCAATGGTGCAGCAAGGCGTTGACCAGCGTCCCGTCCAGATTGCCGGCGGCGGGATGGACGACGAGGCCGGCGGGCTTGTCGACGACGATCAGGTCCGCATCCTCATGCACGATGACGAGCGGAATATCCTGCGCCACGGTGTCAAGCGGTGTGGGATCGGGCAGGGCGATGGTGAAGGACTGGCCGGCCGCGACTTTCATCGAGGCGCTGATGCGGCCCGGTTGCTCGCTGCGGACATGCCCTTCGCCGATCAGCGCCTTGAGTCGCTCGCGCGAGAGGTCGGGCAGCAGATCGGCCAGGGCGCGGTCCAGCCGCAAGCCGTGCTGCGCCTCCGCGATTGCCGCTTCGATGATGGAAACCCCCGAACCCATGAGGTAGGGATGTAGGAATGAAGGTCGCGATATCAAGGGGATTGATGGAACAAATCGTGGCCCTGGCGGCTGAAAGCCGGAACGAGGTGTGCGGTTTGCTGCTGGGAACGCGGGGCCGGATCGACGCGATAGTGCCGGCCGCCAATGTCGCACCTGACCCCGCGCGCCATTTCGAACTGGACCCGGCCGTGCTGATCCGCGCGCATCGAGCGGCGCGATCCGGCGGCCCGGCGGTGGTGGGCCATTATCATTCGCATCCTTCAGGATTGGCCGTTCCGTCTGTGACCGATGCGGAATGCGCAGCGCCGGATGGCAGCCTCTGGCTGATCGTCGCTGGCACCGAGGCGCGGCTGTGGCTCGCCGGACCGGACGGGGCGGTTAAGGGGCGCTTCACCGAAATTCCGCTCGACCACCAGTGAGCGAAAGGCGGCAGGGCGGGCTTGCATCGCGGGACGGGGCAGCGCATTAGCCTTTATTACGCGCATATTTCCTTCCTGACATGGCGATCCCGAAACCGCATGACTCACCCCACCGACAGCATCGAATTTGCCAGCCTGCTCTGCTCCCGCCTGTGCCATGACCTGCTCAGCCCGGTCGGCGCGCTGAACAACGGGCTGGAACTGATGGCGGACGAAACCGACCCGCAGATGCGGGAACGCTGCCTGGAACTGCTGTCGGACAGCGCGCGGACATCCGCCAACAAGCTCAAATTCTTCCGCCTGGCGTTCGGATCAGCGGGCGGGTTCGGTGATGCCGTGCCCCCGCACGAGGCGCGCGTCGCCATCGAGGGGATGTTCGCCACCGCCGGCCGGGTGAAGATCGGCTGGATGGTCGAGGAGCAATTGCTCGATAAGCTGGCGGCGAAGATCCTGCTCAACCTCGCGCTGATCGCGGGAGATGCGCTGGTGCGCGGCGGGCAGCTCGACATCGGGGCGGAGACGCGGCCGGGCGTGACCGAGATCGTCGTGCGCGCCGAAGGGCCGAAGGTGGTGCTGGACCCGGACCTGCGCGCGGCGCTGGCGGGCACGCTGCCGATCGACGGGCTGGCATCGCGCACGGCGGCCGCCTGGATGATCCGCCAGCTGGTGACGGACGCCAAGGGCGACATCGCGCTGTCGCCGCCGGGCGAGCCGGTGCTGCTGTTCGGCGCGTCTATTCCCGATCGGGGCTGAGCCGCATCTCCTCGGCAAGGGATGCGATGAGCGTCGCGGCGGGGAGCGCGCGGGCGAGCGGGGCGCCCTGACCCGCCCATTGCGCGCCATAGCCGCCTTCGCCTGACGCCTTGGCCGCCTGATTGAGCGCTTTCCCGGCATCATAGGCAATGGGGTAGTCTGGCGGTCGCGGACCGGAGGCGGCGCCCCATTGGGTGAAGCGGTTGGGAAGGCAGCGGGCGGGACGGCCGGAAATGGCCCGGGTCATGACCGTGTGGCTGGCGGCGTCGCTGAACAGCGCCGCGCGATAAGCAGCATCGGCGCTGCTTTCCGGGCAGGCGATGAAGGCGGTGCCGAGTTGGGCGGCGACCGCGCCGAGGTCGAGAGCGGCGCGAACAGCCCGGCCGTCCATGATGCCGCCAGCGGCGATGACGGGCAGGCCGCTCCGTTCCACCAGCAGGCGGGTGAGGGCCATGGTGCCGAGACAAGAGTCTGGCCCGTCGGGATCGAACATGCCGCGATGGCCGCCTGCCTCGAAACCCTGCGCCACGATAGCGTCGATGCCGGCGGCGCGGGCCGCCTGTCCTTCCTCCAGGTTGGTGGCGGTGGCGAGCAGCAGGCAGCCCGCGACCTTCAGCGCGGCGATCCGGCGCGCATCGGGCAGGCCGAAGTGGAAACTGACCACGGCCGGCCTCTCTTCTACCAGCATCGCGAGCATGGCATCGTCATCGGCGAAGCTGCGATAGATTTCGCTTAAAGACGACGGCGGCTCTGCATCAAATTGGGCGAAGAGCGGGCGCAGGGCATCGATCCAGCGGCTTTCGACATCGGGTCGGGCCTGCGCGGGCGGGTGAACGAACAGGTTGACGTTGAAGGGCCGGTCGGTCCGCGCCCGTGTGGCGTGGATCATCGCGCGCGCGGTTGCGGCATCCACAGCGCCTACTGCTATCGACCCCACCGCGCCGGCATTGCTGACCGCCGCCGCCATGTCCGGGGTGGACGTGCCTGCCATAGGCGCCTGGATGATGGGTATGGAAAGGCCAAGGGCGTCGAGCGGGTTCATGCGCTCCATGTGGGCGCTTCCGCCACAAAGGAAAAGGCCCGGCCGCATCGCTGCGACCGGGCCTTCCCGTTGGCCTGAGAAAGGGTTCAGGCGCTGTAGTACATGTCGAATTCGACCGGCGAGGGGGCCATTTCCCAGCGATAGACTTCGGGCCACTTCAGCTCGATATAGGCTTCGATCTGGTCCTTGGTGAAGACATCACCCTTCAGCAGGAAGTCGTGATCGGCTTCCAGGCTGTTGAGCGCTTCACGGAGCGAACCGCAGACGGTCGGCACCTGGCTCAGTTCTTCGGGCGGCAGGTCGTAGAGATTCTTGTCCATCGCGGCGCCCGGATGGATCTTGTTCTCGATGCCGTCGAGACCGGCCATCAGCAGCGCGGCGTAGCAGAGATAGGGGTTCGCCATCGCGTCGGGGAAGCGGAATTCCACGCGCTTCGCCTTGGCGCCCGCGCCATAGGGGATGCGGCAGGAGGCCGAACGGTTGCGCGCCGAGTAGGCGAGCAGCACCGGCGCTTCGAAGCCCGGCACCAGGCGCTTGTAGCTGTTGGTGGTCGGGTTGGTGAAGGCGTTGAGAGCCTTGGCATGCTTGATGACGCCGCCGATGAAATAGAGGCAGGTGTCGGACAGGCCGGCATAGCCGTCACCGGCGAAGAGCGGCTTGCCGCCTTCCCAGATCGACATGTGGGTGTGCATGCCGCTGCCGTTATCCTGCGCGATCGGCTTGGGCATGAAGGTCGCGGTCTTGCCATAGGCCTGGGCGACCATCTGCACGACATACTTGTAG
>JACESO010000067.1 GCA_013911745.1 Sphingobium sp. | reverse complement strand
TCGGTGGCGGAGCCCGCCTGCGCGTCGGGCACTGCGACGGGCGCGCTCGCCGCCGTCGCCGCCGCCAGCGCACGTTCGCTGCTGTCCATCTGCCGCCGCAGCCGCCAGCGCGTCACCCGCGCCATGATCCAGAAGGGCAGGGCGCCTGCGAGGAACGCCAGCAGGATCGGGAACCACACCCGCGTTTCCCAGACGATGTCGCCCCAGATCTTGATGTCGAGCGGCTTGTTGTTCGCCTTGAAGAACAGGGCGGCGGCCACGGCGATGACGACCCAGAAGGCGGTCCGCAAAAACTGCATCGGCTGTTACCCTTGCTGCCAGATTTGAAGGCAGCTTAGGCGAAGGAAGCCGATTGCGGAAGCGCCTCGTCGCCTTTGTGGACCGCGACGGTCATGCCGATCCTGCTCTGCCGGCCCGGATCGACCACCGCCATGCCGCCGCGATGGATGGCATCGGGCATGTGGCTGACGGGTTCGAGGCAGAAAAAGTCGAGGCCCGGCGGACGATAGACGTGCAGCCAGTCGACCCCGTCGCCCGTCAGCACCAGCCGCAGCCCGTCGCCCCGCTCCACCCGCGCGACGCCGCTCCAGCCGCCATAGACATTGTCGATCAGGCTGTCACCCAGCACCGGGGACGGCCTCGACCAGTCGCCAAGCGCGTCGGCGGGTGCTTCCCGCTCGGGCAGCATGTCGGGCGTGGAAAGCCACAGGCTCCCCGCGTCGAACTGCAAGCGCGTGGCCGCGTCGGCGGCGAAATAGGGGTGGAAGCCGAGGCCCGCCGGCATCGGCCGGTCGCCCTCGTTCGTGATCGTCAGCGTAAGGGAAAGGCTGCTCTGTGTCAGCACGACCGTCTGCTCCGCCCGATAGGCCCAGGGCCAGCCCGCGTCGCCCCCATGCTCATGCACCAGCGTCGCGTGGCGCTCGCTTGTCTCGACCGCCATCCATGCGGTCTGCCATCCAAAGCCGTGCAGGCTGTGCGGATGGTCGCCGAAGTTCAGCGGCAACTGGCAGGTCGTTCCATCGAAGGTGAAGCGACCGTGCGCGATGCGGTTGGCATAGGGCACCAGCGGAAAATTCGCCGTCTCCAGCGGATCGGTCGCTCCGTCAGGGGTGCGACGCAGCAGGTTCGCTCCATCGGCGGCGAACCACAGCAGAACCCCGCCGAGCGAGGGCGAGAGCGCCGCTTCCAGCGCCCCCGCCTTTAGGATGATGCAATCCTCTTCGCCCGTCCGACCCATGGTTCAGCCGACCATGTCCTCAAGCTCGCGGCCCTTGGTTTCATTGACCATGGCGCGCACGAAGAAGAAGGACACCAGCGCGAAGAAGGCATAGCCGCAATAAGCGACCGCCAGGCCCGGCGACACGACCAGCGAGGGGAAGCTGACCGAGACGACCGCATTGGCGATCCACTGAGCGAAGCCCGCGACCGCCAGGCCCGATCCGCGAATCTGGTTCGGGAACATCTCTCCCAGCATGACCCACATGATCGGGCCCCAGCTCATGTTGAAGAAGATGACGTAGAGATTGGCGGCGACCAGCGCGATGACGCCGTTATTGCCCGGCAGCGACACGGCGCCGTCCGCGCCGGTAACGGCGGTGGAGAAGGCGTAGGCCACGGTCGCGAGCGTCACGGCCATGCCGGCCGACCCGATCAGCAGCAACGGCTTGCGGCCGATCTTATCGACGAGGGCGATGGTGGCGAGGCAGGCACCGATGGACAGCACGCCCGACAGGATGTTGGTCTGAAGCGCATAGTCTTCCGAGAAGCCCACGGCTTCCCACAGCGTCGCGCCATAATAGAAGACGACGTTGATGCCGACCAGCTGCTGGAACACGGCAAGACCGATGCCGGTCCACACGATGGGCCGAATCTTGCCGCTCGCCTTGTCGACAAGGTCGCTCAGCTTCGGGCGGTGATGATCGGCAGCCAGGCTGGCGCGGATCTCGCTCACCTTACGCGCGGCCTCCTCCGCGCCGAACAGGCGGGTGAGCACGGTCCGAGCACGCTCTTCCTGCCCACGCGCCACCAGGTAACGGGGGCTTTCGGGAATCACCAGCAGGGCGAAGAAGTAGATGGCGGCGGGGATAGCCTGCAGCCAGAACATCCAACGCCAGGCTGGAAAGTCCAGCCACAAGGACGCGGTCGACCCGCCAGCGTAGCGCGCCAGCACGAAATTGGCGACGAACGCCCCGGTCAGGCCGGAAATGATCATGACCTGCTGCACCGAAGACAGGCGGCCGCGCACGGCCGCGGGGGTTACTTCGGAGATATAGACGGGCGAAATGACGCTCGCCGCGCCGACGCCCAGACCACCGATGATGCGGGCGATGATGAAGATGGCGGACGATCCTGCCGCGCCGGCGAGCAGGGCGCTCACCAGGAAGAGGACAGCGGACAGCATCATGACGCCACGGCGGCCGATGATGTCGGCCATGCGGCCCGCGCCGAACGCGCCGATGGACGAACCGACCAGGATCGCGCCGACATTGACGCCGATGCCCAGCTTGCCGAGGTCGAACGCGCTTTCAAGGCCCTTTTGCGTGCCGTTAATGACGCCCGAATCATACCCGAACATAAAACCGCCGATCGTCGCAACCGCGACGATCGCTGCGATGAAGGCCATGTTGACCTTCCCGGCGCTCCCCTCACTCATCCTGACGTCCTCCACACTTACTCGTTATATCGTTGCAATGGTTCCCGGCACGCCCGCCACGCCGGGGTCGAATGCAAACAGATCGCCCGCCAGTGGTTGCGCTGTCAACGCTGTCATGTCCAGCCCCTTCCGCGCGGTGGTGGCATAGGCGGTGCGCAGGTCCGGCCCGCCAAAGGCGATCTTGGTGATGTTGGACACGGGGAACCGCACCTCCTGCATCATCTTACCCGCCGGATCGTAGCGGCGCGCGGTCCAGCCGCCGTACAGGCCGGTCCAGAGGCATCCTTCGGCATCCATCGTCGGGCCGTCGGGATAGCCTGCGCCATCCTCGATCTCGACGAACAAGCCGGTTTCCTGCACCGCGCCGTCCTCGCTCAGGCTGCTGCGCCAGATGCGCTTGCCCAGCGTGTCGGTATGGTAGAGCGTCCGGCCATCGGTCGAGACGGCAGGGCCATTGGTGATGGACACGGACGGCAGGCCGGAGTCGGCGCACAGACCCTTGTACAGGCGGTAGAAACGCCCGCTCTCCTGCGCCTCGCCATCGTCCATAGACCCAAACCAGATCGCGCCGTCCGGTGCCACCGTGGCGTCATTCTGCCGATTGCCGGGCAACGCCGCTTCGGGTGCGTGGAGCAGGACGAAGCTGCCGTCGGCGGGATCGAAGCGATGCACGCCGGTTTGGAGGCCGACCGCAAACAGGCCGTCGTCGGTGGGAAGGATCCAGCCGACCTGCGCCGGCGCGGTCCAGTGGCGCGCATCGCCGCCCGCCGGATCGAACCGGTGGATGCGGTGCTCCTTGATGTCCACGAACCACAGCGCGGCGTCGCGCGCGACCCATACCGGCCCTTCGCCCAGCGTCGCGCCGACCGAAAGGACGCTCTGTGCTTCGATGCTCATGTCAGCGCCACCCCGCGTCGATGAAATAGTCGTGACCCGTGCAGAAACGGGCATCGTCCGATGCCAGGAACATCGCCAACGCGGCGACGTCCACCGGCAGGATGCGGCCGTCCAGGCACTGCGCCGCGACGATCTCCGCCTCGCCTTCGGGTGTGTACCATTTTTCCTGGCGCGGCGTCTTCACATTGCCGGGGATGATGGTGTTGACGCGGATATTGTCGCGGCCAAGATCGCGGGCCAGGCTGCGCGTCAGCCCCTCGATCGCGGCTTTCGCGGTCTGGTAGAGCGCCAGTTCGGGCAGGGCAAGGTGCCAGCTGATCGACCCGAAATTGATGATGACGCCGCCGCCGTCGCGCTTCATCGCCGGCACGACCGCCTGCGCCGCGAAGAACAGGTGGCGCAGGTTCACGGCCATCCGCTCGTCCCAATAGGCGGGCGTGACGTCCTCGATCTTGTGGCGATCGTCGTTGGCGGCATTGTTGACCAGGATGTCGATGCCGCCCAGCTGCTCATCAACCCGGGCCATCATCGCCTGAACGGCGTCGATATCGCGTAGGTCCACGGCGTGGAACAGGGGCTTGAAGTCGGCTGAGGACAGGCGGTCGACCAGCGCTTCGCTCGCTTCGACGGCGATGTCGCAGAAGGCGACACGGGCGCCCTGGCCCACAAAGGCTTCGACCAGTCCTTCACCGATGCCGCTGCCGCCGCCGGAGATAAAGACCCGCTTGCCTTTCAGGCTCGGGTAGATGGCGCGGCTCATGCGTTTTCTTTCTCTTTCGTCGTCAACAGGCCGCGAGCGGCAAGGTTCGTCATCAGGGCGGCGACGCCCAAGGTCCAGGGCGTCGCGTCCTTGGAGGTCACGACCCGGTTCACCAGCTTGCCCAGGCGCGGGGTGGCGATGGCGACCGTGTCGCCCACCTTGTGGGTGAAGCCGCGGCCCGGCTCGTCACGATCCTGCACCGGCGCGAACAACGTGCCCAGGAACAGCGCGAAGCCATCGGGATATTGATGTTCGGACAGCGTCTGGCGCACGAGGTCCAGCGGATCGCGGCTGATCTGGTTCATGCTGCTGACGCCTTCCAGTCGATAGCCTTCCGGACCGTCGATGGTCAGGCCTACTTCGGCATTGCGCACATCGTCGATCGTGAAGCCATCGTCGAAAAGGCGGATCAGCGGCCCGAGCGCGCAGGACGCGTTATTGTCCTTCGCCTTGCCCAGCAAAAGCGCCGAGCGCCCTTCGAAGTCGCGCAGGTTGACGTCATTGCCCAGCGTCGCGCCCACCGTCTTGCCGGTGCCATCGACCACCAGCACGATTTCGGGTTCCGGATTGTTCCAGGTCGAATCGGACCGGATGCCGATCTCCGCGCCCAGGCCCACCGTGGAAAGGATCGGCGACTTGGTGAAGACTTCGGCGTCGGGGCCGATCGCGACTTCCAGATATTGCGACCAGAGCCCGTCCTCGATCAGCGCGGCCTTGAGCGCGGCGGCTTCGGGCGAACCCGGTACGACGGAGCGGATGGAACCACCGACTCGCTCTTCCAGGCGGCCGCGAATTTCCGACGCCTTGGTGAAGTCGCCGCGCGCGCTTTCCTCGATCACGCGTTCCAGCGCCGACACGGCGAAGGTGACGCCGCAAGCCTTGACGCATTGCAGGTCGACCGGGCTGAGCAGGGGGAGGGCGAGGCCCTCCAGCGTACCGAGCGGCTCGCCGGCCGTTGCATCGAGGGGAAGTTTTTGAACGAGTTGCGCGGCGGTGGGCGCGACGCGGCTCATGTCGTAGACCTGGCCCTTGTCGACCAGAATGGGACTTGGGCCGTCGGCAGTCTGCACACGGCCGATGAAAAGACCGTCCCGCCAATCGGCAGGCAAGCAGTCGAGCAAGGCAACATCCCCCGGCATCATCAGCTCCTAATGGGTGGTTTATAGATTGATAGCGCTACCAACATGGAAGCCGCATCGAAGTCAAGAGGATGTTGCGGGAAAGCCGCGTCGCGGCGTGATCGTGCAGGGGTGTTTTGGTTGCGGCTTTTCCATTGCGCCGCTTTCGGGCATAGCCGTTGCACGATGAGCAAGAATGACACGAAAACGCCTGCCGCGCAGGAGCCCGCCGCCGATCCGAATGCCGCTCCCGCATCGCCGGATCTTGCCACCGCCGCGCGGAAATCGGCGGGCAAGGGCGTATGGATGGGGACGGCGGTGGGCATCGGGTCCGCCGCGATCGTCGCGGCCCTGCTTTACGCGCGCAAGAAGAACTGACGCTGCCTTTCGTGCAGCAGAAGGCGGCATGGCCTTCGCTCCACGCCGCCTTCGCCGATGCGACCCGTAAAGGGCTCTTATTTCCTGCCTTCGTGACAGCAGGGATGGGGTGACGTCAGGCCGCGCCGCCGCTCAGATAGCTGATGAGCTCGGGCTTGCTGACGTTGGCGCTCTTGTCCTTGTCTGCGCTCGTGAACGCGCCGTTTGCCCAGGCTGTGACCTGGTCCGCGGGCAACGTGTTGCCGGTCGACTTCATTTCCTGATCCTTGAGCGCCAGCATCCAGCGCGAAAATTCCGACTGATCGAGCTGACCGTCCTTGTTGACGTCATAGGCCGGGAATTCGGCATCCACGATGGAGGCGATGCTGTTCGCGGGGCTTGCAGGGGCAGCGGGAGTCGCGCCCTGCGGCTGGGCTGGAGCAGCGGGAGTAGAGCCTTGCGGCTGCGCGGGGGCGGTGGGCGCGGCAGGCGTCGCCGACTGCGGCGCAGCGGGGCTGGAACCCTGTTCCATCGTGGCCTGCGCCATGGCCGGCGCGGTTATCGCCATCGCGGCGGTGCATAGCAAAGTGCGCAACATCCAAATCTCCTGTCGCCTCGGCCGATGGAGAAGATACTCGATCCACCCACCTCAATAATCCTGGAGCCATAATGGCGCAGATTGCGCCAATGTTCCTGAACGGTTGTTCAGGCAACGGATTTCATCTTGCGATTTCTTTCGTTTCGTCTCTCCCGCCCATGATTTTTGCGACGAATGGTTGCGATACCGGAAGAAAGACTCGAGGCGGAACGACATTTGCCCCCGCGGCGGGACGCTGCTAGGCGGCGCGGCGTTCCATCCTTTCCAGTTGCAGGATTCGCCCCATGGTCCCACGCTATGCCCGCCCGCAGATGACCGCCCTCTGGGAACCGGAGGCGCGCTTCAAAATCTGGTTCGAGATCGAGGCGCACGCGACCGAGAAGCTGGGCGAACTGGGCGTGGTGCCGCCATCGGCCGCGAAGGCGCTGTGGGACTGGTGGGCGACCAACCCCGCGATCGACGTTCCCGCGATCGATGCGATCGAAGCGGTCACCAAGCATGACGTCATCGCCTTCCTGACATGGGTGGCCGAGCAGGTCGGCGACGAGGCGCGCTTCATGCACCAGGGCATGACGTCCAGCGACGTGCTGGACACCTGCCTCGCGGTGCAATTGGCGCGGGCGTCCGACATCCTGATCGAGGATCTCGACAAGCTGCTGGAGGTCATCAAGCGCCGCGCCTTCGAGCACAAGCTGACGCCGACCATCGGCCGCAGCCATGGCATCCACGCCGAACCGGTCACCTTCGGCCTTAAGATGGCGGAAGCCTATGCCGAGTTCAGCCGGTGCAAGGCGCGCCTGATCGCCGCGCGCGCCGAGGTCGCGACCTGCGCCATTTCCGGCGCGGTCGGCACCTTCGCCAATATCGATCCGCAGGTCGAAGAGCATGTCGCGCAGAAGCTGGGCCTCGCGGTCGAGCCGGTGTCGACGCAGGTCATCCCGCGCGATCGCCACGCCATGTTCTTCGCGACGCTGGGCGTCATCGCCTCGTCCATCGAACGGCTCGCGGTCGAGGTTCGCCATCTCCAGCGCACCGAAGTTCTGGAAGCCGAGGAATATTTCTCGCCGGGGCAGAAGGGCAGCAGCGCCATGCCGCACAAGCGCAACCCGGTGCTGACCGAGAACCTGACCGGCCTCGCCCGCATGGTGCGCGCCTATGCGCTGCCGGCGATGGAGAATGTGGCGCTGTGGCACGAACGGGACATCAGCCATTCGTCGGTCGAGCGCTATATCGGCCCCGACGCGACGATCACGCTCGACTTCGCGCTCGGCCGCCTGACCGGCGTCATCGACAAGCTGCTCGTCTATCCCGAGCGGATGATGAAGAATCTCGACAAGATGGGCGGCCTCGTCCACTCGCAGCGCGTGCTGCTGGCGCTGACGCAGGCGGGGGTGAGCCGCGAGGACAGCTATCGCTACGTTCAGCGCAACGCGATGAAGGTCTGGGAATCCGACGGGCAATTGTCGCTGATGGAATTGCTGAAGGCCGATCCCGACGTCGCGGCAGCGCTGCCCGCGCAGGAGATCGAGGAGAAGTTCAACCTCGATTACCATTTCAAGCAGGTCGATACGATCTTCCGACGGGTATTCGGCGAGGCGTAAAATCTGCCGCCGGGCGAAGTTCACACCGTCAGGCGACGGTTTTCCGACGAAAATGCGCCAGATCTGCTCGGGACGCGCCGCCGAAGCGCCCGCGAAGCCTCTTCGACGCGCTCGCGAAGCGTCACGCGCGACAGGGAGCGCTGAGACGCGCGGAGGGAAAAGAGGCTGGTGCATCCGCAAGGATAGACCAAAGAAAATCCTATTTTAACAGTAGAATAGGCGCATCCGGCCCGTTGACCAGTCCGCTATGCTCCGGCGCGGTGGCGGGGGCGCAGGCGCGGCGCGGCGTCCGACTGCCGCCGGATCAGGGCATGGTCCATGACCAGATGCTCCGCCTGCGCGGTGCCGCCGCGCCGCCCCTTGAGCTGGCGGACGAGCAATTCCACCGCCGCGCGCGACATTTCGCTCACCGGCTGGCGGATGGTCGTCAGTTCCGGCCAGATGGTGGTGGCGAGCGAGGTGTCGTCGAAGCCGCAGACGGTGAGGTCGCCCGGCACGTCCAGCCCGCTGCGATGCGCGATCGCGACGGTCGCCGCGGCCATGTCGTCGTTGCTGGCGAAGATGGCCGTGGGCGGTTCGGCCAGCGCCATGATCTGTTCGGCCGCATCCAGCCCGGACCGGTAGGTGAACAGGCCCTGCGCGATCAGTTCGTCCAGAACCGGCAAGCCCGCTTCGGACAAGGCTTGCGCATAGCCCTCGAACCGCTTGGCGCTCGCGCTCTGGTTGGGATTGCCCTTGATGAAGCCGATGCGGCTGTGGCCGAGCGCGATCAGGTGTCGCGTCATTTCATAGGCGGCGCGGCGGTCGTCCACGCTGACCGCCGACATGTCCGCCGGCGCGCGTCCGGTCGCCACGGCCACCGCGGGAATGCCGGCTTCGTCCAGCGCATCGACCAGTTCGCCAAGGTCGCAGAGCGGCGGCGGCAGGACTACGCCGTCGATACGGCTGCGTTCCAGATGCGCGACGACCGACTGGATGGAGGTTTCCTCGTCCCATTTCTCGACCACCAGATCGACGCCGCTGCGGCTCGCCTGGTCCAGGCTGCCGACGAGAAATTCGCTGAGATAGGAGGAGGACGGGTTGGAATAGAGCAGCCCCACCCGAACCTCGTCGCCGCCGGCCAGCATCCGGGCGGCGGCGCTGGGGGCGTAGTTCAGCGCCTTGATCGCCTCGTCCACCCGCTCGCGCGTGGCCGGGCGGACTACCTGTTCGCCGTTGATGACGCGCGACACGGTCATCGGCGAAACCCCCGCCACCCGAGCGACATCGTTGATGGTCGGGGCGTTGCGCTGGCGGCGGGAGGATCGAGTGTCGGTCAAACTGGGCGTCTTTTCTACAGGCCGAATGTCGCTGCTTAGTCGTAACGACAAGGGCTGTAAACCGGAGCGCCGTCTTAGTTGTGCCCCGGCGCGTAAGGGAAACTCAGCGCCTTGTACCAATTGAGGTCATGTTCGGGCGCGGCCGCGCCGGCGGGCAGCGGCAGGCGGTTGACCGACTGGAAATAGGCGATGCTGGCATCGCGCCACCATTGCGCTTCGCGCCGCTGGATGCGCAGGAACGCCTCCGTCTGCGCGAACCTTTCCGCGTCGATCAGCGGGCGCAGGCTGTCCCAACTACGCTGCATGTCCGCGACATAGGCGACGCCCCGATCATAATGATGCACCATGCCGTCCCACAGCGTGTCGCCCGATTTCAGGCGATAGGTCCAAGGCAGGTGGTGGAACCAGAGCAGGTCTTGTTCCGGCGTCGTAGCAGGCTTCGCCCAGCGCCGCGCGAGAGGCGGCGCATATTGGCTGACCGCGTCGCTGCCTGTCCGTGTCCGGTCGAAGCCGATGCCGGCGGCGTCGGCCTTGTGATAATAGACCGGGTTCCATTCGGGGCGGGCGAGGTTCGATATCCAGGGGCCGGGGCCGTAATGATGGCCGGTCGCCATGACGTGGGCGAGGCCGAGCGGCGTCATATAGTCGACCGCTGCCTCGCGCGATCCCATCATCATCGCGACCACCGGATCGACCACGCGCGGGTCGGGGGAGAAGGTCATCGCCGCCCATTCGCGCGCGACGGCGTCGGCGGAGAGGCCGGTGTCCCAGGCCATGCGGCCGAAGGCGTACCAGTCGGCCTGGTTGAAGATCGATCCGCTCCAGTCGCGATCGACGCCGATATTGGCGACCCCGGCGATGCCTGTCAGCCGGTGCCCGTCGAGCGATCCGTCGATGACCTTTGCGACCGTCGACCCCTTGCCCTTCGCATAGGTGTCCGCCTCCAGTACTTCCTGGAAGAGCGGTCCGAGATAGGTGAGGTGCGTGGACTGGCCCAGATATTCCTTGGTGATCTGGAATTCCATCATCAGCGGCGTCTTGGGCATCGCGCCGAAGAGCGGATGGAAGGGCTCGCGCGGCTGGAAGTCGATCGCGCCATTCTTGACCTGTACGATGACATTGTCCGCGAACTGGCCGTCCAGCGGCTTGAAGTCGCTATAGGCCTGCTTGGCGCGGTCGTCGGGATTGTCGTGCGCATAGACGAAGGCGCGCCACATGATGATGCCGCCATGGGGCTTTACTGCGGCGGCCAGCATGTTCGCGCCATCGGCGTGGGTGCGCTTGTAATCCTGCGGGCCGGGCTGGCCCTCGCTGTTGGCCTTCACCAGGAAGCCGCCGAAGTCGGGGATGGCGCGGTAGATTTCGTCGGCCTTCGCCTTCCACCAGGCGGCGACGGCCGGGTCCATCGGGTCGGCGGTCTTGAGGCCGTCCAGTTCCATCGGCGCGGTCCATTTGACCGACAGATAGACCTTGATCCCGTAGGGGCGGAAGACATCGGCCAGCGCCGCCGCCTTGGCGATATAGGGGGCGGTCAGGCTGTCCGCCTTCGCATTCACATTGTTGAGGACGGTGCCGTTGATGCCGATGGAGGCGTTGGCGCGGGCATAGTCGGTGTAGCGCGGCCCCTTATAATCGGGTAGCCGCCACCAGTCCCAGATCGACTGGCCGGCATAGCCGCGCTCGACCGTGCCGTTGAGATTGTCCCAATGGTTGAGGAGGCGCAGGCCGATTTTCGGGGCGCTCATGATGTCGAGCGCGTCGAGGTTCGCGCCGGTCTGGGCAAGCCGCAGCCAGTGATAGGCGCCGTGGAGCAGGCCGATGTCGCTGTTGGCGGCGATCAGCGTCACCGGCTTGCCCTCCACCTGGGTTGAACGGATGGCGTAGCCTTCCGGCCCAAGCGCCTGCATCTTGACGGGCAGGGAAGGGGCGGTCTTGGGCGTGGCGAGCCAGAGCGCGCCGGACGAAGGCGCGGCGGAGAGGGCAGGCTTCGTCCCGGTCATGCCCGCGACGGCCCGTTGCAGTTCGTCGGTCGCGGCCTTCAGCGTGGCGCTGTCTCCGGGTGCGACGATGGCGGTCGCGTGGCGGGAAATGACGTCCGCGCGGGCCGCATCGGCCGGTGCGTAGCGCAGCCAGAGATCATAGCCGTCCTCGGCGTGGACGCCGGGGGAGAGCGCCAGGCAGGCGAGGCTCAACATCCAGCAAAATAGGCGCGCTAACACTCATCCCTCTCCTTCATCGGTCGTCGTGCCGCTGCGCATGACAGGCGTGCAAACGGCATTGACAAGCACATCTTGTCCGATCAATGGTAACGGTATCATTCGCTGCTGCAAGCGAAAAGGCGGCCGCGGATCAAAAAACGGAGGGGGCTTTCGTGACATATCTCGGCAAAATCCTCGGGGGCTCGACCGCCCTCGCGCTCAGCCTGGCCATGCCCGTCCTGACGGCGCAGGCCGCGCCCACGACGCAAAGCGCGCGCCCCCTCTACAAGGATGCCGCCGCGCCGGTCGAATCGCGCGTCGACGATCTGCTCGCCCGCATGACGCTGGACGAGAAGATCGCGCAGATCACGACCGTGTGGGAAGGCAAGGTTGCGATATTCGACGACAAGCTCCAGCTCGATCCGGGCAAGCTCGCCGCGAAATTCCCCAACGGTCTTGGTCATTTCGCCCGCCCTTCCGACGCAAAGGGAGCGGTCAGTCCTCGGGTCGCACCGGGGCGAACCCCGCGCCAGACGGTCGCGCTCGTCAATGCCCTGCAAAAATGGGCGACGACGCAGACACGGCTCGGCATCCCCATCCTCTTCCATGAGGAAGGGCTGCACGGCTATGCGGCCGTCGGCGCGACCAGCTTTCCGCAGGCCATCGCCATGGCCTCCTCCTTCGATCCCGCCATGCTGCGGCAGGTGAACCAGGTGATCGGCCGCGAAATCCGGTCGCGCGGCGTCAGCCTGGTCCTGTCGCCGGTGGTGGACATCGCCCGCGATCCCCGCTGGGGCCGGATCGAGGAGACGTTCGGCGAAGACCCCTATCTCGCCGGCGAGATGGGCGTCGCGGCGGTCGAGGGCCTGCAGGGCGCGGGGCGCGCGCGGGTGCTCGGCCCCGGCAAGGTGTTTGCGACGCTGAAGCATCTGACCGGCCACGGCCAGCCCGAGAGCGGCACCAATATCGGTCCCGCGCCCTATTCGGAGCGCGAACTGCGCGAGAATTTCTTTCCGCCCTTCGAGCAGGTGGTGAAGCGCACCGGGATCGAGGCGGTGATGGCCTCCTATAATGAGATCGACGGGGTGCCGAGCCACGCCAATCGCTGGCTGCTGCATGACGTGCTGCGCGGCGAATGGGGGTTCAAGGGCGCGGTCGTGTCCGACTATTCAGCGATCGACCAGCTGATGAGCATCCACCATATCGCGCCCGACCTGGAAGGGGCGGCTATCCGCGCGCTGGACGCGGGCGTGGATTCGGACCTGCCCGACGGCATTTCCTATGTGACGCTGGGCAAACTGGTGCGCGAGGGCAAGGTCAGCGAGGCGAAGGTGGATCAGGCCGTGCGCCGGATGCTGGAGCTGAAGTTCCGCGCGGGACTCTTCGAGAACCCCTATGCCGACGCCGCCGCTTCGGAGAAGATCACCAATAACGCGGAGGCGCGCGCGCTGGCGCTGACCGCCGCGCGGCGTTCCATCACCCTGCTCAAGAATGACGGCATGTTGCCGCTGAAGCCCGAGGGCAGCATCGCCGTCATCGGGCCGAGCGCCGCGGTCGCGCGGTTGGGCGGCTATTATGGCCAGCCGCCGCACAGCGTCTCCATCCTCGAAGGCATCAAGGCGAAGGTCGGCAAGCGTGCGAACATCGTCTTCGCGCAGGGCGTGAAGATCACCGAGGATGACGACTGGTGGGCGGACAAGGTGGTGAAGTCCGATCCGGCGGAGAACCGCAGGCTGATCGCGCAGGCAGTCGAGGCTGCGCGGGGCGTGGACCGGATCGTCCTGACGCTGGGCGACACCGAACAGTCGAGCCGCGAGGGCTGGGCCAACAATCATCTGGGCGACCGGCCGAGCCTCGACCTCGTGGGTGAGCAGCAGGAACTGTTCGACGCGCTGAAGGCGCTGGGCAAGCCGATCACGGTCGTGCTGATCAACGGCCGTCCGGCTTCGACGGTCAAGATCAGCGAGCAGGCGAACGCCATGCTCGAAGGCTGGTATCTGGGCGAGCAGGGCGGCAATGCCGTGGCGGACGTCCTGTTCGGGGACGTCAATCCGGGCGGCAAGCTGCCCGTCACCGTGCCGCGATCGGCCGGGCAATTGCCCATGTTCTACAACGCGAAACCCTCCGCGCGGCGCGGCTATCTGTTCGACACGACCGATCCGCTTTACCCGTTCGGCTTCGGTCTCAGCTACACCACATTCGACCTGTCGGCGCCGCAACTGGCCGCGAGCAGCATCGGCACGGGCGGGCAGACGAGTGTCTCGGTCGTTGTCCGCAACAGCGGTGCCCGCGAAGGCGACGAGGTCGTCCAGCTCTACATCCGTGACAAGGTGAGTTCCGTCACCCGGCCGATCAAGGAGTTGAAGGGTTTCGAGCGTGTGACGTTGAAGCCCGGCGAGAGCCGCACCGTGCGCTTTGCCATCACGCCCGAAAGCCTGCAGATGTGGAACGACGAGATGAAGCGCGTGGTCGAACCGGGCGAGTTCGAGATCATGACCGGCAATTCGTCCGCCGCGCTCCAGTCCGCCACCCTGACGGTGACGCCATGAGCCTGTCGCGCCGCCACGCGCTCGGCCTGCTCGCCTCCACCGCCGCCACGCCGGCGCTGGCGAAGGCGCGGAGCGGCCCGCTCTACAAGGATGCGTCCGCGCCCATCGACCTGCGCGTCCGCGATCTGCTGTCGCGCATGACGCTCGAGGAGAAGGTCGCGCAGATCATCGCGCTGTGGGCCACCAAGGCGGAGGTGATGGAGGGCATCGCTTTCTCGCCCGCGAAGGCGAGCGCGGCCTATCCCAATGGCTTCGGCCAGATCACCCGCCCGTCCGACAAGCGCGGCGTGGCGGGGGACGCCAATCAGGCCGGCGGGGTCGGCGCACGCTGGCGCACGCCGCAGCAGACGGTCGATTTCGTCACCCCCGTCCAGAAATGGGCGTTGGAGGAAACACGCCTGGGCATCCCGGTCCTGTTCCACGAGGAATCGCTGCACGGCTATATGGCGACCGAAGCGACCATGTTCCCGATGGCGATCGGCATGGCGGGCAGCTTCGACCGCGAGCTGATGCGGGAGGTCCAGTCGGTCATCGCGCGGGAGGTGCGCGCGCGCGGCGTGCATCTGGCGCTGTCGCCGGTGGTGGACATCGCCCGCGATCCGCGCTGGGGCCGGATCGAAGAGACGTTCGGCGAAGATCCCTATCTTTGCGGCGAGATGGGGGTGGCCGCCGTCCTTGGCCTTCAGGGCGAGAGCCGGCAGCTTGGTCCCGACAAGGTCATGGCGACGTTGAAGCATATGACCGGCCACGGCCAGCCGCAGGCGGGCGAGAATGTCGCGCCCGCGCCGATCAGCCAGCGGGAATTGCGCGAGAATTTCTTCCCGCCCTTCCGCGAGGTGGTGAAGCGCACCGGCATCGCCGCCGTCATGCCCAGCTATAATGAAATTGACGGCGTCCCCAGTCACCAGAACAAGTGGCTGCTGGGGGACGTGCTGCGCGGGGAATGGCATTTCGACGGCGCGGTGGTCAGCGACTATGGCGCGGTCCACGAACTCGACACCATCCACCATGTCCAGCCCGACCCGCAGGCCGCCGCGCGCGCGGCTCTCCGCGCCGGGGTCGATTGCGAGCTGCCCGACGGGACCACCTATCGGACGCTCGTGGAACAGGTCCGCAGCGGAAACGTCCCCCAGGAGGCCGTCGACATCGCAGCCAAGCGCATATTGACGCTGAAATTCCGCGCGGGCCTGTTCGAAAATCCTTGGCCGCGCAAGGACTATGCGGCGCTGACCGGCAACAAGGGCGCGCGCGCGCTGGCGCTCAAGGCCGCGCATCGCTCCATCGCCCTGCTCAAGAATGACGGCACGCTGCCGCTGACCGCCGGCGCGCACAGGCGGGTCGCGGTGATCGGTCCCAACGCCGCCATCGCGCGGCTTGGCGGCTATTCGAGCGTGCCGCGCCAGACCGTCTCGCTGCTGGAGGGCATCACCGCGAAGCTCAAGGGCAAGGCGGAGGTCGTCCATGCGCAGGGCGTGTTCATCACGCAAAGCGAGGATCGGTCCGCCGATCAGGTGCTGCTGGCGGACCCGGCCAAGAATCGCGACTTGATCGCGCAGGCGGTGGAGGTTGCGAAGTCGGCCGACATCGTGATCCTAGCCGTCGGCGACACCGAGCAGACCAGCCGCGAGGGCTTTGCGAAGAACCATCTGGGCGACCGCACCAGCCTGGATCTGGTGGGCGAACAGAATGACCTGTTCGTGGCGATGAAGGCGACCGGAAAGCCCGTGGTGGTCTGCGCCATCAACGGCCGCCCGCCCAGCTATCCGACCGTCGCGGAGGGCGCGAACGCGCTGCTCGAATGCTGGTATCCGGGGCAGGAGGGCGGCACGGCCATGGCCGACATCCTGTTCGGCGACGTCAATCCGGGCGGCAAGCTGCCCGTCACCGTCGCGCGCGACGCGGGGCAGGTGCCGATCTTCTACAACCGCAAGCCGTCCGCCCGGCGCGGCTACGTGTTCGAGGATGTGTCGCCGCTTTATCCGTTCGGATACGGCCTGAGCTACACGAGGTTCGAG
>JACESO010000066.1 GCA_013911745.1 Sphingobium sp. | reverse complement strand
GTATTGCATGCCGCAACCATCAGCGAGCCGGTGAGCAGCAGCGCGGCCAGAATCTTCTTCGTCATCGAAAACCTCCTCAAAAACAGACGAAGGCAAGAACCCGCGCCAGCAGCTTCCGTTCCGCGACCGAAAAGAAGAAAGAATTCAGATATTTGAGCGCCCAAAAAAGTCTGAGCCCGGAACGCGTCGGGGGGGGAGACGTTCCGGGCTCATATTTTGCGGATAGCAAGAGCGGGGGGCAAAAGATTTGCTATCCGAAGTGTAGAACCCGCAAAGCCGCAAAAGGGTTCCGGCGCGCGCGATAAAAAAGTGCTTTTTATTGTCGAGCTATCCCAACGACTTGGCTGGTTACGACAATCTTCACTGAAGAAAATCAGATCAGCGGCCGGCCGCTGTTGCGATATTCCGGGCGAATGGTCGATTGAGGCAGGCCGTCCTGCGCCGGCGGGGGAGCAGGCGAGGCCCATCCGGCCGAGGCCGACGGCGAGATAGAGGGAGTAGCGGGACGCGTAACGGTGCCGGCGAGCATCTCGGACGGTGCGACCGGCCTGACCGGCCAGGATGTGCGTGCTGGTCCCGACAGGCTTTCATAACCCCGATAGACGGCGTTGAAGGCCGCCGCCGACCCGTTGAGGCCGAGATTGCGGTAGAAGATGTGGGCACCGATCACCGCCACCGGCCGCAGGCTGGACGACCAGTCCGGCCGCACCGCCAGCGTATGGTAATGGGTCGCAAGGCCGACCGGCGCATAGACATGGCCGGCCAGCGCCTCCTGCGCGACGCGGCGTGCGCGGACCCAGGCGGAGGGCAGGGGCGTGCGCGCCATCGACCCGTCGCAGCTGAACGTGAACTGGCACCGATAGTCGGCTCGTTCCGACCCCTGATAGACGACGCCGCACACGCTGCCGGGCCAGAGCGGGTTGCGCACGCGGTTGAGCACGACCTGCGCGACGGCGCGCTGCCCGTCCTCCGGCTCGTTGCCCGCCTCATAATAGATGGCCGATGTCAGGCAGTTGAGCGCCCGATAGCGGTCGATCGCGGTCAGGCCTTGAAAGCGGGCGGACGGGGCGGCGCTGACGCTGTCCAGCCCCAGCACATGCTGCGACCGCAGCGTTTCGGTGCCCGGCGCGGGATCGAACGCGCCTTCTGCAAAGAAGAAGGCGGAGCCGGGGAAATTGTCGCCCGGCTGCTCAGCCGGATCGATCGCCGTTGCCGCCTCGCCGCCGTTCAGCAGATCGAGCGGCGCGGCGGTGATGAGGCGCGGCGCGAGCAGCCCCAGCAGCGCGGCGAGCAGGATCAGGCTCCGGCCGGCCCAATTGCCGCGCCGGCCCGCGCCGCCCGCTTCCAAAGATCGCCCGCCTACGCGCATGTCGCTCCCGTCACGGCCCGTCGCCGCATGAAGGCGCGCCCTACATCAGTTCCGCTTTGATTTCCTTACCCGATTCCGGGCTGTGCCGATGTGGGACGGGCGCAATCGCAAAGGTTAAAATCCAGCCTTTGTCGCTTCCATCATTCGCTTGCTTGGCAAAGGGCGGCGGGGTCCGCTATGCGAAGCGCCATGCTGCTTCACCCTGATAGCCTCTCGCTCATCGGCAACACCCCGCTGGTGCGCCTCGCCGGCCCGTCGCAGGACACCGGCTGCGACATCTACGCCAAATGCGAATTCGCCAACCCCGGCGCGTCGGTCAAGGACCGGGCGGCGCTGTTCATCGTCAACGATGCCGAGGAAAAGGGGCTGTTGAAGCCCGGCGGGACGATCGTGGAGGGCACGGCCGGAAACACCGGCATCGGTCTTGCCCTCGTCGCCAATGCCAAGGGGTACAAGACGATCATCGTCATGCCCGAAACGCAGAGCCGGGAGAAGATGGATACGCTGCGGGCGCTGGGTGCGGAGCTGGTCACGGTGCCGGCCGCCGCCTATTCCAATCCCGGCCATTTCGTCCACACCAGCCGCCGCATCGCGGAAGAGACGGACAATGCGATCTGGGCCAACCAGTTCGACAATATCGCCAACCGCAAGGCGCATATCGTCGGCACGGCCGAAGAAATCTGGACGCAGATGGAAGGCCGGATCGACGGCTTCACCTGCGCGGCGGGCACGGGAGGCACGATCGCGGGCGTTGGCCTTGGCCTCAAGGCGAAGGATGAGGGCATCACCATCGCGCTCAGCGATCCGCACGGCGCGGCGCTGTTCAACTATTATGCCCATGGCGAATTGAAGGCGGAGGGCAATTCGGTGGCCGAAGGCATCGGCCAGGGGCGCATCACCGCCAATCTGGACGGCGCGCCCATCGATACGCAATTCCGCATCTCCGACGAGGACGGGTTGCACTGGGTCAGCCGCCTGTTGAGCGAGGAGGGGCTGTGCCTCGGCCTTTCGTCCGGCATCAACGTGGCGGGCGCCGTCGCGCTGGCAAAGCAGCTTGGTCCGGGCAAGCGGGTCGCGACGATCCTGTGCGACACCGGCTTCCGCTACCTTTCCACGCTCTACAACCGGCAGTGGCTGGAATCTAAGGGCTTGACCGTCTTCCCCTGGCTCGCGCAAAATGGCTGATCGCCGACACGGGTCGCGGCGCAGAGGGACAACAGGGTTGCATGGCTGAAACACCCCGCCGTCAGGAAGGGTTGCAGCGTGTCCAGATCGGCCTCACCGGGCTGGCGGGCGTCGTGCTGCTCGTGGGCCTGGCGAACATCGTGATCGAAAAGGCGCGGCTGGACGACGCTGCGTTGCCGCCGCCGGTGGTGCCGACGCTGACGCAGAACGCGGTCTCGCCCAAGGAGCCGCTGGCTGAACTGGGCGTACAGCCCGCGCCCGAGCAGGCCCCCATCGTCCCCGATCTCCAGCCCGATCCGAACATCCGCAAGCCCATGGACCGCGATCCCGCGCAGCAGCAGAACTGACGCGATGGGACCAGGGCCGGAGCGCTGCCGGTGAAGGCGGCCTGCACGCGATTCCTCTGGCTCTGGCTGCCCTCGCTGGTCCTGTTCCTCGTTGGATTGCACCGCGCGTGGCTGACGGGGCAGGCCGATCCGTTCGACTGGGGCCTGCCCTTGGCTTTCGGGCTGGCGGTGATCGGGACGGTCGCGGCGCGGCGCGGATGGGCCATGTTCGTCTGGGTGGCGCTGGGTAGCGTCGGGACAGCGCTGCTGTTTTGTGCGCGTGCGGCCGTGCGTGCGCCGAACGTGCGGGATGCGGCGGCCTTGCTCGCCATTGGGCTGCTCTCGGTTCTTGGTGGAGCGTTGCTGCGTCGCAAGCCAAGGGCAGCAGGCGTTCTGATGCTTGGGATCGCGGCGCTGCTGCTCTGGCGTGGTCCGGCGCAACCGCTGCGGCCCGTTTCGGATCGGCCTTCACTCGCCGTGATAACGGCGCTTCCCCTCTTCTGGGACGAGATGGGACGAGGCGGACCGCGCGACGCGCCGGTGGTTACGGTCCTGCGGACGCGCTTCGCGGTGATGCCGCTGGACGATCCGCAGCACCTCGCGCGAACGAACGCGCGCCGCCTGCTGCTAGCCCAGCCGCGAGCCATGACCTCTGCGCAACTGGTGGCGATCGATGCATGGGTTCGCGGCGGTGGCATGGCGTTGGTGCTGGCCGATCCGCTGCTGCGCTGGCCGGGCGGATTGCCGCTGGGCGACCGCCGCCGCGCGCCGTCCGTCAGCCCGCTGGGACCACTGTTGTCGCACTGGGGATTTGAACCCGGCGGACAGTTCCAGCCTTCGGAAACCCGCCATTTCATGCCCGATGGCGCGCTCGTGACAATATCGGGGGCGGAACTGCGCGACCATGCGCTGATGGTCGAACGACAGGTGGGAAGGGGGACCGTCCGACTGGTCGGGGACGCCGACCTGCTGGATGACCGATTGTGGCTGGCGGACCCCGCCGGGCCGCTCGACCCCCGCCTCTGGAGCGCGGACACGCCGGCGCTGCTCGTTCGCTGGCTGGACGGGGAGGGGGCGGGCGAGCGCCGCTGGATGCGCGCGCCGGCCGATGTGATCGCGGCGCTGCGCTGGGCGATCGGGACCGGGATTTTCTGGGCGATGCTGGGAATGATGCTGATCGGCCGGGTTGAAATGGGTTGGCGCACAGGAACAAAAAGGGAAAATAACGCGCTGAAATCAGGAGAAAACGGCTGATCCCATTTTTGACCGGCTTTTCCCATGCTCTCCCAAAAAATCCCTTCACAGCCACCCCGATGCTTGGTAAGCAAACCGCATTGGGGTTTTAAGGCGTTGATCAGTTCCGTGGCGTGGGGTCGCACAGGCGATTCCGGCGGCGGGAAGTCTTTGCCCCAAGGAAACAAGGGGCCTGTTCCAGCGTGTCGGACGTCATTCTCTATTCGGGCAACGCGTTCAGCGTCGCGGACGGCAAGGGCCGGTTCGTGCTGCCCCTGGAGATGCGCAAGCTCGTCGCCCAGGCGAGCGGCGGCCAGAACCGCCTCTGCCTTTCGGTCCACATGGACAATGGCTGCGCCACCGGCTTCGGCCTCAGCCACAAGATCCACCTGTTCGAGGAGGTCGAGAAGCTCGAACGCCAGGCCTATGAGGCCGGTCGCCCCTTCAACGCCGATCTGGAGCGCGAGAATCGCCTCGGCACGATCGAGGACGTCAATTTCGACGATGGCGGCCGTTTCTTCCTGCACCCCGATATCAAGGAAGAAGCGCAAATCGACGACGCGATCTTCTTCTATGGCGTCGGCCGCTATTTCCAAATCTGGAAGCCGGAGGCGCTGGTCGCGAGCCCCGACCGGCCGGCGCTGATCCGCAACAAGGTGAAGCGCTGGATCGAAGCGCGCGCGGCAGGAGCGACGAAGTGAGCGCGCCTGCCTCCGCCGCTGCCCCCGAGCCCCATATTTCCGTCCTGCTCGAAGAAGTCCTCGACGCCCTCGCCATCGCCCCGGGCGAGGTGCATGTCGACGGCACTTTCGGCGCGGGCGGCTATGCCAGCGCCATGGCGCGCGCCGGCGCGCGCGTCTTTGCGCTCGATCGCGACCCCGATGCGATCCGCGAGGGGCAGGCGGTGGCGGACGCGCATGGCATCACGCTCATCCCCGGCGAATTTTCCCGCATGGATGCGCTGCTGGCGGAGCGCGGCGTGGACAAGGTGTCGGGCGTCACGCTCGACATCGGCGTCTCCTCCATGCAGCTCGACCGGGCGGAGCGAGGCTTTTCCTTCCAGTCGGACGGCCCGCTCGACATGACGATGGCGCAGGACGGCATGAACGCCGCCGATTTCCTCAACACGGCACCGGAAGAGGAAATCGCGGACGTCATCTATCGCTATGGCGAGGAGCCGCGCTCGCGCCGCGTCGCCCGCGCCATCGTCGATGCGCGCCCGCTGGAGCGCACCGGCCAGCTCGCCGCCGTGGTGCGCCGCGCGCTGGGCTACAAGCCGCATGACAAGAAGGATCCCGCGACCCGCACCTTCCAGGCGATCCGCATCCATGTGAATCGCGAGCTGGAGGAGCTGGAGCGCGGACTCGAAGCGGCCGAGGCGCTGCTGGAGGAAGGCGGCCGGCTGGCGGTCGTGACCTTCCACAGCCTGGAGGACCGCATCGTCAAGCAGTTCCTGCGCAACCGCAGCGGTGGGGAAGGGGCGGGATCGCGTCACCTGCCCCAGCGCGCCGATGGTCCCGCGCCCACCTTCGCCAAGCCCGCCAAGGCGGTGCGCCCGGGCGAGGCCGAACTGGCGCGCAACCCCCGCGCCCGCTCCGCCACGCTGCGCAGCGCCGTCCGCACTGCCGCCCCATCCCCCTCCGCCCGGAGTGCCCGCGCATGATCGCCGTCAAGAGGTTGCAGAGCCTGATCTGGGTGATCCTGGTCGCGCTGGGGGCGCTTGGGGCCTATATGGTGTCGCTGAAGGTCGCGACCGAGCGTAACGAGCTGATGAAGGTGCGCGCGCAGATCGCCCGGGCGAAGTCCGACATCCGCTATCTGGAAACGGAATTCAGCGCCCGCGCCTCCATGCGGCAGCTGGAAAGCTGGAACCAGCACGACTTCCTCTATGCGACTCCGACCGCGCAGCAATATCTGGGCGGGGAACAGGCGCTGGCCCATCTCGAAGGGGTGCAGCCCAACGGCCCGGACTATGTTGCGCCGCCCGTCATGGTTGCCATGGTGCAGACGCCCGCCGACCTGCCCGCCGCCACGCAGAAGGCGCCCGAAAGCCCTGCCGCCGCACAGATCCGCAGCGATATCGCCGTGATCCGCGAAGCCCATGCCGCCGACAATGTCGACAAGTTGCCCCGGCCCGCTCGTTCCACCCCGGCGAGCCAGGCCAGAGCCGACGCCGACCTGTCGCGGCCCAACCCGGTCGCACGCAAGGCGGAACGGATGGCGATGCTCGACGCCAAGCTGCTGGACGACAGCACATTGGGGGATCTGACCGCGAAGGCGGCGCGTGAAAAGCGCAAGGAGGCGCGCTGATGGCCACGATCATCGTCCAGCCGGGCGGCCCCCGCGCCGGGCATCAGCGGGTCGATCTGACCGCGATCGCCCATAACCGGCTGATGCTCCTGCTGCTGATGTTCCTGGGCATCACCGCCATCGTGATCTGCCGGCTCCTGTGGGTCGGCATTTTCGCGCATGGCGCGTCGGGCGACGATGCCCTCGCCGGTTTCCTGCCGGCCCGCGCCGACATCGTCGACCGCAACGGCGTGCCGCTGGCGCGCACGATGGATGCCTATTCCATCGCGGTGCGCCCGTCAAAGCTGATCGGCGAGCCCGCCGAGATCGCGCGCAAGCTGCACGAGATATTTCCCGACGAGCCGGAGACCGCTTTCTACAAGAAGCTGACCGGGCGGGGATGGGCCTATCTGCGCCGCCGCGCGCTGCCGGAGGAAGTGGCGGCGGTCAACGCGCTGGGCGAGATCGGCATTGAATTCCCGCGCGAGAAGGAGCGCCTCTATCCGCAGCGCACACTGGCCGCGCATGTGCTTGGCTTCGCGCCCAATGCCGAAGGGCAGGGCGGCATGGGCGTGGAGGCCGCGTTCAACGACCGGCTGATCGACCCGGCGCAGCGCGGCCGGCCGTTCGCCCTGTCGATCGACAGCCGGGTGCAGGGCGCGCTGGAAAGCGAACTCTACGCGCAGCTGGTGCAGACCAACGCCAAGGGCGCGGGCGGCATCATCATGGACGCCAACACCGGCGAGATCATCGCCATGGCGTCCATTCCCGTCTTCGATCCCAACAAGCTGCAGAATTATGCGGGCAAGCGGTGCAGCGAATCGCCGCTCTGCAACCATATGGTGCAGGCGCGGTACGAACTGGGTTCCTCCTTCAAGCCGCTGTCGATCGCGGCGGCGATGGACGCGGGCGTCGTCACGTCGATGAGCAAGCGTTATGACGCGACCGCGCCGCTGCCCATCGGCGGCTTCCGCATCAAGGACGACCATCCGCTCGGCCGCTGGATCAACGTGCCCGAAATCCTGGTACACAGCTCCAACATCGGCACCGCCCGCATCGCCGACGAAATGGGCGCGGCACCGCTCCAGAAACTGTTCCGCAGCCTCGATTTCGACCAGCGCGCGCCGATCGAATTCCACGAGCGCGCCGCCGGCCTGTGGCCGTCCAACTGGGGTCGCATCACCAGCATGACGACCTCCTACGGTCATGGCATCGCGGTGACGCCGCTGCATCTGGCGGCGGCCTATGCCGCGCTGGTCAACGGCGGCATCTGGCGGCCCGCCACCGTCCGCAAGCTCGATCCCGACGCCGTGCCGGAGGGCCGCCGCGTCTTTTCCGCCGCCACCAGCGCGCGGATGCGCCAACTGTTGCGGATGATCGTTGCGGCAGGTACAGGGCGTAGCGCCGACGCCAAGGGATTCCGGGTGGGCGGCAAGACGGGTTCCGCCGAAAAGCCCCAGGAAGGGCGCTACAACAAGACTTCGCTGGTGACGACTTTCGCTTCTGCTTTCCCGATGGACAATCCCCGCTACGTCGTGGTCGCGATCATGGACGAGGCGACGGGCCAATATGGCCTGCGCACCGCCGCCTGGACCGCTGCGCCCGTGGTGAAGCGCGTGGTCGAGCGGGTCGGGCCGATGCTGGGCGTCATGCCGGACGAGCAGCGCGACGTCGATATCTCGGATCTCATGCCGCTGCTGCACGGCGACAAGGAGAAGGAATGATGCGCCTCGGGTCGCTCATCGAGGGGCTGGACGTCGAGGCCGGTGGCAGCGCTGGCCTCGAGTCGTCCGTAACGGGTTTCGCCATCGACAATCGCAAGGTCGCGCCCGGCACCGTCTTCGGCGCGTTCCAGGGGCTGCGCGTCAATGGCGAGGATTATATTTCCGATGCTGTGAAGGCGGGCGCGGTGGCGGTCGTGGCCCGGCCGGAAGCGAAGGTGGAGGGCGCGCTCCACATCGCCCATGCCAATCCCCGTCGCCTGTTTGCGCTGATGGCCGCGCGCTATTTCGCGCCGTTTCCGGACGTCACGGTCGCCGTCACCGGCACCAACGGCAAGACCAGCACGGTGGAACTGACCCGCCAATTGTGGCGGATGCTGGGGCACAAGTCGGCCTCGATCGGCACGTTGGGGGTCACCACCTCGGTCGATCAGGTGTCGACCGGCCTCACCACGCCGGACATTGTCACTTTCCTCGCCAACATGTCGGGCCTCAAGCGCGAGGGCATCACCCATGCCGCGTTCGAGGCGTCCAGCCACGGCCTCGACCAGTATCGTACCGAAGGGTTGCCGGTGATGGCGGGCGCCTTCACCAACCTGTCGCGCGACCATCTCGACTATCATGGCGACATGGACGCCTATTTCGATGCCAAGATGCGGCTGTTCGACGAGGTCGTGAACGCCGATGGCCACGCGGTGATCTGGGCGGACGATGCGTGGTCCGACAAGGCGATCCAGCGCGCTACGAAGCGGGGGCTTCGTGTGCTGAGCGTCGGGGTGCAGGGGCAGGGCTTGCGCCTTGCCAACCGCACCCCGACCCAGTTGGGCCAGACGCTGGAGATCGAGGCGGCCCAGGAATTTGGCGGCAAGGCCTACAAGGTCAACCTGCCGCTGATCGGCGCTTATCAGGCGGCGAACGCGCTGACGGCGGCTGGGTTGGTGATTGCCACGGGCGGCGATACGGCAAAAGTGCTGGAACTGCTGGGCCGGGTACAGCCGGTGCGCGGTCGGCTGGAGCGCGCCGTCATCACGCGGGCGGGCGCGCCGGTCTATGTCGATTATGCCCATACGCCCGATGGCCTGCGCGCCGCGATCGAGGCGCTGCGGCCGCATACGCGCGGGCGGCTCATCACCCTGTTCGGCGCGGGCGGGGACCGCGACGCGGGCAAGCGGCCGCTGATGGGCAAGGTCGCGGCCGACCTGTCCGACCATGTGATCGTGACCGACGACAATCCGCGTTCGGAGGAACCCTCCGCGATCCGCGCCGCCGTGATGGCGGGCGCTCCTGGTGCGGAGGAAATCGGCGGCCGCCGCGCCGCCATCGCGGCCGCCATAGCCCAGGCGGGCGGGGACGACATCGTCCTGCTGGCGGGCAAGGGGCATGAGCAGGGCCAGATCATCGGAGACCGGGTGCTGCCCTTCGATGATGTGACCGTGGCGCGGGAATGCGCGGGGTGAGCGACCTATGGACCTCGGCCGAGATCGCTGAAGCCACGGGCGGCGCCGCGTCGGCGCCGTTCGCCGTTTCGGGCGTCGCGTTCGACAGCCGGGAAGTCGGCCCCGGTGACCTGTTCGTCGCGATGAAGGGCGAGACCACGGACGGCCATCGGTTCGTGGACAAGGCGTTCGGGCAAGGCGCGGCGGGCACCATCGTCAGTGAGGCGGTCGATCATCCCCATATCCTCGTCCCCGACAGCGCCGCCGCGCTCGAAGCGCTGGGCATGGCGTCGCGCAGGCGGATGCAGGGCAAGGTGATCGGCGTCACAGGATCGGTCGGCAAGACGGGCACGAAGGAAGCGCTGTTCCTGTCGCTGGAGCGCGCCGCGCCGGACGCGGTTCACCGGTCGGTCAAAAGCTACAACAATCATGTCGGCGTGCCCTTGAGCCTGTCGCGCATGCCGCGCGACAGCGCCTATGGCGTGTTCGAAATGGGCATGAACCACGCCGGCGAACTGGCCGTGCTGACGCGGCAGGTGCGGCCCCATGTCGCCATCGTCACCGCGATCGCGCCCGCCCATATCGAATTTTTCGGCACCGAGGAAAAGATCGCGCAGGCGAAGGCAGAAATCTTCGAGGGGCTGGAGCCGGGCGGCACCGCGATCATCCCCTATGACAGCCCGCATGTCGCGACGCTCTATGCCAAGGCGGAGCGGCATGCCGCGCACATCCTGACCTTTGGCATGAGCGAAGGCGCAGACGTCCGCGCGCTCGACGTGGTGCCGGCGCCCAATGGCGGCAGCATCGTGACGGCGACGCTTCCCCACGCGGACATCTGCTTCACCGTCGCCGCGCCGGGCGACCATTGGGTGTCGAACGCACTGGCCGTGCTGGCGGCGGTGGAAGCGGTGGGCGGCGATCTGGCCGCAGCCGGCCTTGCGCTCGCGGAAATGCCGGGCCTTCCCGGAAGGGGCGCGCGCCGCATCCTGCCGGTCGAAGGCGGCGAAGCGCTGCTGATCGACGAAAGCTACAACGCCAATCCGCTGTCGATGGCGGCCACCCTGAAACAGCTTGGGCGCGAGAAGGCGGGGCGCCGCATCGCCATCCTGGGCGGAATGCGCGAACTGGGCGACCAGAGCGCCAGTCTCCATGCCGGCCTGGCCGAGCCGCTGGAAGGCGCGCAGGTCGATTATGCCATCCTTGTGGGCAAGGAAATGGAGCCGCTCGCCAGCGCCCTTGGCGGCGCATTGCCCCACGCTTATGTGCCCGACACGGCGGCTGCCATCCCCCTTATCCAGACCGAAATGCGCGCGGGCGATGCGATCCTGGTCAAGGGCTCGAACGGGGTGGGCCTGTCCCGCCTCGTCGCTGCCCTTGCCGACGCCGCGCGCGACGGAGATACGAACTGATGCTCTACTGGCTTGCCCAGACGCTCGATTTCGCGGGGGTGTTCAACCTCATCCGCTACCTGTCCTTCCGCGCCGGCGCGTCCATCGCGACGGCGCTGCTGATCGGCCTCGTCATCGGCCCCCGCTTCATCGGCTGGCTGCGCGTGCGGCAGGGCAAGGGGCAGCCGATCCGCGACGACGGCCCGCAAAGCCACCTCGCCAAGCGCGGCACGCCCACCATGGGCGGCCTCATGATTCTGACGTCGATGGTGGCGTCCGTGCTGCTGTGGATGGACCTTTCCTCCATCTATGTCTGGGCCTGTTTGTTCGTGACGCTGGGTTTCGGCGCGATCGGATTTCTCGACGATTATGACAAGGTGACGAAGGCCAGCCACAAGGGGCTGTCGGGCAAGGCGCGGCTGGCCGCCGAATTCCTGATCGCGGGGATCGCGGCATGGATGATCGTCCACAGCCACGGCAACACCGCGCTCTACGTGCCCTTCTACAATGGTCCTGCGATCGAGCTTGGCCCCTTCTATTTCTGCTTCGCGGCCTTCGTCATCGTGGCGTTCGGCAACGCTGTGAACCTGACCGATGGCCTCGACGGCCTCGCCACCATGCCGGTCATCATCGCCAGCCTTGCCTTCCTGCTGATCGTCTATCTGGTCGGTCGCGCGGACTTTGCTGAATATCTGGGCATTCCGCATGTGCCGGGGGCGGGCAACCTCGTCATCCTGTGCGGCGCGATCATCGGTGCTGGCCTTGCTTTCCTCTGGTTCAACGCGCCGCCCGCCGCCGTCTTCATGGGCGACACCGGCTCCCTCGCGCTGGGCGGCACGATCGGCGTGATCGCCGTCACCGCGCATCATGAGATCGTGCTGGGGATCATCGGCGGCCTCTTCGTTGTGGAAGCGATGAGCGTCATCATCCAGGTCTTCTTCTACAAGCGCACCGGCAAGCGCGTGTTCAAGATGGCGCCGATCCACCATCACTTCGAACAGATGGGCTGGGCCGAACCGACCGTTGTAATCCGATTCTGGATCATCGCCTTCGTGCTGGCGCTCGCCGGCCTCGCGACGTTGAAGCTGCGATGATCGTCAGCAGCGCCTTTGCGGGCAAGAGCTACGCGGTTCTCGGCCTCGCCCGTTCGGGGCTCGCCACGGTGGAGACGCTGGTGGCGAGCGGCGCGCGCGTCGTCGCCTGGGACAGCCGGGAGGAAGCGCGCGCTCTGGTGGAAGCAACGGCCGAACTTGGCGATCCGATGGAGATCGACCTTGCCGGCTTCGATGGCATCGTGGTGTCGCCGGGCGTGCCCCTCAATCGCCACCCCATCGCCATGCGCGCGAAGATCGCCGGCGTCCCCATCATCGGCGACATCGAACTGTTCGCGCTCGCCCGCCCGACTCTCCCGCCGCACAAGGTGGTGGGCATCACCGGCACCAACGGCAAGTCGACCACCACGGCGCTGATCCACCACATCATCAGCCAGGCGGGCCTGCCCACCGTCATGGGCGGCAATATTGGCCTGCCGATCCTCAGCCAGCCGCCGCTGGAGCCGAACCTCAAGGGCGCGGGCGTCTATGTGCTGGAACTGTCGAGCTACCAGATCGACCTGACGCATAGCCTGGATTGCGACGTCGCGGTGCTGCTCAACATCACGCCCGATCATCTCGATCGCTATGACGGATTCGAGGGCTATGTCGCATCCAAGGCGCGGCTGTTCGGGATGCAGTCGCCGGATCATGTCGCGGTGATCGCGACGGAGGATGAGCCGAGTCGGGGGATTGCTCAGGGTTTGAACTCCAGAGTGGTCAAAGTCGCCTCGACCGATATCGATCCCGACGACCAACTTAGCTGGCCCGCTTTGCAGGGGCCGCACAATGCGCAGAATGTGGCTGTCTCGGTCGCTGTCGCACAGGCGCTCGGCATCGACGAAACGACCATCGCCAACGCGCTCGCAAGTTACGCCTCGCTCCCCCACCGGATGCAGGCGGTGGGCACGCGCAACGGCGTCCTCTACGTCAACGACAGCAAGGCGACCAATCCCGCCTCGACCGCGCCCGCGCTCGCCGCCTGGCCGGCGAAGGACGGCAAGGCGCGCATCCACTGGATCGTCGGCGGGCTCGCCAAGACTGATAATCTGGACGAATGCGCGCCGCATTTCGGCAATGTGGCCCACGCCTACACCATCGGCGAAGCGGGCCATATGTTCGCCGATCTGCTGCGCCCGCATATGGCGGTGGATGACAGCGAGATGCTAAGCGCCGCCGTCCGCCGCGCGGCGCGTATCGCCCAGCCGGGCGACATCGTGCTGCTGTCGCCGGCCTGCGCCAGTTTCGACCAGTTCCGTGACTTCGAAGCGCGCGGGGACGCCTTCGTCGCGGCGGTCGAGGCGCTCGAATAGGATCTTATGGGGGGCTGCGGGGCATGAACAGGGAAGGCGGAACGGGCATGTTCAGACCGGGCGAACTGGTGAAGGGCTTCAAGGGCCGCACCGTCCCGCGCGAGCGGACCGCGCTCGCCATCTGGTTCTGGGAGATCGACCGCGTCCTCCTGTCGCTGATCGTCACGCTGATGGCGATCGGCCTCGTCGCCGTCGCCGCCGCCTCGCCCGTCGCCGCGATCGACCGGTCGACCGCGACGGTCGCCGTCAATCCGCTCATCTATTTCTACCGCCAGCTGATGTGGGTGTTCCTGGGCCTGCCCATCATGCTGGTCATCTCCATGCTGCCCCGGCCGCAGGCGCGGCGGCTCGCCATCTTCTTCTGCGCCTTCTTCTTCCTGATGCTGCTGGCGGTGCCGATCCTGGGCAGCACGGTGAACGGCGCGAAACGCTGGATCGACCTGCCCGGCTTCCGGTTCCAGCCCTCTGAATTCCTCAAGCCCGCCTATGTCGTCACCATCGCCTGGCTGCTGTCGCTGCGCGCGAAGGATAAGACTTTGCCGGTGATGCCGCTGACCGGCGCGATGACGCTGCTGATCGCGGCGGTGCTGATGCGCCAGCCCGACTTCGGCCAGACCGTGATCTTCCTCGCCTGCTGGGGCTGCCTGCTGCTACTGTCAGGGCTGGAGATGCGCTGGATCGCGATGCTGGGCGGCGCGGGCCTCGCGGGCCTTGTCGCTGTCTATATGTTCTATGAAAACGGGCGTCAGCGGATCAACGACTTCTTAGGCATCGGCGTCCAGATGGACACCGGGCCGGACCAGACCGATCTTGCGTTCCGCACCATCACCCATGGCGGCTTCACCGGCGTCGGGCCGGGCGGCGGGCAGAACAAGTTCCGCCTGCCCGAAGCGCATACCGACTATATCTTCTCGGTCATCGGGGAGGAGTTCGGCCTGCTCGCCTGCATCGCCATCGCCTGCGTCTATCTCGCCATCGTCGTCCGTGTGCTGCTGCGCCTGCTGGACGAGGAGGACAATTTCACCATCCTCGCCGCCGCCGGCCTCACCACCCAGTTCGGGTTGCAGGCGATCATCAACATGGGCGTCAATGCGCAGATTTTTCCGTCGAAGGGCATGACGCTGCCCTTTATCAGCTATGGCGGCTCCTCTATGCTGGCGCTTTGTATCGGCGTCGGCCTGCTGCTCGCATTCACGCGGCGCAATCCCTTCATGGGTCGGCACACGGTCGTCAAATGGAGTGGTCGATGAGCATTTCCCGTCACTTCGTCCTCGCCGCCGGGGGGACGGGGGGTCATATGATTCCCGCCCATGCCGTAGCGGAGGAACTGATGGCGCGGGGCCATCGCGTGGCGCTGGTCACCGACGAGCGCGGCGCGAAGATCCCCGGTATCTTCGAGAGCGCGCAGGTTCACGTCATGCCCGCCGGACGCATGACGAAGAACCCGATGAGCTGGCCCGGCGCGCTGAAGGCGATCCTCGCCGGACGCGCCATGGCCCGCCGCCTCAACGAAACATTCCGCCCGACTGCCGTGGTGGGCTTCGGCGGCTATCCGGCGATGCCCGCGCTGCTGGGCGCGCTGGCGGATGGCATCCCGACCGCCATCCACGAACAGAATGCCGTGCTGGGCCGCGTGAACCGCCTGCTCGCGGGCCGGGTCAATGCCATCGCCACCGCCTATCCCGATGTACAGCGTTTGAAGCCTCGTCATGCCGACAAGGTGCATCTGGTCGGCAATCCGGTGCGCGAGGAAGTGAAGCAGCTGCGCGAAGAGGAATTCCCCGCTCTGACCGACGAAAGCGTGTTCCGCGTGCTCGTGATCGGCGGCAGCCAGGGCGCGACCATATTGTCGAGCGTGGTGCCCGAGGGATTGTCCATGCTGCCCGTCGCGCTGCGCCGCCGGCTTCAGGTGACGCAGCAATGCCGCGCCGAGGACATCGAGCGCGTGCGGAAGGTCTATGCGGAGATGGAAATCCCCGCCGACCTTGCCACCTATTTCAACGATGTGCCCGAAAAGCTCGGCTGGTCGCATCTGGTGATCGCGCGGGCAGGCGCGTCGACGCTGGCGGAACTCACCTGCGCGGGCCGGCCGGCGATCCTCATCCCGCTGCCCAGCGCCATGGACGATCACCAGACCGCCAACGCCCGTGAAATGACCGAGGCGGGCGGCGCGCGCACCATCCCGCAGGCGCGCTTCACCGCCGTCGAACTCGCCAAGCAGATGCAGAAGATGGCGATGGAGCCCGGCGCGCTCCAGAACGCGGCCAAGCGCGCCTGGAACTGTGGCCGCCCCAACGCTGCGCGCGACATGGCCGATCTGCTCGAAAGCATCGGCAAGGCGCCGATCATGAATGATCCTATCAAAGTCGGCCCGACGCCGACCACGCTCAATCTCCAGGGAGTTCCCGCATGAAGGGTGTCGGCACCGACATCGGCACGATCCATTTCATCGGCATCGGCGGCATCGGCATGTCCGGCATTGCCGAGGTGATGCACAATCTCGGCTACTCGGTCCAAGGGTCGGACATGGCCGAGGGCTATGTGATCGAGGGGCTGCGCAGCAAGGGTATCAAGGTGATGATCGGCCACAAGGCCGAAAATCTGGGCGATGCCGCCGTGGTCGTCACATCCACCGCGATCAAGCGCGGCAACCCGGAAGTCGAACTGGCGCTGGAAAACCGCATCCCCGTCATCCGCCGGGCGGAGATGCTGGCCGAACTGATGCGCCTCAAATCCACCGTCGC